>DASWDB010000087.1:0-3858 GCA_036395715.1 Actinomycetota bacterium | reverse complement strand
CCACGTCGGCCACCGGCTTGGCAACCTCCCACGTCGATGCGCCCGAGGCACGCAACACCCCGTCGTCGATCAGCATCCGGACGATCTCCTCGACGTACAGCGGGTTGCCTTCGCTCCGCTCCCCGATCGCGTGCGACAGGCCGGGTGTCAACCCACCGGCGAGCAGATCCTCCAGCATCGCGGAGCTCTCCTCGGGCGAGAGCGGCTCGAGGTAGATCGAGGCGGTGTTGCGCTTGCCGCCGCCCCACGACGGCCGCGCATCGAACAGTTCCGGCCGCGCGAGCGCCACCGTCAGGATCGGGCCCTGGGCCCAGTCCGCGACGTGCTCGATGAAGTCCAGCAGCCCCTCGTCCGCCCATTGGATGTCCTCGAACACGAGGACGAGCGGGTATCGGGCCGCCATCCGCTCGAGGAACCGGCGCCATGCCTCGAACAGATCTTCGCGGCTGAACGAGCCGGGTTCGCCGGCGCCGACGAGCGCCCCGATCTTCAGAGCGATCTCGGTGTCACCGAACAGCTCGCGGACCGCGTTCTCGGTCTTCTTCACCGCGACATCGGTCGCGTCGTCATCGAGGATCTCGCACTGCGCCTTGATCGCATCAGCGAGGGCCGAGTAGGAGGTGTTCCCGTACGCGAGGCAGCGGCCGCGGCGCCAGTAGATGAACTCGGGGAGTCCCTCGACGTACTTCTCGAGCTCGCGCACCAGACGCGATTTGCCGACGCCCGCAGGAGCGACGACGGTCACCAGGGCCGGGCGTCCCTCCGTCTGCACACGTCGGAACGTCTGCTTCAGCACGGTGAGCTCCTCGTCGCGGCCGACGAGCTTGGCTTCCATCCCCAGCTGCGGACGCTCGCCGCGCTGCTTCGCCTTCACGCGGAGCGCGTCCCACGCGGGGACCGGCTCGGCCTTCCCCTTCAGATCCAGCGAGGGGAGCTCGCGATACTCGATCACGTCCTTCGTCGCCGCGTACACACCGGGTCCGACAACCACGCGGCTCGGCTCGGCGGCCGTCTGCAATCTCGCCGCGGTGTTCACGGCGTCACCCGTGAGCATCCGGTCCCGCGGCCCGCTCGCGCGGTCCACGTCGACCAGGACCTCGCCGGCCTCGACGCCGATGCGCATCGCGAGCTGCGGCTTGCCCTCGGCCGCGAACCCGCGGTTCAGCTCGGACAGAACCGCCTGCATCTCCATCGCCGCGCGCACGGCACGCTCGGCATCGTCCTCGTGCGCCCTCGGGACGCCGAACACCGCGAGCACGGCGTCGCCCATGAACTTCTCCAGGAGTCCCTCGTAGCGCTGGATCTCTTCCGACAGCCGGTCGAAGGCACGCCCGACGACCGACTGCACCACCTCGGGGTCCTCGCGCTCGGCGAGCGCGGTCGAGCCCACGAGGTCGGCGAACAGCGCCGTTGCGTACTTCCGCTCTCGCCGGCGTTGCTCGGTCTCGGCGAGCGGCTCGCCGCATCGCAGGCAGAACCGGGCGCGTTCCGGGTTCTCTTCGCCGCACCGGGGACACGTCCGCATCACGGGAAGGGTAGGGCGTCACCCGTCGGACAGCTACCGGAGAGGGTGGCGACGGCGAGCGGCTAGCTCGGATGAACGAGCCGCTCGAGCCGGTCGAGGAACGGGACCTGGGCGGGAAGGATCTTCGCCCGCGCCGTCTGCAGGTCGAACCAGCCGACGCGATCGATCTCAGGGAACTCGCGGAGGCGACCGGACCGCGGTGGCCACTCCATCTCGAAGGAGTTGCTCGCGGCCGTGGCGGGATCGAGCTCCCCGGCCAGCGCCCAGGCCACCACGGTCTTCCCGCCCCGCTGCCGTACCTCTCCGAGCTCGAGCATCGTGCCGTCCGGCGGGATGTGGCCGGTCTCCTCGGCGAACTCGCGACGGGCCACGGTCCGCAACTCCTCTCCGGGGTCGGCCTCCCCCTTCAGCACCGTCCAGGATCCTTCGTCCTTCTTCGCGAAGAACGGGCCGCCGGGATGACCGAGGAGAACCTCGAGGCGCCCCTCCCGCTCGCGGAACAACAGGATGCCGGCGCTGATGCGGCGGGGCGTCGTCCGGGTATGGTCCCCCGCCATCGACGGATGGTAGTACGGTCAGCGGTACCGTCGTCGAACGCCCCGACCGTGTCGACCGAACCTGCTGCGACCCCATGACGAGCCAGCAAGCTCTCGATCCGATCCGGCTCCTACGCGAGCTGATCGCGGCCTTCAATCGGTACGACCTCGACACGGCGATGTCCTTCTTCGTCGACGACTGCATCTACCGAACACCTCGGGGTCGCCGCCCGTGGGGACGCAACGTCATCGGCAGCACCGACGTTCGCGCCGCCTTCGAGCGACAGTTCGGCAGGTTCCAGGAGGCCCGCTTCGTCGACGACTCGCATTGGGTGTCCGGTGATCGCGGGGTGTCGGAATGGACGATCGTCGGAACGACGCGGGACGGCGAGCCCACGGAGTTGTGGGGGTGCGATCTGTGGACCTTCCGTGAGGGGAAGATCGCGATCCGGAATACCTTCTGGAAGATCTCACCTGCGACCAGGCCGCGATCGCCCGACGCGACGCAGGATCACTCGTAGCCCAGAGCCTGGAGCTGCGCGACGATCGCCGCTTCCTGCTCCGGCGTGAAGACGTCCTCCGCTGACGCATCGGGAGCCGCGGCTTCGACGGGAACCGTCTCTGCCGCCTCCTCAAGGATCCCACGGATCGGAGGCAGCTCGAGGTTCGCATCCAGACCGTGGAGGGCAAGGAGCGTCGCCGCCATCTGGCCGAACGTGGCGCCGTCGGGCTCGGACCCTCGGGCGATCCCGGCGCCGGCCGCGACGAGGAACCCGCTGATGGCGTGGTGACCTGACCAACTTCCGCCGCGCTCCAGGTCGTCCAGGACCTGGAAGGTCTCGGCATCGGGACGAGGCGTCGAAGCGACGTGGATCCGCTCGTCGCGCGGGAGCACGATCAGTTCGGGAGCCCGGTCGATGAAGGGCCCGGCGTAGACCTCTTCCTTACGAACCACATCGAAGGCCCGAGCTCCGGTCGCGGGATGGCTCACCGACGCGAGGCCCTCACACAACTCGTCGAGCAGCTTCGGGTCTTGACCGGCCGCGTTGGATTCGCTCAGGTAAACGAGTCCGCCGTAGCCGTAGCAATACGCCTTGGTCGCGGCGAAGTCGACAAGGGGCAATGCGGCCCGATCCCGATCCCGATCGCGCCGCAATCGATCGATCACCCGACGGCGTCGAACGCGCCCCGGGCCGAGATGTTCGTCATCCGGAACGCCCCGCGCCATCGTCCGGAAGCGCTTCGCCCTCGCGACGGCCTTCGGGTCGAAGCGAAGGAACCCCTCCCGCGCCAGCCACGCGTTCGCGTTGAACGTCCAGTACGCCGGGCGCAGACCGTGATCGGAGACGACGAAGACGGTTGGATCCTCGTCGTAGAGGAACTCGGCCTGGTCGATCAGGCGGGCGCATGCTGCATCGACCGCCTCATACACGCGGACGAGCTCGTCACCCTCATCCCCGCTGCGGTGCGCCGGATGCTCGTGGTCGTACCGATGCCACAGGAGGTGCCCCGCGATGTCGGAGCTCATGAAGTCGACGCAGAGCAGACCGAGCTCGGGCTCCATCTCCATCGCCAGGACGCACACGTCCGCGATCTGGCCCACATGCTCGATGAGCGACCCCGCGAGCTCTTCGGATCGACCCTTCCACCCCGTGGGTGCGATCGCCGTCATCAGCTCGGGATGCGACGTCAGGATCCGGTTGCCGACCGGTTTAGGCAGGATCTCCGGATACTGCGGGCCCCCGAACCCGGTGACCACGATGCCGTCGATCGGCTCGGCGGGATACGTGAACGGCA
>DASWDB010000086.1:0-2812 GCA_036395715.1 Actinomycetota bacterium | reverse complement strand
CCTGCGGAACGGGGATCTCACGGAGCCCTGGCTGTACCTGATCGCGCCGAGCGGCAGGATCGCCGATCGTTGGGGACCGTTGTTCGATCCGAGCCAGGTCATGACCGAGCTGCGCCGCGTCGCCGGCTGATACCGGATCCTCCCGCACCTCCGCTCGATCGGCTGTTACGGTGCTCGCGCGATGCCCGACCAGGACCACGAGCACTTCGGGCCGGCAGACGCGGCCCTGATCGCGACCCGGGCGGGGACCCGCGCCACGTGGATCTCCCTGGGCGGCCTCGCGGTCACCGCCGTGATCCAGCTCGTCGTGGCGATGCTGTCGGGGTCGGTGGCGCTGCTCGCCGACACGATCCACAACCTCACGGACGCGCTGACGGCGATCCCGTTGCTGATCGCGTTCCGCCTCGCACGCGAACCGCCGAGCCGCCGGTATCCCTACGGGTACCACCGCGCGGAGGATGTCGCCGGGCTCGTGATCGTGGCGTTCATCCTCGTATCGGCCGTCGTGGCAGGGATCGAGGCGATCCAGCGGCTGATCCACCCGCAGGGCGTAACCTCGACCGGACTGGTGGTCGTCGCCGGGTTCGTGGGGTTCGTTGGCAACGAGGCGGTGGCCGCGTACCGCATCCGCGTCGGACGCAGGATCGGATCGGCGGCCCTCGTCGCCGACGGGCTCCATGCGCGGACCGACGGGCTCGCGTCGCTCGGGGTCGTCGTCGCGACGGTCGGCGTCATGCTCGGGTTCGACCGAGCCGACGCGATCGTCGGGCTCGCGATCACGATCGCGATCCTCGTCACGCTCTGGCGGGCGGCCCGCGCGGTTCTGCATCGTGCGCTGGACGGGACCGATGAGAGCACCCTGGCCCTGATCGAGGCGGTCGCCGGCGCGGTCGATGGGGTCGAGCACGTCACCGAGGCCCGGGCCCGCTGGAGCGGCCACCGGTTGCTCGCCGAGCTCAACGTCGCGGTCCTGCCGACGCTCACGGTCCACCAGGGCCACGCGATCGCGGACGACGTCCATCAGGCCCTGCTCCACGAGGTGCCCCGACTCGCCGACGTCATGGTCCACGTCGATCCGCACGACCACGAGCCGCACGGCTGACCGACGAGGCGCAAACCCGCCCCGCCCGTACGATTGCGCGCGTGGATCCCACGCCCGTGCCGCCGCCCCCGGTCATCGAACATTGCTACCGCCACCCGGCCGTCGAGACCGGCGTGCACTGCACGCGCTGTGGGCGGCCGATCTGCACGGATTGCATGTACCCGGCGCCGGTGGGGCATCAATGTCCCGAGTGCGTGAAGGAGCAGAAGCAAGAGTTCCACCGGCCGGCCCGCCAGGTAGGGACGGGACCCCCGCGGGGATGGTCGGTGACGAACGTGCTGATCGCGATCCTCGTGGTGGTCACGGCGATCGAAACGATCCGCGGCGGCCCCAACTCCCTGATCCTGGGCCCGTCCAGCAGTCAACTGGTGCGGCTGGGCGCCGACCTCGGACCCTGCACGGCGTACCAGCCGTGGCGGCTCCTCACCTCGATGTTCCTGCACGCAGGGTTGATCCACCTGGCGCTGAACTGCTACGTGCTCTACATCGTGGGCAACGTCATCGAGCAAGAGCTCGGGTGGCAACGCCTGTTGGTGATCTACTTCGTGAGCGGTCTCTTCGCCTCAGCGATGAGCTTCACGTTCGGGCAGGCCGTGAGCCTCACCGGACCTCTGTCTCCGAGCGTCGGCGCGTCGGGCGCCATCTTCGGCCTCTTCGGAGCCTTCTTCGCCTACAACTACCGTCGGCGATCACTCGCGTTCTACGCTGCCCGAACACGCAGCATCGGATTCCTCATCGTGATCAACCTGGTGCTCTCGTTCTCGCTCAGTTCGTTCATCGATTGGCGTGCACACGTCGGCGGGCTCGTCGCCGGTCTCGTCCTCGGGGTCACGGCCGACACCTCCCGCGAAGGTCGCTCGGCACTGCTCTCGTTCGTGGGGGCCGCGATCGTGCTGCTGCTGGTCGGCACCTCCTTCACGGTGGGCCACGCCAACCAGTGGCAGCAAGTCACGGCGTTGCCACGGTTCTGTGGCTGATCAGCCTCCCGTGGGCGCCGGCGTGCCCTCGTCGGCGATCCCGTAGAAGAATCCCTCCCGCGTCCCCAGGTAGAGCCACCCCCGCCAGACCGCCGGGGTCGATTCGATGCAGTCACCCAGATCGAGGCTCCACCGGAGGGGCGGTGGAACCGTGGGATCGCGGACGTCCCACGCGTAGAGGTGTCCCGAGCAGTCGCCCTGCAGCAACGTCCCGTCCACGACGACCGGGGACGCGATCGCCGGCGCGCCGATCTGGAGCTGCCACACGATCCGGCCGGTCGTTCGTTCGACCTCGAGCACGCGGCCGGCGGCCGTCGTGAAGTAGACGTAATCACCGTACAGCGCCGGGGTGGACCAGCTCCCCCCCGCCCCTTCGAACCCGATCTCGGTCGCGGGGATGCTCCACACGAGCGGATCGCTCGGGTTCCGTGGGTCGAGCTTCATCAGCTGGCCGACCTGCTTCGACCGGTCGTCGAACCGCTGGTACTCGCTGGCGACGTAGAGGAAGCCCTGGTCGTCGATCACGACCGACGCATCCGTATCGTCTCCCGTCCAGAACCGGAAGACCTCGGTGGCGACCGTGCCGCCGTCGAGGATGTCGGAGATGTCCCATCCCTGGACGAGCCCGCCCGAGTTCGCGAAGTAGACGACCCCGTCGCGGAAGGCGACCGAGTTCTCGATCGAGACGTCCCACCGCGTATCGAGCGGACCGCTCGTTGCAGGGCCGTCGGGC
>DASWDB010000085.1:0-8221 GCA_036395715.1 Actinomycetota bacterium | reverse complement strand
GGGGTGGGTCACGTGCTGGACCTCCCCCGGCAGCGTCACCACGAAGCGAGCTCCGCCGCCCGGCCGGTCTTCCACGCTGGCCGTCCCGCCGTGCAGCTCGGCGAATCGTTGGACGAGTGACAAGCCGATGCCCACGCCGCCGCGCGCACTCGAGCCCTGGCGGAACGGCTCGAAGATCTCGTCCTTGACGTCATCGGGCACGCCGGGTCCCTCGTCCTCCACGACCACGACCACCCCCCGGTCCCGCTCGCTGACGAGCACCTGCACGGGGGTGCCCGCCGGGGTATGCCGGGCCGCGTTGTTGAGCAGGTTCTCCACGATCCGCTCCACCTTCGCTCGATCGACGTCGACGAGCATCGGCTCACTCTCGATCCGTACCGGGTGGCCGGCGAGCGATGGCAGCTCGGTCGCCAGCCGATCGGCGAGCTCGCCGACGTCCGTCGGCTCGCGTTCCGGCTGGAGTTGGCCGCGGCGGAGCCGGTCGAGATCCAGCAGATCGTCCACGAGGCGGGCCGCCTTCTTCCCCGCCTGTTCGATGACGCCGTAGAGATCGTTCAGCTCGACGCCGGTCAGCTTGAGTTGGTCGGCGCGGCGGATGGTCTGCATCGCGCCGAGGATCCCGGCGAGTGGACCCTTCAGATCATGCGAGACCGCGTGCAGCAGGGTGTTCTTCATGTCGTTCTGGGCGCGAAGGTCGTCGGAGACCTCCTCCTGAGACTCGAGCCGCCAGCGCTGGCGCTTCGCGTGGTCGCGGATGATCGCGAGGAGCCAAACCACGAACAGGAACACCGCGTACCACACGAGCGCGTTCCACGATGGCACCAAGACGTTCGTCTCGACCGAGCGGACGTGGGCGAGCTGCATCGCGACGGCGGCAAGGCCGGCCACCAGGAATCCCCACGCACGGCCGAGGTTCCAGGTCGCGATCAGGATCGGGAGCACGTAGAACGGCGCGATCGAGACGTCGGGACCGATCAGGGAGTCGGCGACACCGACACCCATCACGAACAGGACGGCCACGGCCAGGACGTACGCCGGCGGCCGCCCCGAAAGGAACGCTTCGAGTGGAAGCGCCCGCTTGTCGCGGTCATCGAGGTCCACTGATGAGTCCTCGGCGGTGGGCGCAGCTACCTTGAGTTCGGTAGGCGCCTCGGCCCATGCCCGAAGGCTCAACCGTCGAGCAGCAACGCGCGGAGGGCGCGGAACGCGCGCCCACGGTGGCTGATGCGGTCCTTCTCGTCGGGAGCGAGCTCGGCCATCGTCCGGTCCCAGCCGACCGGCAGGAAGATCGGGTCATAGCCGAAGCCGCCGGCCCCCCGCGGTCTGGTGGTGATTGTTCCCTCGCAAAGGCCTTCCGCGGAGATGACCTCATCGCCCGGCTCCGCGAACGCCGCCACGCACCGATAGCGAGCCGTGAGACCCGCGGCCGGGATCCCCCGGACCGAACGGATCAACTCGGCGAGGTTCCGCGCGTCCGTCGCGTCCGGACCGGCGAACCTGGCGCTCCGAGGCCCGGGTCGGCCTCCCAAGGCGTCGACCTCGATGCCGGAGTCATCCGCGATGGCGGGGATCCCCAAAGCATCCGCCACGGCTCGAGTCTTGAGCGCCGCGTTGTCGAGGTAGGTCTCCCCCGTTTCCTCGACGTCCGGGAACCTGTTCGGATCGCGGATCGTGACCCACTGGACGGGCCAGTCGGCGCAGATCCGCGTGATCTCGATGAGCTTGTGCTCGTTCCTGGTCGCGAGGGCGATCCGCAGCGGCAGCGCCATCCGTCCTTCAGATCCCGAGCGCCTCGGCTTGGATCTTCGTGAGCTGCGCGATCCCCGCTGCAGCGAGGTCGAGGAGCTCGTCGAGCTGCGCCCGGGAGAACGGTGAGCCTTCCGCCGTTCCCTGGACCTCGACCAGCGCCCCGCCGCCGGTCATCACGACGTTGCAGTCGACTTCCGCCCCGGCGTCCTCCTCGTAGCAGAGATCGACGCGGGGCTCCCCATCCACGAGACCGACCGAGACCGCCGCCACGGAATCCCACAACACGTCGGCGGGGGCCGGACCATCGGTCAGGCTGCGCAACGCCAGGGCGAGCGCGATGTAGCCGCCCGTGATCGACGCCGTCCGTGTCCCTGCGTCGGCCACCAAGACGTCGCAGTCGATCGTCACGGTGCGCTCACCGAGCCGGCCGAGATCGGTGACGCTCCTGAGCGCTCGGCCGATCAGACGCTGGATCTCCTGGGTTCGTCCTCCCGGCCGGCCGCGGTTCACCTCGCGACCCGACCGTTCCAAGGTCGATGCCGGGAGCATCGAGTATTCGCCCGTCACCCAGCCACGACCCGTTCCGCGCAGCCAACGCGGCACGTCCTCCGACACGGTGGCCGCACACAGCACCCGCGTCTTGCCCATGGAGAACAGGACGGACCCGTTCGCCCATCCCTGGTACCCCAACTCGTACGTGACCGGACGGAGTTCGCCGGACGCGCGACCGTCGGGCCGTGTCAACGGCCGACCTCCCATACCGCGTCACGGGTCGCGACGTCGATCGGCCCGGCGAACAGCCCGGCCGCCTGCTCGAGGGAGACGCCAGGGTCGAGCGCCGGCGTGAGATGCGTCAGCACCAGCCGGCGCACATCGGCCCGGGCTGCGTGCTCGGCCGCTTGCTCCGCACTCAGATGGAAGAAGGTGTGATCCATCGGATCTTGATACGTCGCCTCGCACAGGAACAGGTCGGCGCCGCGTGCCAGCTCGATGGCCTCATCGCACGGCCCCGTGTCACCGGTGTAGGCGAGCGTATGACCCTCCGCCTGGATCCGGTACCCGAGTGAATACACGCCGATGTGGGTCATCTCGAAGGACGTCACACGGAAGGGCCCCACCTCGACCACGCGGCCCGCTTCCATCTGGTCGAACGCGTATGCCTCGGCCATCACGTTCCGGCCGTTCTCGGAGACGAGCAACGCGGCCAGATCCATGAAACCGGCCGGCGAGTAGAACGGCAGGCCGGCCTGTCCGAGATCCCCGTAATGGCGAGCGTAGAACGCCGGGATGACGTCGAGGAAATGGTCCGCGTGGCCGTGCGTGATCAGGACCGCGTCGATGTCACCGGGCGCGACGTGCTCCTGCAATCGGGCGAACGTGCCGGTGCCCGCATCGAGCCAGAGATGGAAGGACCCGCTGGTGACGAGGTACCCGCTGCACTCCCCGCCCGTTCCCGGCCACGTCCCGTGGGAACCCAGGACCGAGAGCCTCACGAGCGACCGCCGGCTTCGATGTGTACGGCCTTCACATGGGCGAGCTCGCGTCCCAGGAAGAACTCCGCATGGTCGCGGAACGGCTCGGCGTCTCCCGTCGTGAGGAACTCGTGGTGCGGGAGCTCCGGCTCCTCGCGGAGACGTCCGGTCCGAAGGAGCTCGGCATAGACGTCCTTCGCCGTCTCCTCCGCGGACGACACCAGCACCACGTCTGGGCCGAGCTCCAGCTGGAGCAGCCCGGAGAGCAACGGGTAATGCGTGCATCCCAAGATCAACGTGTCGATGCCTTTCTCCTTCAGCGGTGCAAGATACCTGCGAGCAGCCAGCCGCAACCCTTCCGACGTGGTGTCGCCCCGCTCGACGTGTTCGACGAAGGCGGGACAGGCCGCCGCGTGGAGCTCGACGGTCGACCCCACCGCGCGCCGGTAGGCACCCGTGAGGATCGTCGCGGACGTTCCGATCACGCCGACCACGCCGTTCCTGGTTGCGCGGATCGCGGCCCGCGCTCCCGGATTGATCACCCCGACGACGGGGACCCCGTGCGCCGTCGCGATGTCGCCGATCGCGGAGACCTCGATGGAGTTGCATGCCACCACGAGGAGCTTCACGTCACACTCGACGAGGGAGGCCGCGATCTGCATCGCGAACCCGCGGATCTCCTCGACGGGCCGGGGGCCGTACGGGAAGTGGGCAGAATCCCCGACGTAGATCAGCGATTCGTTCGGCAACAGATCGAGGATCGCTCGCGCGACCGTGAGACCGCCGACGCCCGAGTCGAACACCCCGATCGGTCGGCTATCGCTCACGCGCTACCACCACAAGGACTCCTCGACCCCTCGCTGCGCAGCCGAGAGATCGTCCGCCCACGCATGCGTCGACAGGTACTTCCACCCGCCGTCCGGCAGCAGGCACACGATGTCGCCGCCGTCGAGCTCCTGGGAGACGCGCTGCGCGACGTGGATCACCGCGCCGCTACTGATCCCGGCGAAGATCCCCTCACGCGCCGTGAGCTCCCTCGTCGCCTGGAGGGAGTCGGCGGCGTTCACCAGGAACTTCCGGTCGATCTGTTCGGGATCGAAGATCGGCGGGATGAACCCTTCCTCGAGGGAGCGTAGGCCGTAGACCAGGTCGCCAAGCTCGGGCTCGGCGGCGATGACCTTGATCTGCTCGTTGTACGCATGGAGCCCGCGACCGGCACCCGTCAAGGTCCCGCCGGTCCCCATCCCGGCGACGAAATGCGAGACGCTCGGGAGGTCGCGGATGATCTCTTGCGCCGTTCCCTTCTCGTGAGCATCCGGATTGGCGCGGTTGCCATATTGGAAGGGCATGTAGTACCGCGGGTCGGCGGCGAGCGCGCGCGCCACCTCGATCGAGCCGTTCGTTCCTTTCGCTCCATCCGACAGGACGACCTCGGCGCCGAACAGACGGAGCAGCCCGATCCGCTCGTCGCTCGCGTTGTCGGGGATCACGACCGTGAGCTTGTAGCCCTTTCGACGTGCGACCATCGCGAGCGCGATCCCGGTGTTGCCGGACGTGGGCTCGAGGATCGTCCGCTCGGGCGTCAGCTCGCCGGAGCCCTCCGCCGCTTCCACCATGGCGAGCGCGATGCGATCCTTCATCGAGCCTGTGGGGTTCTGCCCCTCGAGCTTCGCCCAGATGCGAACACCGGGAGCGGAAGACATCCGGGGGATGCCGACGAGCGGGGTGTCCCCGATGGCATCCAGGATCGAGTCGTAGCGCACGGTTCGGGATTATCTCAGCGCGCCCATCCCTCGGTACGAACGTTCTGTACCTCACAGGGCGGGTTTGCCCTCGGTGCGGGGCCGGTCGCGGAGCTCGAGTCGGCTATGCGGGCAGGATCACGTCGCCGGTCGCGTTGTCGACGACCACCTTGATCGACTCGAGCGGGGTGCGGGTCGGCCCGGCGATCGCCGCAGCCTGGTGGGCTGGGTCGAACTCCGCTCCGTGACAGGGGCAGACGAGGATCTCGGAGCTCTGGTCGTATCCCACGAGGCATCCCTGGTGCGTGCACGATCGGCTGTAGGCGACCACCTGGTCGTTCGCCAAGCGAAGCAAGACCGCCGGCCCGACCTGTGGATCCGTGAAGCCGACGGCGCGTCCGACGGGTAGGGCGTCGAGGGTCGTGAGGACCCGACCCGGCGTCGTCGGCGCGGTCGGGCCCATCGTCGGAGCCGCGCTCGGCGAGCCGGTCGCTCCCGACGACGCCCGCGCCGAGCCACGCGCGGGGTCGGCCAGCGCTCCGAGTCCCGACGACGACGCCGGACCCGCGAACGCCTTGGACGCGACCCCCAGCGCGACGGCGACCCCGGCGATGAGGCTTCCGCGAGCGAACTCGCGGCGACTGATCCCGTCCATCCGCTCGATGGGTCCGGCGATGCGACCGCGACGAGCGTGCTCGACCTCGACGATCCCGGCCGCCAGCGCCAGCCATGCCACGGCGTAGATCGAGTCGGATCCGAGGAAGTAGGGGTGGGTGTGCCACGTGGCGGAGAGCCAGAGCGTCGCGTTGATCCCGAACCCCACGAGCGAGGCGGCGAGTATCCCGATGCCCGCCAGCGTCCCGAGCCCGACGGCGATCTCGAGCATCGCGATCGCGATCCCGGTGAGCACGGGCGCCTCGCCGAGGATGTGCATCAGCGGGGCGGCCGGTGTCCCGGCAGCGAACCCGGCGAGCTGTGTCCCGATGTAGTCGCCGCCGCCGGCCCGGAGGAAGTTGGGATCGAGGAACTTCTGCACGCCCGCGAAGACGAACGTGACGCCGAGGAAGGCCCTGAGGATCCGGATCGACCACGGCATCTCGATCCAGCCGTCCGCGATGCTCGGCGATCGGTGCCGCCGACTCCTGCCCGGATACGTCCCTCGACGGGTCGTGTCCGGTCTGAGCGGGGTCTTCGAGCTCCGAGGGTCCGTCCGCATGTTCCGGATATTCGCCGCTCATCGTTCGAGAGCGTTCGGAGGACGGTAAGAGAGTGGTAAGGATCGCCTCGTCCACGCGCTGGCCTGCGACGATGGCTCCGTGAACATCCTGGTGATCGAAGACGACCGCCGGCTCGCCGACCTCATCGCGCGCCGACTGCGAACCGCGGGCCACGTCGCCGAGACCTGCGACGACGGCTCCGCAGGTCTCGAGCGGGCCTCGAGCAACGAGCTCGATCTGGCGATCGTCGACGTGATGCTCCCCGGGATGGACGGCGTCTCGCTCACCCGGACGCTTCGCACCCGAGGGATAACGACGCCCATCCTGATGCTCACGGCGCGCGACGGGATCGACGACCGGGTCGACGGCCTTCGCAGCGGAGCCGATGACTACCTCGTCAAACCGTTCGCCTTCGACGAGCTGCTCGCGAGGGTGGACGCCCTCGCACGGCGCTCCCGCGGCGCTCCGGCCGGGGCGGTGCTCCGACATGCGGGCGTGAGCCTCGATCCCCGGGCGCGCCGCGTGCGCGTCCACGGCGAGGAGGTGGAGCTGACGTCGAAGGAGTTCGATCTGTTGACATGCCTGCTCGAACATCAAGGACAGGTGTTGACGCGGGCGGAGCTCAAGGAGCTCGTGTGGGACTTCCCGTTCGACGCGCAGACGAAGGTGGTCGATCTCTACGTCCACTATCTCCGGCGCAAGCTCGGACCAGGCGGCGACATCATCCACACGGTGCGCGGCGTGGGGTACTCGGTGGGACGGTAGATGTTCCGGTCGCTCCGCGTGCGGCTCGCGCTCTCGCACGCGTTCGTGATGCTCGTGATCCTCACGATCTTCGCGGGGTTGGTGCTCCTCCTCCTCGCCCGGAACCTGGACCGGGGCGCAACGGCGCAGCTGGCTGCGGAAGCAGGCGCACAGGTCGAACGGATCCAGGAGGGGGGTTCGTTCCAGCCCACGATCGACGTCGACGTCCCGTCGGCATCGGCCGTCCAGGTCGCCGTGTATCGCTCCGGCGAGCCGGTACCGCTCGGCGAGCCGAAAGAGACCCCCTCATGGCTCCGGCCATACGCCGATCGCGTCGCCGATCTGGAGATCGCCGGCGAGAAGGTGCGCGTCGTCACGCTCCCCGCCGTGATCGATGGTCGGACCGTCGCGTGGGTCTCGGCGGGACGGTCGTTGGAACCGGAGGAGGCGCTGATCCATCGGGTGCGATCACTGTTCCTGTGGGGGGGCGTCGCGGCTCTCGCGGCCACGCTGTTGGCCGGGTGGTGGTGGGCGGGACGGGCGGTCCGGCCGGTGGAGGAGTCCTACGAGGCCCAAGCCGGCTTCGCCGCCGACGCGTCTCACGAGCTCAGGACGCCGCTCGCGTTCATCCGCGCGGGGGTCGAGACGCTCACCCAGCATGACACGGCGTTAGGGGCGGACGTGCTCTCCGAGGTCGACTACCTCACGGGTCTTTCCCAGCGACTCTTGCAGTTGGCTCGGGCCGACCGCGGCCAGCTCCAGCTGGAACGGACCCCGGTCGACCTCGCCGCGACGTGTAGGTCGGCCGTCCACCGCAGCAGCATCGCGCACGGCAACCACCTCAGTTCCGACGGCGCCGAGACCCTGGTCGTCCCGGCCGACCGCATCGCGCTCGAGGCTGTCCTCGATGCGGTGCTGGAGAACGTCGCGCGACACGGCGGTGGTTCGGCGGAGGTCCGGTGGGGCCTGGACGGCGCACATGAAGCCGTCGTCGCGATCGAGGATCACGGGCCCGGGATACCGCCCGAGGCACATCGCCAAGCGTTCGAGCGCTTCTTCCGGGCCGACCCTTCCCGAACGAGGGACACGGGCGGCGCCGGCCTCGGTCTCGCCCTCGCCCGAGCCCTGGTGCAAGCCCAGCGCGGCAGGATGTGGCTCGAGCCAACGCCCGGGGGTGGCCTCACCGCCACGATCGCCCTTCCCCTGTCGTGAACGGCCTCGCGCGTCGGCGGCCGGTGCGGTTCATCGCCACGGGAGTGCGGCGCGGTCCGTCCAGTACCGCCCCGGCGGCTGGGCG
>DASWDB010000084.1:0-10364 GCA_036395715.1 Actinomycetota bacterium | reverse complement strand
CAACCTCGCGCTGGACCGCGCCCCGGTGTTCACGGCCGATCCGGAGCACCGCGACCTGACCGGAGGCTTCGAGCTCGCCCACTCCGTGGCCTACCTGGAGAAGGCGTTCGAGGAGGCTCGGGCGGGGGTCCCGGCGACCGCGCCGTTCAGCGACGGCGTGATGCCGACGTTCCACGATCCGACGATGGCGCCCGAAGGCAAGCACGTGGTCAGCCTGTTCACCCAGTGGTGTCCGGCGGGCTACGCGGAGGAGCCCCACCCGCGCGAACTGGACGCGTACGCGGAGCGCGTGATCGACGGGTACGACGAGCTCGCGCCGGGGTTCAAGGACTCGATCCTCCACCGGCAGGTGATCGGGCCCTACGAGATGGAGCACGAGTGGGGACTGATCGGGGGCAACATCTTCCACGGCGAACTCTCGGCCGAGCAGCTGTTCCACATGCGGCCGGCGCCTGGCTATGCGGATTACCGCACGCCCATCCGGGGTCTGTACCAATGCTCGAGCGCCACCCACGGCGGCGGGGGCGTGTGCGGGATCCCTGCCTACAACTGCATCCGGGAGATCGTGAAGGACACGAAGGCCGCTCCTCGACGCATCGGATGGCGACGACCGTGACCGAGCCGCAACCACGGCTGAACGATGGCTTCATGTTCTACTTCGCGAGCTGGTACAAGAAGTCGCCGTACTTCGCTCGGACCGTCGAGGCCGGGTGCACGAGCTGGGATCTCTACAACCACATGCTGATCCCGACCCTCTACGACGACGACGTCGCGGAGTACTGGCATCTGCTGGAGCACGTCACGCTCTGGGATGTCGCCGTGGAGCGACAGATCGAGATCACGGGTCCGGACGCGGCCCGGTTCACCCAGCTCCTGACGCCCCGCGACCTGTCCGCGTGCGAGGTGGGGCAGTGCAAGTACGTCGTGCTCTGCGCCCCCGACGGCGGGATCGTGAACGATCCGATCCTTCTCCGGCTCGGCGAGGACCGGTTCTGGCTCTCGCTCGCGGACTCCGACGCGTTGCTGTACGCGCTCGGCGTCCAGGCCTTCGCCGGCTTGGACGTCCGGATCCGGGAGCCGGACGTGTCGCCGCTGCAGGTCCAGGGTCCGAAGTCGAAGCCGCTGATCCGCAAGCTCTTCGGCGATGCGATCGCCGATCTCCGGTACTACCGATGTGCGGAGGCCGAGCTGGACGGGATCCCGCTCGTCGTCTCGCGGACCGGGTGGACGGGTGAGGTCGGGTACGAGCTCTACCTGCGCGACGCGGCGCGCGGCACGGAGCTCTGGGATCGCGTGATGAGCGCCGGCGAGGAGTTCCGGATCCGCGCGATCGCGCCCAGTGATCAGCGGCGGATGGAGGCCGGGATCTTCAACTACGGCAACGACATGGACGTGACGAACAACCCCTTCGAGGTCACCGGGCTGGAACGGCTCGTGGAGCTCGACAACGATCACCGGATCGTCGCGCGAGCGGCGCTCGAGCGGATCGCGGCCGAGGGCGTGCGAAGGAAGCTCGTCGGGGTCCGGCTCGGCGGCGAACCCTTGACGATGTGGCTGGAGGACTTCTGGCCGGTCATGACCGGGGGTCGCGAGGTGGGCCGCCTGACGAGCGCGGCGTACTCACCGCGCCTGCGGATCAACATGGGCTACGCGTGGCTGCCCGTCGAGCTGACGGCACACGGAGCGACGGTGCTCGCGATGTCGCCCGACGGCCCCCTCGATGCGGACGTCGTCCCGCTTCCCTTCTGGGATCCGGGCAAGGAGCTCCCGAAGGCATAGCTCGACGGCGCTGCATGATGGTGGGATGGGATCGCTGACGGGGCACCTCTTGCTGTCGAACGCGTCTTTGTTCGACCCGAACTTCCGCCGGACGGTCGTCCTGATCGGCCATCACGACGAGGAGGGCGCGGTCGGCGTGGTCCTGAACCGGCCGTTCGACGTGACCGTGGACGAGGCCGTCCCACCGCTCGCGGACCTCGTGCGCGAGGGCGAGGCGTTGTTCCACGGCGGTCCCGTCCAGCCTGAGGCGGCCGTCGTGGTGGCGGACTTCGAAGATCCATCGGAGGCCGGCGTCGTCGCGTTCGACTCGATCGGATTCCTCGCTGAGAAGGCCGATCTGGTCGACCGCGGGACGATCCGGCGGGCGCGCGTCTTCGCCGGGTACTCCGGCTGGGGCCCGGGGCAGCTCGAAGCGGAGCTCGACGAGGAAGCCTGGATCGTCACGCCCGCGATGCGCGAGGATGTCTTCCACGACGAGCCCGAGCGGCTTTGGGACGCGGTGCTGAGCCGGCTGGGTCCGGGGTACGCCATCCTGCGAACGATGCCGTTCGACCCGTCCGCGAACTGACGACGGTGACCGCGAGGATCGGGCGGCCGAAGTGGGGTAGGTTTCCCGGACCCGACGAGCCGATCAGACGCCGAGGAGGAGGACCCGTGGCATCCGAGACCTTCACGTTCTACGTGCAGCCGTGGTACCGCAAGTCCCCGTACTACCAGGCGACGAAGCGGGCCGGCTGCACCAGCTGGGGTCTCTACAACCACATGCTGCTTCCCACGCTGTACGACGACCCCATCGCGGAGTACTGGGCGCTCGTCAACGGCGTGACGATGTGGGACGTGAGCGTCGAACGATGCGTGGAGATCACGGGGCCGGACGCGTTCGAGTTCACCAACGTGCTCACCTGTCGGGACCTGACGACGTGTGCGGTTGGGCAGTGCAAGTACGTGCTGCTCACGGCGCGGCAGGGCGGCATCGTCAACGACCCGGTGTTGCTCCGGCTGGACGAGGACCGCTTCTGGCTCGCCCTCGCGGATTCGGATGCGCTCCTGTACGCGAAGGGCGTCGCGGCGTTCGCCGGCCTGGACGTGGACATCCAGGAGGCCGATGTCTCGCCGATGCAGGTCCAAGGGCCTCGATCGAAGGACGTCATCCGATCGCTGTTCGGCGCCGCGATCGCCGATCTCCGCTACTACCGGTGCGCCGGGGGGTCGATCGACGGGATCCCGGTCGTCGTATCGCGAACAGGTTGGACCGGTGAGGTGGGATACGAGATCTACCTGCAGGACGCGTCGCGCGGGGACGACCTCTGGCGCCATGTCGAGGAAGCCGGCGAACCGTTCGGGATCCGCGCGATCGCGCCCAGCGAGGCCCGCCGGATCGAGGCAGGCATCTTCAACTACGGCTCGGACATCCGCCCGGAAGATACGCCGTTCCACGTCACGGGGTTGGAGCGGTACGTCGAGCTCGACCAGCGGCAGGATTTCATCGGGAAAGAAGCGCTGGCCCGGCTCGCCGAGGAGGGCGTCGACCGGAAGCTCGTCGGGATCGAGATCGACGGCGAACCGATGATCGACGAAGGCGCACTCAACGACTTCTGGCCGGTCCGCGACGAACGGGGCGAGCGGATCGGACGCGTGACCGCGGGAGCGTGGTCCCCCCGGCTCGAGAAGAACATCGGGTATGCGTGGGTTCCTGCCACCCACATGCAGGAAGGAGCCCTTCTCGAGATCGCTTCATCGACGGGAGGGCGGCCGGCGACCGTGCGAGCCCTGCCGTTCTTCGACCCGGCGAAGCGGGTGCCGGTGTCGTGAGCCGGGGGGGATCTGTCCCGTTCGACCGAGCTGCCGAGGTGTACGACGACACCAGACGCCTGACCCCGGAGGCGAGCACAGCGACCACCGAGCTGCTTCGCGCCGAGCTACAGGGACGACAGCCGTGCCTCGAGATCGGGGTCGGGACGGGCTTGATCGGACTCCCGCTGCATCGGGCGAGGATCCGGATGATCGGCGTCGATCTGTCGGCTCCGATGCTCGGGAAGCTGGTCGAGAAGGCGGAAGGGCACCCGCCCTTCCCCCTGGTCATCGGGGACGCGACGCGGCTGCCGTTCGTCGACGACGGATTCGGCGCCGCGCTCGCGCGTCACGTGCTCCACCTGATCCCGGCCTGGCGCGATGTCCTCACGGAGCTGATCCGCGTCGTCCGCCCCCACGGGGTCCTGCTGATCAACATCGGCTTCGGCGAGGGGCCCTGGCAGGAGATCGGCGACCATCTGGATGCCCGGGTCGGGGAGACCGCCCGCCGGGTCGGTCTGGACTTCCACCGCGGCGCCGAGCTGGACGACGCGATGGTCGTCCTCGGTGCAAGCGCGCGCGAGCTGCCGACCGTGTGGCAGGAGAGCGAGCTCACGATGGAGCGGTACTTCGAGGAGGTCGAGGCCGGCGTCTTCTCCTGGACGTGGAACGTCCCACCGGACGTGCTGGCCGACGCCGTCGCGGAGACGAAGGTGTGGGCTTCCGATCGGTTCGGGGACTTCGACCGCATCCTCGAGCCACGGTTCGCGAGCGTGTGGCGTGCCTACGACCTCCCCTGACGCCGACCGCATGATCCCTCGTCGGTCGGTATCCTTGTGCCCTCCCCGATGAGGGCGGGGTCCAACACGAGGAGGAGCTCCGGTGCCCATCGCCGAGGTCGAGAAGATCTGGATGGATGGAGAGCTCGTGGACTGGGCGGATGCCAAGATCCACGTGCTCTCGCATGGGTTGCACTACGGCAGCGGCGTCTTCGAGGGCATCCGAGCCTACGAGACGGCTCGCGGAGCGGCGGTCTGGCACCTCGATGAGCACCTCCTCCGTCTCTACCGCAGCGCGAAGCTGTACCACATGGACCTCCCGTTCTCGCACGACGAGCTCGTCCGGGCGACCAAGGACCTGATCCAGACCAACGGTCTGACCAGCTGCTACGTCAGGCCGATCGCGTTCCGCGGATACGGAGAGATGGGCGTGAACCCGCTCAACGTTCCCGTCAACGTGAGCATCGCGGTCTGGCCGTGGGGCGCCTACCTCGGCGAGGACGCGCTCGAGCAGGGGGTGCGGATCAAGATCAGCAGCTGGCGCCGGAACTCGCAGAACGCTCTCCCCGCAGCCGCCAAGGCGGACGGCCAGTACATCAACAGCGTGCTGGCGAAGGTCGAATCGCTGAAGGCGGGCTACGACGAGGCCATCATGCTCAACGAGGCGGGCTTCATCACGGACGGGTCGGGCGAGAACGTGTTCGTCGTCCGCGACGGGGTCCTGTTCACACCGCCGACCCAGGCCGGGTGTCTGGACGGCATCACGCGCGCCAGCGTGATCACCTTGGCTCGGGAACGCGACTACATCGTCCGTGAGGAGAACCTGGTTCGCACCGACCTGTACAACGCGGACGAATGCTTCTTCACGGGGACCGCGGCTGAGCTCACCCCGATCCGCGAGGTCGACGACCGGCAGGTCGGCGCCGGCCATCGGGGGGCCGTGACCAAGGAGCTGCAGGACGCCTTCTTCGTCGCAACCAAGGGCGAGGACCCACGGCACACCGACTGGCTCTCCTACGTCGACGACTGAGACCTGCGTGGAACACGAGCCATCGACGGATTCCGAGGCCACCTACCGCCTCCCGCGGAGCGTGACCCCATCGCGGTACGACCTCACCTTGGAGCCGTCCCTCGACGCGGCGACGTTCGACGGCGACGAAGCGATCGCCGTGACCGTGCACGAACCCGTGACCGAGATCGTCCTCAACGCGAAGGAGCTCGAGGTTCTCGACGGCTCGCTCGAGGCTGCGGACGGCGCTGCGGTCGACCTGGAGAAGATCGTCGTGGACGCGGGCTCCGAGCGGGTCACCCTCGCCCTCGCGGACGCGGCCTCGCCGGGGGAGTGGATCCTTCGGCTCCGCTTCCGGGGCTCGCTCAACGACCGGATGGTCGGCTTCTACCGCTCGCGGTACGACGACGATGGCGCCTCGCACGTGATCGCTGCCACCCACTTCGAGGCGACCGACGCCAGGATGTGCTTCCCCTGTTGGGATGAGCCCGACCTCAAGGCGACGTTCGCCGTCGCCGTCGTCGCGGCCGGCGGCTTGACCGCACTGTCCAACGCGCCCGAGATCGAGCGAACCTCGCTCCCCGACGGCCGGGTCAGGGTCCGGTTCGCGGACACGATGATCATGTCGACGTACCTGGTCTGCGTGATCGTCGGCAGGCTCGTCGTGACCAACGTCTCCGACGCCCGCGGGATCCCCCTCCGTGTGGCGTGCCGCCCCGGGAAGGAACACCTCACGGGCTTCGCCGACGACGTCGGGGTGTTCGCGCTCGATTGGTTCGCGGACTACTACGACATCCCCTATCCAGAGGCGAAGCTGGACCAGGCTGCGATCCCGGACTTCGCGCAGGGCGCGATGGAGAACACGGGGCTCGTGACCTATCGCGAGACGCTCTTGCTGATGGACGACGCGCTCGCCACGTTCGCCGAGCGGCTCGATGTCGCGGAGACGATCGCGCACGAGCTCGCGCACATGTGGTTCGGGGACCTCGTCACGATGCGCTGGTGGAACGGCATCTGGCTGAACGAGGCGTTCGCGACCTTCATGTCGTACCTGTGCGTGGATGCCATGGAACCGGACTGGCGCGTCTTCGACGTGTTCCAGCGCATCCGAGCGAACGCCTTCGAGATCGACGCGCTGGAGACGACACGTCCGATCGAGTACCCCGTCCATTCGCCGAACGATGCGAGCGGCATGTTCGACACCCTGACGTACACGAAGGGTGGCGCCGTGCTGCGGATGCTCGAACAGTGGCTGGGAGGCGAACGCTTCCGCGACGGGATCCGACGGTACCTCCGCGCGCATGCGTACGCCAACACCGAGACGCACGATCTGTGGGACGCGATCGGCGAGGAGACCGGGGAACCGGTGCGTCGGATCATGGACGCATGGATCTTCCAGCCGGGCTATCCGGCGATCGTGGTCCGTCGGGACGGCGACGTCGTCGGCTTCAGCCAGAAGCGGTTCAGCCCATCGCATCCAGATGATCCGACGACCTGGCCGGTGCCCCTGATCGTGCGGCAGGTCTGGCCCGGCGGCGAGAAGGTGGACCGTGTGCTCGTCGAACGAGAGGGGCTCCAGCTCCCGCTCGCCGCTGAAGACGTCGTGGTGGTCGGGAACGCGGGGGGTTCGGCCTTCGTCCGGGTCTTCTACGACGACGAGCTCCGAGCCCGGCTGACCGAGCGCGCGTTCACCGATCTCACGGCCGCGGAGCGGCAGTGTCTCGTCGACGACGCATGGGCTTCGGTGGTTGCGGGAGACGCGCCGGCGCCGTCGTTCATCGACCTCGTCGCGGGCTTCTCGAACGAGACCGATCCGTCGGTCTGGCAGGCGATCGTCGCCGGGCTCGCCTGGTGCGACCGCTTCGTCGAAGGAGACGCGCGCGACCGGTTCCGGGACTTCGTCAGGAACCTGGTTCGGCCTGCCCTCGAGCGTCTCGGATGGGAGCGGCGACCGGAGGATCGCGATCTCGATCGCGAGCTCCGTGGGGACCTGATCCGCACGCTCGGCGTCCTCGGCGATGATCCCGAGACCCAGGCGGCCGCGCGCGAGGCCGAGTCCGAGGCGCGCGCCGGTGCCGAGGTCGAGCCTTCGGTGGCGGCCGCTGCGGTCGACGTGGTCGCGTTCGCCGGCGGCCCGGACGACTACGAACGGTTCCGGGTCCGCGCGAAGGACGCGCCGACGCCGCAGGAACACGATCGGTACCTCTACGCGCTCACGCGGTTCCGCGACGCGACGCTGTTCGAGCGGACGTTGCGAGCGACCGCGACGGACGACATCCGGGCACAGGACACCCCGTTCCTCCTCGCGCGGGCGCAGGTCAACAGGGACCTCGGGCCGCGTGCGTGGCGGTTCGTTCGCGATGGATGGGCCGAGATCCTCGGCCGGATCGCCCCGTCGAACGCGATCGCGCTCGCCGGCGGGATCCGGACGCTGACAGATCCCGACGTCGTCGCCGACGTGCAAGCGTTCTTCGTGGAACACGACATCCCGCAGAACCATCTGATGTTGTTGCAGGCGCTCGAACGCCAGCGCGTGTTCGCCTCGCTCCGACAACGGGCGGCGCCGGAGCTCACCGAGCGGTTCGGGGGCTGAGGCCGCAGCTCAGCGATCGTCGTCCGCCGCGGCCGCGGCGAGGTCGCTGGGATCCGCGTTGCCGCCACAGACCACGAGCGCCACTCGCTCGTCCGGCTGAGGGACGTAGCCGCCCGCCAGGACCGCCGCGAGCGGGGCGGCAGCTCCCGGCTCCGCCGCCACGCGGCAGTCGTCCCAGATGAGCCGACGTGCCCGGATGACGTCGTCGTCCGACACGAGGATCACCTGTTCGACGTGCCGCTGGGCGATCGCGAGCCCGATCATGCCGGCGCGCCCCGCGCCGAGCGCATCCGCGGCGACGCCACCGACCTCCACGTCGACCGGCTTGCCCGCCGCCAGCGCGGCGGTGAGCGTCGGGCACCGTTCCGGCTCCACGCCGATCACCCGGACGTCGCTCGCGAACCATGCGGCCATCCCGCCGATCAGTCCGCCGCCGCCCACCGCGACGATCACGGTGTCGAGCGTGGGCTCCTGCTCTCCGAGCTCCTGTGCGAGGGTCCCCTGGCCGGCGACGACGGCCGGTTGGTCGTACGGGTGCAGGAACGCCGCTCCGGTGTCGAACGCCCGCTCCTCGCACGCCGCGAAGGCCTGCGCGTAGAACCCATCGACCACGTGGACCGTCGCCCCGTACGAACGGATCCGCTCGACCTTCATCGGGGGGGACGTGGACGGGACGAAGATCTCCGCCGGATGTCCCAGACGGTGGGCGGCGTAGGCGACGGCGAGTCCGAAGTTCCCGCCCGACGCCGCAAGCACCCCCGTCTCGTCGATGTCGGCCGTGAGCATCCGGTTGAACGCACCGCGAGGTTTGAAGGAGCCCGTGTGCTGCAGCAGCTCCAGCTTGAGGACGAGTCGCCCGGGGACGCCGAAGGCGCTTCGCTCCAGTTCGACGACCGGCGTGCGCCGCACCCACGTCCCCAGGAGGTCGCTCGCGCTCTCCACGTCGAAACGGGTCACATCCAGCGGTTGCTCGCCCGGAGACAGGGTTCCCATCCCGCGTAATGCAACCACGCGGAGCGCTGCAGGTCATCCCGACAACGCCGCCCGCGCAGGCCCCTCGTTTGACGCGCCGCGACGCCGACCCTACGGTTCGTACCCGAACGACCAGCGCGGCGGGTCATCGAGGAGGGCTACCACGAGCGAGCAGACCGTCGTCGAGGGCGTCGAGGTCGCCACCGACCACTGGATCGGCGGGGAGCGCGTGGCGTCGACGGAGCGGTTCGACGACGTATCCCCGATCGACGAGGAAGTCATCGCGGGCGTCGCGCGCGGCGGAGCGACCGAAGCCCGCGCGGCCGTCGCCGCCGCGCGCGACGCCTTCGAAGGCTGGGGCCCGACCGCACCGAAGGAGCGGGCGGAGATCCTCCACCGGATCGCGGATGGTGTCGAGGCGCGTGTCCCCGAGCTCGCGGCGGTGGAGACGCGGGACAACGGGTCGCTCCTACGTTCGCACCTCCGCTCGGTGATGCCGCGGGTCGCGAGGAACTTCCGGTTCTTCGCCGATCGACTCCTCGAGCTCGACGGGAGCGCGGACGCGGCCTACGAGGGATACGCGGAGCACGTCGTCTGGGACCCGGCGGGCGTCACGGTCGTGATCAGCCCGTGGAACGCGCCCCTGATGCTCGCGACCTGGCGCGTGGCACCCGCGCTGGCGGCCGGGAACACGGTGGTCCAGAAGCCGCCCGAATGGGCGCCCCTCACCGCGTCGCTCCTGGCCGACATCGCACACGACGCCGGCCTCCCCGACGGCGTCTTCAACGTGGTCCAGGGTCTCGGCGAGGAGGCCGGCGCCGCGCTCACGAGCGATCCCGGCGTCGCACGCGTCGCGTTCACGGGTTCGGTCGACACCGGGAGGCTGGTCGCGGGGGCCGCGGCTGAGAACCTCACGCCGGTCTCCCTCGAGCTCGGCGGGAAGTCGCCCTTCCTCATCTTCGCCGACGCCGACCCCGACGCGGCCTTGCGGCAGGCGATCAACCAGTTCGACAACGCCGGCCAGGTGTGTCTCGCCGGCACGCGGCTGTTGATCGAAGGTTCGATCTACGACGAATTCATCGATCGGTTCATCGACGCGGCGGCCGCGATCCGCCCGGGTGACCCACGAGCGGACACGACCGACCTGGGTCCGCTGATCAGCCGGGCCCACCTCGAGCGGGTCGATGGATTCGTCGAGCGCGCGAAGGCGGAGGGAGCGCGGCTGGTGTTCGGCGGTGGAGTCTCCCCGGAGCTCGGCGGTCTCTACTACCGTCCGACGCTGTTCGTCGATGCACCCCCCGGGTCCGAGATCCTGACGAAGGAGGTCTTCGGCCCGGTTCTCACGGCGCAGCCGTTCACGGACGAGGACGAGGCCGTCGCGCTCGCGAACGGGACGCGCTACGCGCTCGTAGCGGGCGTCTGGACGCGCGACGTCGGCAGA
>DASWDB010000083.1:0-19259 GCA_036395715.1 Actinomycetota bacterium | reverse complement strand
GCGACGACCCGCCCCGACCTCGCGTGCTCGACGAGGAGTGAGCAGATCCGCTCCTGCGGGACGGCGGCCCGGCCCGGCTCCTTGCCCACGTAGATGCGCTCGGCCTCCCGCCGGCACAGCTCCAGCAAGGCCGGCGCGACGAGACGATCGAAGATCACGACGTCTGCTTCGCGGAGGGCTCGCGCCCCCTTCAGGGTGATCAGTTCGGGATCGCCGGGCCCTGCCCCGATCAGGACGACCCGGCCGGTCACGTCGCGTCCGCCCCGTCGAGCAGCCGCGCCCGCAACCGGGCGCGGAGCTCCTCGACCTCGCCTCCACGGATCAGTTCGGCCGCTTCGTCTGGATCGAGCGCTTCGGCCCAGCGCCGCGAACGTGTCCGGAGGTCCGGAAGGAGGGGCGACGTCTCCTCCCGGACCTCTCGGAGGACCCGCAGGACCTCGGCCCATTCGGGGCCGTACTGGGCCTCCAGCCGCTCTCGCATCTTCTTCGCGAGCGCCGGCGATGCGCCGCCGGTGCCGATCGCGAGGAGGAGCTCGCCCCGACGGACCACGGCCGGCGCAGCCCAGTCGCACTGCGGGATATCGTCAACCACATTGACCAACGCGCCGGCTTCGCGCGCCGCCGTCGCGATCCGCGCTCGGACGGCAGGGTCGGGGTCGTGCGCGATCACGAGGAAGGCACCGGCGAAGTCGGTCGCATACCAGGTCCGGCGAAGCACCGACACACCGTCCAGTCCCTCGAGGTCGTCGAGGCGATCCGAAGGCTCGGGAGCCACCACCACCACCTCAGTAGCGCCGCCTGCGAGGAGCCCTTCGACCTTGCCTTCGCGCACCGGAAGCCCGCCGACCACGACGCATCGCCGGCCGGCGAGCTCAAGCAGGACGGGATAGCCGAACGGCATCAGCAGGCCACCGTGTAGTGGTGCGACCGGAAGGGTGGCGGCGGTGCGGCTTCGCGCTCGGTGCCCTCGTAGTCCTCGAGGTGCTCCGTGTAACTGACCCACATCGAGGCCTCGGGGTTGTACTCGCGCTGCAGGTTCTTCTTCGCGCGGTCGAGGTTCCGAAGCGCCAGCCGCTTCACGGCCGACAGGTCGTCGATCGGCGCGTCCTCGAACGCGCCTGCGGCCTTGACCCACGCCTCCATCCCGGCGTCCGTGCGGATCAGCACGGTCGAGGTGCCGGGCTCGCTCCCGATGTTGCCGACGACCATGTCGGCTCCGAGCGCCGCGAAGTCGGCGCACTCGTCGCACCCCTTGAGCGATGCGGCGTGGAAGTCCTTCACTGGCTTCTTCATCAGCTCCTCGCCGCCCTCGCCCACGGCGACCAGCTTGCCCTCGCGGATGTCGATCTTCTTGACCTCCCCGAGATTCACCCCCTCGCCGGCGACCATCGGGATCAGCTTCTTGGGGTCGAACGAACGCGTGCAGAACAGGCCGATCGCGAGCACGACCTTGTGCGCGAGCGTCTCGCGCCGCTCCCATGGGAACTTCTGGATCGCCCGGAGGCCGCTGATCTGGCACGGCGTTCCGACGAACGCGATCCGCTCGACGTGCTCGGGGGCGCGCTCGTTCAGCACGGCAAGGGCCTCGCTCTGGTGGTACACGCTGCCCGCGCCGCTACGGATCTGTTCCGGCGAGGTCGCGAGGATCGGCGAACCCACGAACGCGTCCAGCTTCCGCGTCATGATCACGGCGTCGATGTGGCCGCGCTCCATCAGCGCGGTGAGCAGGGCCGTGACTGCACCGCCGTCCTGCGCCCCGTCGGGGCGCTCGACGGCGCGCGCGGACACGGCCTCCTGGACCGGCCCCACCGGGTCCTCTTCGGACTGGTGGTTCAGCCGTTCGGGCCGGAAGCCGGCCATCGGGCAGTAGTCCCAGCACGCCGAGCACCCGGTGCACATCCGCACCAGCGTCGGCAGGCCGTCGCCGCCCACACCGATCGACTTGGACGGGCACGCGGCGATGCACGCGCCGCAGCCGACGCACCGGTCGGCGTCGATCACTGCCGAGGCGGTCTTGTGGAACCAGATCTTGTCGAGCATCTCCGGGACGCCGTACGCGTCCATGATGTCGTCGCGCACGTCCCGCGCGGGATCTTCGATCGGTACGTCCCCGGTGCCCACACGCTCTTCGATATCAACCATCCGGATCGCTCCCTCGTTCGGAGAAGTAGGCGCCGACCCCGGCCGGGGTGACGTCGTCGAGCGTCAGCTCGCCCGCACAGACGGCACGCAGGATCTCCGTGACGGAGTCCCACGTGTCCTCGATCGTGTCCTCGAGCCGCACCCACTGGCCGAGCCGCCCCGCGCCGAGGTCGCCCCCGAGCGAGACGTCGAGTGCCTGCTGGTAGGCCTCTTCGTCCTTCGTCATCGTGGCGCGCAGGCCGATCTGCGCGGCCTGCACCTGTGCGCACGACGCCTTGCACCCGCTCATGTGGATCCGCAGCCCGTCCAGGCGCTCTCGCCCCTCGTCGGGCACGTGCTCGCGCAGGTGCGCGATCAGTTTGCGGCCGTTCGTCTTCATGTCGTCGATCGCGAACTTGCAGAACGGCGCGCTCGTGCACGCGACGATCGCGCGCTCGAAGCGGTCGGGTTCCGGCCGGTAGGTCTGCAGGAACGGTTCGCGGAGCAAGGCGTCGACGTCGCCGATCCCCGTGAGCAACAGATTCTGCCGCTGCGACATGCGGACGCCACCGTCGCCGTAGGTCCGGGCCAAGCGCGCGACCTCGAACCATTCCTCATCGGTCAGTCGTCCCATCGGGATGCAGAGACCAACTACGTGGGAGCCGTGACCGTCCTCGTGCACGCCGAGGTGGTCCTCGAACTCGCCGGTCCAGAGCGATTCGCCGGCTCCCGGGACGTCGTAGGGGAGACGACGGCGGAGCTCCTCGGTGATCCGCTCGGGCCCGAGCTGATGGACGAGCACCCGGAACCGATTGACGGCCTTGTGTTCGAAATCCCCGAGGTCGCAGTATGTCTGGAGGGTCGAGCGCACCATGTCCGTGACGCGATCCGGGGTGACGAACAGGTCGAGGGCGTCGGCCACGCGCGGCGAGTCGCTGAGCCCGCCCCCCGCGTGCACGTTGAACCCCAGCGTTCCGTCGGAGCCGCGCGCGGGCGTGAAGGCGAGGCAGTGGAGCTTGACCGCGGCGCAATCGGTCGGGCACCCGGTGACGACGACCTTCCACTTGCGCGGCAGGAACGACGTGAGCCGCTCCTCCTCCAGGGCGAAGGTCCGGAACTCGTCGAGGATCGTCTTCGTGGAGAGGTAGCCGCGGACATCCTCGCCGTCGGCCGGGCACGAGGTCGGGTTCCGCATCGAGTCGCCGCACGCCTGTGCGCTGGTGAGCCCGACCGCGTCGTAGCGCCGCCAGATCTCGGGCAGCTGCGTGAACTCCACCCAGTGGATCTGGATGTCCTGCCGCGTGGTGATCTCGCCGAACCGGTCGGGCTCCGTGTGGTTCTCCCACCCGTTGCCGAAGTCGCGGATCACGCCGGCCACGGTCTCGAGCTGTTCCGCGCTGATCCTTCCGCCCGGGATCCGGGTCCGGAGCATGAAGCGGTTCCGCTGGCGGTCGTCGTAGACGCCCATCAGCCGCATCCGGCCGACCGCGAGTGGCCCCTCGCGCTCCTCGATCTCCTCCCAGGGGTCGACGGGCTCGCGCTCGGCCGTCTGGGTCTCCACCGTCGCGCGGACGTCGCGCGGGCCCTGCTTCGGGTTGAACACCTGCTGGCTCATGCGCTCCTGCCTCCCAGGGCCGCGTTCGCGTCCTCCGCCTCGCGCTCCCGGTCCGACTTCGTCCCCAGGAGCTGGACCGAGCAGTGGATCCCGCACTCCTTGTCCGTGTCCTCTTCCCACCACCACCGGCCGGCGCGCTCGGACTCGCCGAGGAGGACGGCTCGGGTGCACGGCGCGCAGCCGATCGAGGTGAAGCCGTGATCGAAGAGCTCGTGGTACGGGACCTCGTTCGTGCGCACGTAGTCCCAGACCTCGTCGAGCGACCAGTCGGCGAGCGGGTTGAGCTTGACGATGTTCCCATGCTCTCGGTCGAGCTCGACCTTCGCGATGTTGCGCCGGCTCACCCATTGCTCGCGACGAAGCCCCGCGATCCACGCGTCGAGCGTCGCGAGCTTGCGCTTCAACGGTTCGACCTTGCGGATGTTGCAGCACGCGATCCGGAGGTCGACCGAGCGGTACATGAGGTTCGGTCCGTACGCCGTCGTGAGTTTCGCGACGTCGCGCCCGTCCGGCACCTCGAACTCGACGTGGATGCCGTAGCGCTCGCGGATCTCTTCGAACAACGCGTAGGTCTCGGGCGGCAGGCGCCCGGTGTCCAGAGTGAACACGCGGACGTCCGGGTTGATGCGCCAGGCCATGTCCATCAGCGCAAGCCCGTCGACGCCCCCCGCGGCGCTGATCGCGATCCGTGGATGGAACGTGTGCAGCGCCCACGCTAGGAGCTCTTCGGCGCGCGCCCCTTCGAACCGGTCGGCCGCGTCGCGGACCCACGCGGCCTCCTCGTCCAGGAAGGGAACAGCTGGTTCGTGGATGGGTTGGATGGGGTCGTTGTCTGCCATAGGTTGTCCCTCGGGAGCTGGGGAACCGAGCCGGGGAAAGAAGAACGGCCGCCGATGCGGCGGCCCTTGAGGTTCGTTACGAGCGAGGAGCTACCGCACGGGGTGGTCGGCGCACAGCGGCGCCGTAGCGGTACAACAGCACAGGCGGCTTGGGATCATGGCCCCAACCTCGCCGACCGTTCGTGTGCGGATCATCGCGGAACGTCGCTCCTTGGAAGTTGCAGGTGCAACAGGCTATCGATGGCTCATCGGGTCGTCAAGGGAGCCTGGCGACCCGCGTTCGTTCGTCGTCCGTCAATCCGCGGAGCGGCGGCCGGACGTCAGCGTGGGCCAACACGCCCTTGCCCACGAGCACCTGCTTCGCGACGGCCGGCAACGAAAGGTCGTGCAGGCCTTCGCGCAAGGCGTTCACGCGAGCGCCCGCGGTGTCGCTCTTCCGGTGGACCAGCTCCGCGGTGACCTCGGGCCACGCCGACGCGAGTCCCGACACGGCCCCGACCGCTCCCGCCGCGAGTCCTTCCAGCACCAGCGGCTCGAACCCGATGAAGACATCGAGACCATCCAGGAGGTACGGCTTCACCGCCTCGAACGGTGTGTCCGAGACCTTCAGGCCCGCCAGGTTCGGCACCTCGTCGCGCAGCCGCTCGATCACAGGGATCGGGACCGCGTACCCGCTCCGACCGACGAACTCGTAGAGATAGAACGGCAGCGGGTCGCACGCGCCGGCCGCGCTCCGGAAATGATCGAACAGCTCCTGCTCGTCGAGGGGGAAGTAGGGCGGGGCGATCACGGCGACGGCGTCGGCCCCGGCCCCCTGCGCGTGCGACGCCAGCTCGACGGTGTCCCGGGTGGTCTGCGCGCCCGCGTGGACCGCGACCGCGAAACCGAGCGGGCGCGCGTCCAGGCAGAGCTCCGTCATCCGGCGGCGCTCCGCCACCGAGAGCAGGACCCCTTCGCCGGTCGTGCCGCACGTGAGGACCCCGTCCATACCCCCCTCGGCGAGGAAGCCGATCAGGGGAGCGACACTCGCGTCATCCAGGGAGCGCCCGCCCTCACGGAGCGGCGTGACGGCGGCCGCGATCACACCGTGGAGCTTGCCGAGCATCCGCTCAGGGTACGCGGCGGTCTCAGAACTGGTCGGTCTCGGTCGAGCCGTCGAGCGCGAGCGTCGAGGTCAGCCCCCGGCTGATCGTCTTCGACACGAGATCGAACCACCCCGTTCCAACCTCACGTTGATGCTTGACCGCCGTGTACCCGGCCGGCTCGAGCGCGAATTCGCGTTGTTGCAAGCGCACGTACGCCGTCATGCCCTCGTCGGCGAAGCCTTTCGCCAGCTCGAACATCCCCACATTGAGGGCGTGGAACCCCGCGAGCGTGATGAACTGGAAGCGGTAGCCCATGGCGCCGAGCTCCTTCTGGAACGCGGCGATCTGCTCGTCGTCGAGCCGCTGCTTCCAGTTGAACGAGGGCGAGCAGTTGTAGGCGAGGAGCTTCCCGGGGAACTCGGCATGGACGCCCTCGGCGAACGCCCGGGCGTCGTCGAGCTCCGGCGTCGCGGTCTCGCACCACAGCATGTCCGCGTACGGCGCGTACGCACGTGCGCGCTCGATCGCGGCGTCCATGCCGCCGCGGACGCGGAAGAACCCCTCCTCGGTGCGATCGCCGCTCACGAACGCGCGATCCCGCTCGTCGACGTCGGACGTGAGCAGGCTCGCGCTGAGCGCGTCGGTCCTCGCCATCAGCACGGTCGGAACGTCCAGGACGTCTGCGGCCAGGCGGGCCGCCACGAGCGTCCGGATGAATTGGGAGGTGGGGACGAGCACCTTGCCGCCGAGGTGCCCGCACTTCTTCTCGGACGAGAGCTGATCCTCGAAGTGCACGCCCGCCGCGCCGGCCTCGATCATCGCGGTCATCAACTCGAAGGCGTTCAGCGGGCCACCGAACCCGGCCTCGGCATCAGCAACGATCGGGAGGCCGAACCGGGTCTCGTCGCCTTCTGCCCAGGCGACCTGATCGGCGCGACGGAGTGCGTTGTTCAGACGACGAACGACCGTGGGGACGGAGCTCGCAGGGTAGAGCGACTGGTCGGGGTAGGTCTGCTGCGCGGTGTTCGCGTCGGCGGCCACCTGCCAGCCGGACAGGTAGATCGCGCGCAAGCCGGCGCGCGCGCACTCCACCGCCTGACCGCCCGTGAGGCAACCGAGCGCGGTCACGTGGTCCTCGGACGTGAGGAGGCCCCACAGCGCTTCCGCGGATGTCTCGGCGATCAGGTGGCGCTCCCGGATCCTCCCTCGGAGTCGAACGACCTCTCCGGCGTCGTACGGGCGAGTGACACCACGCCAGCGTTCCTCGTTCCGCCACCGTGCCCGTAGCTCATCGGCTTCCTCGAGGATCCGTTCCGTGATCGCCATCGGTCTCCAGCCTCTCCGTTCGGCGCCGGCGTCTCCGCCGGCACATCCCCTGCGGGATAACGAAACCTCCCGGGTTCGCCGGGAGGCCGGATCCGCACCACGGTCTACGAGGCCGCGGCGCGGTTACCTGCGTACGTTCTTGAACGGCCGTTCAATCATCGGGCTCATCCTGCCAGACGACGGCAGGCCGGGTCAACCGATGGGCGGCAAGGGATCGGGGAGGAGGATCGGGACGTGAGGTCGTTACCTACCCGCGCGTGACCTGCGACAACTTGAGCGTCTTCTCGTAGAGCGCCTTGCCCGTGACCGCCGCCTCGCAGCCGGCATCCCGGAGCGCCCAGATGTCGTCGGCGGAGCGAACGCCGCCGCTCGCGATGATCGGTCGGTCGGTCAGACCGAGCACGTGCCGGTACAGCCGCAGATCGGGGCCGTCGAGCGTTCCGTCTCGGGCGATCGCCGTGACCAGGTACCGAGGCGTGCCGGCGTCATCGAGCGCGGGGATCACCTCTTCGATCGGGGGGCCTTCTTCGCGCCAACCCTTCACCATGGCGTGGCCGCCGCGCACGTCGACGGCCACGAGGATCCGCTCGGCGAACTCCTCGACAGCCCGGGCGACGAAGCCGGGATCGAGCGCCGCGGAGGTCCCGAGGATGGCCCTCCCGCCTCCGATCTCCAGCACCGCGGCGACGTCCTCGAGCGTGCGGACGCCCCCGCCGACCTGAACCGGGAGCACGACCGAGCGGCAGATCTCGCGGATCGTGTCCCTGTTGCTGCCCTCGTCGAGCGCGGCATCCAGATCGATCACGTGCAAACGGCGAGCCCCCTCCTCCTGGAAGCGCACGGCGACCTGGACGGGATCGTCGTCGTAGGCGGTCTCCTCGTTCGGATCGCCTCGGAGCAGCCGCACCGCCCGCCCGGCTCGGACGTCGATCGCTGGGATCACGATCATGCGGCGCGGAGCCTCTCGCGAGGCTCGACGGTCATCGGTCGCCGGCCTCGTCCGCGCGGGCCTCCATCGCCTTCGCGTGTCCGACCAGTCCTTCCGCTCGAGCGAGGGTCGACGTGCCCGGGCTGAAGTGCGCGGCTGCGGCGGGCGACATCCGCATCACCGAGGTGATGGTCACGTAGTCGGCGGCGCGTAACCCACTCGAGAATCGGGCGGTTCCGGCGGTCGGGAGGACGTGATTGGACGCGAGGCCGTAATCGCCGAAGGGCACGGCCGACCACGACCCGAGGAAGATCGACCCCGCGTTGCGAACGCGCGGCAAGAAGTCCTCGGGCTCGTCCAGCAGCAGGAGGAGGTGCTCCGCGGCCACGTCGTTGACGGCCGCCGCGGCGTGCGCGAGATCGCGGACCAGCACGAGCTTCGTGTGGCGGATCGCGAGGTCGACGATCTCCCGCCGTCCGACGGATACCAACTCCTGCTCGAGGGCGGCGTCGACCTTCTCGGCGAGGGCGGGGTCGGGCGTGACGAAGAACGTGCGCGCCTCGGGATCGTGCTCGGCCTGGGCGATCAGATCGAGCGCGGCAAGCCGGGGGTCGACGTGACCGTCGGCGACGATCGCGAGCTCCGACGGACCCGCCAGGCCGTCGATCCCGACGGACCCGGCGACCTGCCGCTTCGCCTCGGTGACGTAGACGTTGCCTGGCCCGACGATCCGGTCGACCGACGGGATCGACTCCGTCCCATAAGCCATCGCTGCCACGGCTTGTGCGCCCCCCGTCCGGGCGACGTCGGTCGCGCCCGCCCGCTTCGCCGCGTACAGCACGGCCGCGTGGATCGATCCGTCGCGCTGCGGCGGTGTGCACACGACGATCTCCTCGACGCCCGCGACGGTGGCGGGGACCACGGTCATCGCGACCGTCGACGGATACTTCGCCCGGCCACCGGGCACGTAGCAGCCGACCGAGGCGAGCGGCCGGACGATCTCGCCGAAGCGGATCCCGTCGCGTTCGTCCCACCACTCGCGCGGGATCTGCCGGTGGCAGAAGCCGCGGAGCCGATCGATCAGCGCGTCGATCGCGGTGCGCAGCTCGGCCGGTGTCTCGCGCTCGGCACGCGCGAACTCCCGCTCGGTGACCAGGATATCGGACCGGGCGAGGTCGGCCCCATCGAACTGCTTCGAGAGCTCGACCAGGACGTCGTCGCCCTCGACGAAGACCCGTTGGAGGATCTGCCGGACCGTTTCCGTGGTCGCCGGGTCGATCTCGAGCTTCGAGGGCTCGAGCCGCCCGCCCCGCTCGCGCAGGTCGAGGAGCTCGAGCATCAACGCTCCTCGGCGACCTCGTGGTGGGCTGCGGCGCTCGCCGCCTTCGCGAGCCGATGATCCCGGGCCCACAGCACCCACCCGCTCGCGCCGACGGCGAGCGCCGCAGCCGTGAACAGGATGAGCGCGAGCAGGAACGTGGCGTCGCGGTCCATGAAGGCGCCAGGGTACCGAACGAGCGCAACCCCCGACCCGGTCAACCGCCATGGAGCGTCTGGTCGGCGTGGGGGGCGTTCGGATCGAGCGAATCGGCCAGGATGTGGTCCGCGAGGTTGAACGTGAGCGAGGAGACGTCGAGCTCCTGGCTGTTCGCGAGACAGATGAACGTCGCTCGCTGCTCGGGGAAGACCACGAGCTTCGACTCCCACCCCGGGAAGCTTCCTCCGTGGCTCACGATCGGCTGCCCGCGATGCGTCCGGACGGAGACGCCCCACGCGTAGTGGATCGGTCTTCCGTCGGCCAGCCGGCCCGGCGTGGTCAGCGTCTTCGCGAGCCAACCGCCGGTCAGGCGATCATCGAGGAGGTTGGCGGCCCACCGGGCAAGATTGTCGGCCGTCGTCCAGAGCCCGCCCGACCCGACGGCGTGGAACCGAGCCGGCTCGACGTGGAGGCGGCCGTCGGTGGCGCGGAAGTGCCCGCGCGCTGCGCGCGCGGGCAGTTCCGTTTCGGCGTCGCGGAAGAAGGTGTCGTGCATCGCGAGCGGCTCGAAGAGCCGTTCGCGAGCGAAGCTCGCGAGTGGAGTCATCGCCGCTCGCGCCACCACCTCGGACAGGAGGAGGTAGCCGTCGCCCGTGTAGACGTGTCGGGTCCCGGGCTCATCCAACGGGTCGGGGATCGCGCGGATCTCCTCGAGGAGGTCTTCATTCCCCCAGGGGGGCACCCCGTCCGGGTCGATCCCGCCGCTCGGCCGGTAGACGTGGGGCAGGCCGCCCGTGTGGTGGATCAGATGCTCCAGGTGCACACTGCCGCCCCACGCCGGGAGACTCGGAACGTACGCGGCGATCGGATCCTGAAGATCGATCACGCCTTCGTGGACCAGGATGGCCACGCACGCCGCGACGAATTGCTTCGCGAGCGATCCGACATACATCGGGGAGTCGGAACGGAGCGGATCTTCGGTCGACGCGTTCGCGGCTCCGGTCTCGGTCCGAAACGCGGCCCCCTCGCCGTGAGCGATCCTCACCACGTAGCCGGGCAACGACGGATCGATCCGGGGCAGAAGTGCATCGACCCGATCACGTCCCATCGCGGGTTCGGAACTCTACCCCGTGTCGACGCGCGGCTTCGGCGATGGATGCCCGGACCGTCGCGCTGCTCCGCCCGTCAGCACCGGGAAATCGGCACCGGTACCGGGACTGCGCCACACGTGTTCCCGGAGCCGTTGCCGCGAGCGTCGGTGCCGGCGATCGTCGTTGGCCGGATGAGCCGCTTCATCCCCCGGGGGAGTTCGACGTCCCGCGCCGCCGTTCCGTTCGCCGTTCCGCCTCGAGGCGCTCCAGGTCCACGTCGTCGTGGCTCATGAACGTGAACGCCTCGCCGATCGACGGGTGTACCGCCTCGATCTGCTGATGGATCGCCTGCGCGACCCGTCGGTACGTCGGGTGCCCCTGCGGTTGCGAGCGGAGCTCCGCGAGATGCATCGCCTCGCGGGCCGTCATCTGCAGCACGAACCGGATCCGGTAGCCCATCGCCACCGCGTACTGAGAGGCGTCCAGCAACCCACCGGCCGCGATCTGGTCATGCGTCTCCTTCGATCGCTCCATCACTCGTTCCCACTCGGCGCGGAGCCCGGCCTCTTCGACATCGGTCGGCACCTCGTACCCGGACGACGGCGTGAGTCGTTGCCACTCGATCGTCAGCGGGCGGTGACGTTGGAGATCGCGGAAGGCGCCGTAGTCGCACAAGACGTCGAACCGGTACTGCGTCCGCTCCCACGCACGACCAGGCTTGTGACGGCGGTTCGTCCGCGTTCCGACGCTCGCCGCGAGCACGGCGTCCCGGTCGTCGGGCTGCATACCCCTGACGAGCTCGAGGAGCTGGTCGTCGGGAAGGTCGCTCGCGGGGTAGAGGACCGCCGCCGTGACCTTCAGCTCGCCCTCGGGATCATGGTCAACCAAGTTGACTTCTTCTCGCGGCTCGGGCTCGATGTCGCCGGTGAGCTTGGCGGCCAGCTCCTGCGTCCGCTCGCGGACGTCGCGCCAGTACGCCGACCAGGCCACACCCCGGTCGTCGGCGTCGACACGCTTCAGGAACTCCGGGATGACCTTCCGCAGCTCCACCTTCATCAGGTCGCCGTACTCGCGCATCTCGGCGAGCGGATGCTGCGCGAGGCGCATCAGGAGTTGCTCGTAGGACTGACCCGTCGCGTAGATCCCGAGGTTCGAACGCGTCCCGGCCGGCAGGATCATGCGGAGCGTGTCGCAGGTCTTCGCCAGGATCGTCTGGCGGTACACGAAGTCGGAGTCACCCGGCTCCTGCGGGAAGCGCTCGCGGTACCAGGCATCGAGCGCCTCGTACATCCGCCCATAGGTCGCGAAGACATCGTCCAGGAGCCCGACGTAGCGCTCCTCGAGCTGCGTGTCGACGATCTCCGGCGGGACGGTCGCGCGCCACCGTCCGCCGGGGCGGTCGTCGTACCGCATGTACCGCGTCGACTGCTCGAGGTAGGCGGCCAACCTTCCCCACTCCAATGCCTTCGCCAGGAGCTGCGACGACTGCTCGCACGCGAGATGGACCCCGCCCAGCTGCGCCACCGAGTCGTCGCCGTACTCCACGAAGACGCGGTCGTACAGCTTCTCGGCTCGCGCCGACCCCGTCGTGGATCCGCCGACCGCGCCCGCGACGTCGTCGGCGAACTCGTCGAGGAACAGCCGGCGGAGCGACTTCGTGGTACGTGAGTACCGGGCGAAGAGCGCTCCCTTCACGGCCTCGGGGAGATCGACCACCGCGAACACCGGACCTTCGAGACTCGTGAAATGCGCGGATAGGATCGCGCGCTCATCATCGGTGAACGACTCGGTCGCGTACCACATGCTCACGGGATGAGACTCGCGCTCGGCGATGGGGAGGGCGACGGCGGTTCGCCGGTGGAGAGCGTCACGGTGTCGCCCGGCTTGACCTGCGTCCCCGGTGCCGGGTCCTGCGCCGCGACCCTGTTCGAGTTCGGGCATCGCGGGAGTGCCGTGACGGTGGGTCCCAGTGCGACGTGCAACTTGAGGTGCTCGAGGTGGCTCTTCGCCGAGCTGTACGTCTGGCAGGTGTAGTCCTCCAATGTGATGGAGGCAGGCGTGGACACTAGGGTCACGGCAACCAACGCTCCTCGGTCGACCTTCGTCCCGGCCGGGGGAGTCTGGTCGATCACGGTGTCGACCGGGCACGTGTCGCTCGCGGCTCGCGTTTGCGTGCCGATGTTGAGGTGGAAGGCCTGCAAGGTGGCGGTCGCCGCGTCGAGCGTCAGGCACGACGACGAGATGTCGGGGACCGTCACCTTGGGGAAGGGGGTTGCGACGGTCAGGGTGACGGGGTCGCCGGCGGCGACCTGGGTCCTCGGGTCCGGACTCTGTGACAGGACGGTGCCGGCGGGCTTCGAGCTTTGCTTCGTCGGCGGCGGGTCGGTGACCAGCAGACCCAGACCCTCGAGTTGGGACTTCGCGGCCTCGAACGTCTTGCCCGTGACGTCGGGGAGCTGGAACGCCTGCGCGGCATCCTTGTTGTTGAGGACCTGGGCGAGGAGGTAGCCGCCCGCCGCCAGCAGCGCGAAGATCAGCAGACCGATCAGGACCCCCAGCCAGACCTTGCGCGAGGATCCCTCCGGTTCCGGGGGTTGCATCAACTGGGTGGGCGCGGGTCGGGCGATGACCTGTGTCGCGTCGCCGGCACCCGCGAGGAGCGGCGTCGCCTCGACGTCTTGCCCCTGCTGGACCCGTTCGAGATCGGCCGCCAGCTCCTCCGCGGTCTGGTAGCGGTTCGCGGGGTTCTTCGCCAGGCATTTCATGACAACCGCATCCAGACGTGGAGGCACGTCGGGGTTGTGCGCGGACGGCGGCACGGGTGTCTCGTTCACCTGCTTGTAGGCGATCGCCACGGGCGTGTCGCCCGTGAACGGTGGTCGGCCCGCGAGCAGCTCGTAGAGGACGCACCCCAACGAGTAGATGTCCGACCGCGCGTCCACCGCCTGCCCCTGCGCCTGTTCGGGCGAGAGGTATGTCGGCGTTCCGATCACCGACGAGGTCTGCGGGGCGGTGACATCGGTCTGCATCCGCGCGATGCCGAAGTCCATCACTTTCACGAACCCGCCACGCGTGACCATCACGTTGCCCGGCTTGATGTCGCGGTGGACGATCCCCTGCGCGTGCGCCGAGGCGAGCGCCTCGGCGATCTTCCGCGTCAGCTCGACCGCCTGCACCTGGGTCGGGCGGCGACCGCTCGCCAGGAAATCGGCGAGGGTCCGCCCCTCTACGAACTCCATCACGATGTACTGCCGGTCGCCGTCCGATCCAGAGTCGTAGACGCCGACGATGGTGGGCTGGTTCAGTCGCGCCGCCGCCTGGGCTTCCCGGCGGAACCGGGCGACGAACCCTGCGTCACGCGCGAACTGGGGGAGCAGGACCTTGATCGCGACCGTTCGATCGAGCACCTGGTCGAAGCCTCGGTAGACCTCGGCCATCCCGCCCGCGCCGATCCGCGCTTCGACCCGGTAGCGCTCACCCAGCACGGAATCGCTCACGCTCGTTCGTTCACCCCTTGAGGTACGCCTGGATGACCTGCTTGGCGATCGGCGCCGCCACGAGTCCGCCGGTCGCCTCGCTGCCGAGGTTGCCCCCGTCCAGCACGATAACTGCAACCGCGATGGTCGGGGTCTGACCGGAGCCCGCCGGTGCGAACGCGGTGAACCATGCGTTCGGCGGGATGTTGCAGTTGGGAACCGGCCCGCAATTGGTCGCGGTGCCCGTCTTGCCGGCAACGGTGGTCCCCGGGATCTGCGCCGCGGTTCCGGTCCCGCTCGTCACGACGCTGATCATCATCTGGCGCATCTGATCGGCGGTGTGCACGCTGATCGGGTTCGCGTAGTCCTGCTTGTCGAACACCTTGACGGTCCGGCCGGCGCTGTCGCGCACCTCCGTCACCAACCTCGGCGCGTACATCAGCCCCCCGTTCGCGATGGCGGCCGATTCCAGCGCGAGCTGGAGGGGGTTCTGCTTGTCGTTGTCGAGGCCGACCGCGGACAGGGCGACCTTCGGGAGGTTCTCGTTGAAGTACGCGGGCTCCGGGAACCGGCCGCTGTTCCACGGCAGGATGAATGGGATCGTCGGCTCCGCGCACGTGACCTGGTCCGGCGGAAGGATGGGACAGAACCCGTACCGATGCGCCTGCGCCGAGAGCTTGTCGGCGCCGAGATGGAGGCCGATCTGCCCGAACGTGACGTTGCACGATGACGTGAACGCCTGTGCCATCGTGACCGTCGGGGGTCCGCCACTGGGGCAGAGCTCGTTGCCGAAGTTCTGGAGCGTGCTCGACGACTGCGGCAGGTCGAGGACGTGCGGGTTCGGCCAGCTCTTGTCGGGTCCCCAGCCGTTCTCCAACGCCGCAGAGGCCGTCACCAGCTTGAAGGTCGATCCCGGAAGGTAGAGCTCCTGGAACGCCTTCGAGACGAGCGGGCGCTGGGGGTCCGAGATCAACGCGTTCCAGGCGGTGTTGATCTGCGCGTCTGTCCCCGTCGACAGGGGGTTCGGGTCGTAGCCCGGGTTCGAATACATCGCGAGGACGTTCCCCGTTCCCGGGTCGAGCGCGACGACCGCGCCTTGATGGCTCCCGAGCGCGTCGCGGGCGACCCGTTGCAGGGATGGGAGGATCGTCGTCAGCACGGTCCCGCCCACCTTGGGCCGCCCGAGCAGGATGTCGGTGAGGTTCTGTGCCGTGAACTCCGGCGCGGTCCCGGACAGGTACGGGTTCAGCGCGTCCTCCAAGCCGCTGAACCCGTAGATCCGCGAGTAGTACCCGGTGAGCTGGCCGTAGAGCTCGCGCCCCGGGTACTTCCTGAGGAATGCGTAGGGCGAGTTCGGGTCGGGGTTCTTGACGCTCTCGGCCAGCACGGTCCGCTCATCGGCCGCGAGGATCTGGCCCCGCTCCACCGAGTACTCCGCGCGGATCTGGCGCGCCGCATCGGCCGGCTCGCCCGCGATCCGATCCGCCGCGAAGACCTGGACGTAGGCGACCTGGGCGAAGAGCAGGGCGAACAAGGCGACGAACGCGAACCCCAGCCGCCGGATCTGTCGATCCATCGCTTACGGCCCCTTCCGCACCCGGTACCACGCGCCCGCCGATGCTCGGACCAGGAGCGCGAGGATCACGAAGGTCGCCACCCGGCTGGTGCCCCCGTAGGACACGAGGGGCAGTGGCACGCCCGTGAGCGGGATCAACCGCAGGACGCCGGCCGCGATGGTGAAGACCTGCAGCCCGACCACGGTCGTGAGGCCGACGGCGAGGAGCTTGCCGAACGTGTCCTGGCGCTCGACGCCGATCCGCAGCCCTCGCCCGATCAGCACGAGGTATAGCAGCAGGATGCCGGCGACGCCGAGCATCCCCAGCTCTTCGCCGAACGCGGCCAGGATGAAGTCGCTCCCGACGTAGGGGATGAACGTCGGCGAACCCAGACCGAGACCGGTCCCGACCATCCCGCCCGACGCGAACGCGAACCATCCCTGCGCCAGCTGATAGCCGATCCCGTTCACGTTCTGCGGGTCCAGCGCGTGGAACCAGATCACGACACGTTCTTGGATGTGCGGAAGCGCCAGCCACCCGATGTACGCGCCGATCGCGAACAGCACGATCCCGAGCACCAGGTAGGACGATCGTCCGGTCGCGACCCAGACCATCACGACGAACACACCGAACAGGAGCAGCGATGCACCCACGTCACGTTCGAGCAGCAGCACTGCCAGCGAAGTCCCCCAGGCGAGGAGCAGCGGCCCGAGGTCCTTGACGCGGGGGAGTCCGAATCGCCCCACGCCTGCTGCCAGCAGCTCGCGGCGCTGCGAGAGGTACGACGCGAGGAAGATCACGATCAGGACGCGTCCGAACTCGGCCGGTTGGAACTGGAGGAAGCCGAAGTTCACCCACAGCCGAGCGCCGTTGATCGAGTACCCGATGCCGGGCACGATCGGCAGCAGGAGCAGCACGATGCCGGCCAGCCCGATCGTGTACGTGTAGGAGTCGAGTTGGCGGATGTCCCGCAGGACGAGGAGTGTGACGGCGAAGCAGGCGAGCCCTATCAACAGCCACACGGCCTGGTCCTGAGCGATGTCGACGCGACCCCGCTCGTCCATCAGGCGGTAGAGCATCGCCAGACCCAATCCCCCGAGGAGCACCGCGACCGGGTAGATGGCCGGGTCGGCGGACCGGGCCGCGTATCGGACGACGAGCCAGCCGCCGACCGAGGCGCCGGCGAAGATCACGCCGTAGATGGCGAGGTTCCCCGGAACCTCGCCGTGCAGCCCGAGCCCCTGCAACGCGTAGGCCACGAGCGAGCCCGCGACGGCGAGGATCAGAAGACCGAAGCCGGTGCGGGCTCGCCGCGTCTTCGACGCTGCAGCCGGAACCGCGACGGCGCTCACGGCTGTCCTCCGGTCCGCGTGTGGGCGGCCCGATCGACGTCCTTGCGGATCTGCTCCACGCGAGCGTCGGCGTCGGCCCGGCTGTCGACGTTGATGCCGCCCGCGAGCGATGCCCAGAAGGGGATCTGCTCGGCCGCGCTCGCAGAGATGTCCGTCACCTCCACGACGTGGGAGAGGTCGTAGCCGAACATGTCCGCCGGGATGCCCTGGTAGATCGCAACTTTCCCGTCGGCGACCCCGACGTACCAGCGGGTGTCGATGAGGGCTCGCGCGCCGGTGAACGCCGCCCCGAGCACGACGACCACGATGCCGACGATGATCGCAACGCGCCGCCAGCGTCGACGTGGTTCGGGCGTCCGAGCGGGACGCGAGGGCTCCTCCTTCTCCGCTTCCTTCGTCTCCATCGGGACCGGCGCGCCCACAACGTCGTCCGCTCCTTCGTCCTGCAGCACGTCGAGGACGACGACGGTGATGTTGTCGACACCCCCCGCCCGGTTGGCGGCGACCACCAGGCGGTCCGCGGCCTCCTGCGGAGCCGACTGCGTGGATCCGAGGATCGCCTGGATCTGTTCCTCGGTCAGCATCCCGGTGAGCCCGTCGGAGCACAGGAGGAGCCGATCCCCTTCCAGGAGCCCGACGTCCTGCTCGTCGAGCTCGACGTCGGACTCGGTCCCGAGCGCCCGGACCAGCACGTTCCGATGCGGGTGGACCTCGGCTTCCCCCGGGGTGATCTCTCCAGCCTTCACCATCCGGTTCACCAACGTGTGGTCGTCGGTCAGTTGCCGGAGGGAACCCGCCCGCAGGAGGTACGCGCGAGAGTCGCCCACGTGCACCAGGTGCGCGAGGTTGCCCTCGATCACCGCGGCCGTGAGCGTCGTGCCCATGCCGGCGACGGCCCGGTCGGCTCCCGACCGTTCGAAGACCGCTCGGTTCGCCTCCTGGACCTGGTCGGCGAACGGCTCCTGGCCTTTGCGGAACGATTCGGCGATCGTCGTGAGGGCCAACTGGGATGCGACCTCTCCACCGCGGTGCCCGCCCATCCCGTCCGCGACGGCATACAGCGGCGGCTCGAGCAGGTACGCGTCCTCGTTGCCGGTGCGCACCTGACCGACGTGGGTCGCGACCCCGGCCTCGATCCTCACCGTCCGAGCTCCAGGATCGTCGTTCCGACACGGATCCGGTCGCCGGCCGTGAGCATCGCCGGCGCAGCCAACCGCTGTTCGTTCACGAAGGTCCCATTGGTCGAGCCAAGATCCTCCACGTACCACGAGCCGTTCTTGGCGAATATCCTCGCGTGCTCCTGCGACACGTACGTATCTTCCAGGCGGAGGTCGCACCCGGTCGCTCGACCGATCACCGTGTTGGCGGCGAGCCGAAGCGCCCGCGGCTTCTCCTTGCCTTCGGCGTGGACCAGGACGTTCGCGGGGACCGGCTGGCTCGGCGATCCATCCGAACCCGCCCGCGCGCCGGGACCGGGCATCGGTGCCGCCGGGCTGCGATCCACGTTCAGCCCGCGGACCACCCACCGCATCGAGCGCCACAGGAACAGGAAGAGCAACGCGAACAGCCCGTACTTGAGGGCCGAGAGCGCGAACGGCTCGACGGCGGCCGCGAGCACTACACCCTCCGGTACTCGATCACCGTGGTGCCGACCGTGATCCGATCGCCGTCGGCCAGGGGTCGCGACTGGACCTGCTGTCCGTTCAGCTTGGTCCCGTTCGTCGAGCCGAGGTCCGTGAGCGTGGAGCGGCCGTCTTTCGTCCGGATCTGCGCGTGTCGCCGGGAGACGCCCTTGTCGTCGACCATCACGTCGCTCTCGGGGAGCCGCCCGATCGTCACCATCTCCTTGTCCAACGGGACGCGGCGGACCGAGTCGGTCCCGTGCACGAGCAGCTCGCCGTGATGTCCCGCCTCGGCGGCCTCGGCCACGGCGGCGGGTGGGACCTTCTCCTCACCCTCGACGAGGGACGCTTCCACCTCCAGGTCTCCCTTCCGGAGGCTGTGACCGATGAACAGCTCCACCTCGGGCGCCCCGACGAGCCCCCATCCCCGCTCGGCGGCGGTCTCGAGCACGACCTGCTTCAGCTCGGCGGCGAGCGCCGACTCCATCTGTTGGAAGCGGGGGGCGTCATCCTCCGAAAGCGAGATCTCGAAGTGGTTGGGCGCCCACACCTCGTTGATCGCCACCTGCTTGCCATCGTCCATCTCCCGGACGACGCGCTTGGCGATCTCGACCGGTTGCACGCCGCTTCGGAACGTCTTTGAGAAGAGGCCTTCGACGAGGCCCCCGAGTCGCCGTTCGAAGTCGCGGAGGTTGGGCACGATGGGCGGCGTGCGCGGCGGCCGTTCCGCCGCAACGGCCCCAATCCTACCCTTGGGCTCGTGGCGACCCT
>DASWDB010000082.1:0-9084 GCA_036395715.1 Actinomycetota bacterium | reverse complement strand
GACTTGGTGCAAGGTGGACACCTCGTCGGGTGACGTCACGATCACGCTCCGGAAGACGGCGAACACGGTCATCGCCGGCCGGCTGTCGTTCACGAGGGATCTCACGAAGGTCGTTCAGCAGGAAACCGCGGGTCCATCCTCGTTGTAGCGTGCGCTCGTGGACCCGTCCGAGCGCGATGAGGAGTTGGTCCGTCGCTCGTTGCTCGGAGACCCAGACGCCTTCGAGCGGCTCGTCGAACGGCACCGCCAACGCGTGTACAACCTCTGTCTCCGCATCCTCGGCGATCCCGAGGATGCTGCCGACGCCGCGCAGGACACCTTCTTGTCCGTCCTCACGAAGCTCCGGCAGTTTCGCGGTGACGCGGCCTTCACCACGTGGATGCATCGCGTCACCGTCAACGCTTGCTACGACGTCGCCCGCAAACGACGCCGGCAGCCCCTGCTCCGGCTCGCCGGCGACGAGGATCTCCCCACGGCGGAGGTGGGCCCGCCCGTCCCCGACCACGCGGACGAGCTGGCCGGGACACACGACGTGGTGGTCGCGCTCAAGCAGGTCCCGGAGGAGTTCCGCGTGGCTCTCGTCCTCGCGGATCTCCACGACATGGCGTACGAACAGATCGCGAGGGTCCTCGACGTCCCGATCGGAACGGTGAAGTCACGCGTGCATCGTGGGCGCGTTGCGCTCGCCCGCGCGATGGGCCGCACGGCTCGGGAACCCGACGCGCCATCCAGAGCGTCCGAGGAGCAAGCATGAGCCATCCCGACGCGCTGCTCGCAGAGTACGTCGACGGCGCGCTCCCAGACGGCGAGCGCGCCGTCGTCGAGCGCCACCTCGATTCGTGCGACCGATGCCGGGACGAGGTCGGCCTCGCCAGGGCGGCGCGCGGGGCGCTCGCCTCGGTGGCCGAGACGCCGGCGCCGGCCGATCTCGGCGCCACGGCGATCGCCGAAGCGAGACGACGTGCCGCGAGCACTCCCGCAGCCACGCCGCCCTCGGAGCGGCCGGCGTGGTACCGATGGGCCGGCGCCGCGGCCGGGATCGCCGCCGCGCTCCTCGTCATCACGCTCGTCCTCCCGCACGTGGGTTCGAGTCCGCCCCAAGAGACGGCAGGAGGTGCTGCCGCGCCGAGCGCGGCAGCACGCCCGGCCACCACCGTGGAGACGCAGAACGTGAACTACGACCTCGCCGGTGTCGAGGCACTCGCGACGTCCTACCGCAGCGGGTCGGGCGCAACGTTCGGTTCGAACGACCAGCGAACACCGGTCCCCGACGCGACCGGCCTCACGGTCTCGCAGCCGATCTCCTTCAGCGACGCCGTCGCGTGCCTCGATGGCGCCTTCACCGAGCCGGCTGGGCAGCACGGACCCGAAGGGCAGCTGATCCGCGTGATCCAGGCTCGGTACCAAAGAGCGCCTGCCATCCTCGGTGTCTATCTCATCGGGCCCGGTGCGGGGCGGCCGGCGGACGTCGTCAGGGTCCTCGTCGCATCGCGCCGGGATTGCTCGATCCTAACGTCGACCCAGGTCACGACCTGACCTCGGCCTGACCTCGACCCAGGTCACACCTGACCTCGGGGGAATAGGCGGGCGTTCGGCCCTGTGGGAGGATTCGCATCGAGTGGACGAACCGCGGAACGTGATCGTGATCGGCTCGGGGCCGGCCGGGTACACGGCCGCCCTGTACGCCGCGCGAGCGAACCTCGCACCCCTCGTCCTGAAGGGTCTCGAGGCCGGCGGTCAGCTGATGTTGACGACGGACGTCGAGAACTATCCAGGCTTCGCCGACGGCCTCCTTGGGCCCGAACTGATGGATCAGATGGAGAAGCAGGCCTCGCGCTTCGGCGCGGAGATCCTGCCCGTCCACGTTACCGACGTCGACCTGTCGGAACGTCCGTTCACCGTGCGGGCCGGCGATCAGGAGTGGCGAGGCCGCACGATCATCGTGGCGACCGGGGCAACGGCGCGGTGGCTCGGCGTCCCGGGTGAGGAGAAGCTCCGAGGCCGGGGCGTCTCCGCGTGCGCCACCTGCGACGGCTTCTTCTTCCGTGATCGCGAACTCGTCGTGGTCGGCGGAGGCGACACCGCGATGGAAGAGGCTACCTTCCTCACCAAGTTCGCGAGCAAGGTCACCATCGTGCACAGGCGCGGCGAGTTCCGTGCGTCGAAGGTGATGTCGGCACGCGCGTTGGCGAATCCGAAGGTCGACGTGATCTGGAACACCACGGTCGGCGAGGTTCATGGCGACGACGCGGTATCGGGAGTCACGTTGAACGACATGCGCACCGACGCGTCCCGCAGCTTCCCGGCGGACGGCCTGTTCGTCGCGATCGGACACGATCCGAACACCGCGTTGTTCCGCGACCAGCTCGCGCTCGACGACGAAGGGTACATCGCGGTCGCCGAACCCAGGACGGCGACGAGCGTACCGGGCGTCTTCGCGGCGGGCGACGTGACCGATCGGATCTACCGGCAGGCAGTGACGGCCGCCGGCCAGGGATGCAAGGCGGCGATCGATGCCGAACGCTTCCTCGAGGACGAGGCACACGGCCACTGATGGAATGCCGATCCCGTCCGCGAGCGTTCTAGGAGCCTAGGGACGGCCTCGCGGCTCTCGCGGGACCCCCGAACGAAGGAGAACGAAACGATCATGGCGAACATCGGAACGGTCACCGAAACGGACTTCCAGACAGCGGTTCTCGATTCCGAAACCCCGGTCCTCGTGGACTTCTGGGCGGAATGGTGCGTCCCGTGCCACATGGTTTCCCCCGTCGTGGAGGAGATCGGGAACGAGAAGGGCGAGACCCTCAAGGTGGCGAAACTGAACATCGACGAGAACCCGCAGGCCACACGCACCTACGGCGTGATGTCGATCCCGTCCCTGATCCTGTTCAAGGGCGGGCAGGAGGTTGCCCGCGTGATCGGCGCCAAGCCGAAAGACGCCATCCTCCGAGATCTCGCGCCGCATCTGTAAGCCTTCGACCCGCCGCGTTTGCGGGGGCACCCGTCGAGTCGCACACTCGTGGCATGCGCGTCTTCCGGCTCGACGACCGCGGCCCCGAGGTTCTGGACATCCAGCAGCACCTGGCGGCGCTCGGGTACGCGCTGGCGCCGGGTGAGCTTGCCGGATGGTTCGGCCCTTCCACCGAAGCCTCCATCCGCGCCTTCCAGGATCTACGCCACCTCCGGATCGACGGGCTGGTGGGCCCGGACACCTGGATGCAGCTCGTCGAGGCAGGGTTCCGGCTCGGCGATCGAACGCTGTACCTGCATGTGCCTCCGTTCCGAGGAGACGACGTCCGTGAACTGCAACACAAGCTCAACGCGTTGGGGTTCGACGCCGGGAAAGAGGACGGGGTCCACGGCCAACGGACCGATCTGGCGGTGCGCGAGTTTCAACGCAACGTCGGCGAGCAGCCCGACGGCATGGTCGGCCTGGACACGATCGCGACGATCGAGCGCATGCGTCCGCTGGAGGACGTCCCGAGCCGCGCGGTCGTGCGAGAGGTCGAGGAGCTGCGCGGGATGCGTGGCTCGATCGAAGGGAAGGTCATCGTGATCGATCCGGGCGACGGTCCCGCCGACGGTCCAGAGGAGGTTCGGATGGCGATGGCCGCATCCGTCGCGCAGGAGCTCGCCGGACTCGGTGCGAAGCCGGAGATCCTGCACGGTGACACCACCGCGCCATCCGACCGCGCCCGAGCGGCGAACGAATCGGGCGCGTCGCTGTGCGTGTCCGTACACCTGGGCGGTGGCGTCCCCGAGGCGAGCGGCCCGACTTGCTCCTACTTCGGCAGCGCCACCACCTACTCCCCCGCCGGCCGGCGCCTGGCCGAGCTGATCCTCGAGGAGCTGGAACGGGAGTTCGGTCGCCGCGGCCGGCTCCAGCGCCTGACGGTCGGGATGCTGCGTGAGACGAGGATGCCTGCCGTGCAGGTCGAACCACTGGTGACCACGAACGAGCTCGAGGCCTCGTTGATCGACGACGAGGGGTTCCCCCCTCGAGTCGCTCGCGCGGTCGCGGGCGGCGCGCGGCGTTTCTTCGGCTAGCGAGCGTCGCGTCGCGCGTGTCGATCGTGGAACCGTTCGAACAGGGCGAGCACCGTTCCGAGCAGAGCTCCCAACACGATCGCGTGGACGGCGCGACGGCGTTCGCTCGGCGGTTCGAGGTGCTCGGACATCGACCACTAGGCTACCTACATGCGCGCCTGCGTGATGATCGAAGGACAGCAAGGGGTCACGTGGCGAGACTGGTGCGCGCTCGCGGACGCGTGCGAGCGGCTCGGCTACGAGGGACTGTTCCGATCGGACCATTACTTCAGCGCGCGAGGCGTCTCGGGCCGAGGCGCGACGGACGCGTGGACGCTGCTCGGCGGGCTCGCCGCCCGCACGACGAAGATCCGACTCGGGACCTTGGTGTCGCCGGTCACGTTCCGTCAGCCGGCGCTCCTCGCGAAGGCCGCGACGACGGTCGACGAGATCAGCGGCGGCCGCGCCGAGGTCGGCATGGGTGCCGGCTGGTGGGAGGAAGAGCACACGCAGTTCGGCTTCCCGTTCTTCGACGTCCACGAGCGGTGGGCGCGGTTGGAGGAAGCCGTGCCCATCGTGCACGGCCTGTGGACGCAGGATCCGTTCACCTTCGACGGGACGTACTACCGCCTGGATGCCGCAGAGTTCCTCCCCGGACCGGTGCAGCGTCCGCACCCGCCACTCATCCTCGGCGGGAAGGCGGTCGGACCGCGGATGCAGCGGTTGATCGGCCGGTACGCGGACGAGTTCAACACGGTGGGCGGCCTGCCCGAGGATGTGGCCGGGCGCTTCGCCCGGGCACGAGCGGGGTTCGAGGCGGAAGGCCGCGATCCGTCCTCACTCGTGACGTCCTTGATGACGTGGTTCTTCGTCGGACGGACCGAGGACGAGTACCTCGAGAAGCTCCGCCGCGCGCACGCGATCGATCCCGAAGCGGGTCCGTTCGAGGACTACCGGGCCGAGATCGAACGGGACTGCATCGTCGGGTCGAGCGAGCGAGCGGCCACCCGCCTCCGCGAGTACGCGGACGTGGGTGTCCAGCGCATCTTCTTGAACCACGAGTTGTACGACGACCTCGAGATGCTCGAGGTGGTCGCCAGCGAAGTCCTCCCGCAGGTCGATCCGTAGAGGATCGACCTGCGGTCCTCGGTCGGGGCGAGGACGAATGCTACGCTGGGTGTCTTCCTTCGATCCCCATGGCCGAGTTCTCCATCGATCGGTTCGTCGACCGCTACGCCGAACGGACCTCCGGCATGTCCGCGTCCGAGGTCCGCGCGCTGTTCGCGGTCGCTGCACGCCCGGAGGTCGTCTCGCTCGCGGGCGGGATGCCCTACGTCGAAGCACTTCCTGCGCGGGCGGTCCTCGAGGTCGCGACGCAGGTCCTCGGCGAACTCGGGCCGACCGCATTGCAGTACGGCGGGGGCCAAGGGCAGCTCGCGCTGCGCGATCGCGCGGTCATGCTGATGGCCGAGGAGGGCGTCGACGCAGACCCAGCCGACGTCGTGATCACCACCGGCGCCCAGCAGGCACTCGATCTCCTCGGCAAGATCTTCATCGACCCCGGCGACATGATCGCCGTGGAGGCGCCCGCCTACGTGGGCGCACTCACCGCGTTCGCCGCCTACCAACCTCGCTTCCTCACGATCGAGCTCGACGACGAAGGGATGATCGTGGAGCAGCTGGAACGAGCCATCGTCCGTGGCGAGCGGCCGACGTTCGTCTACACGGTGCCCAATTTCGGTAATCCCGCCGGCGTCACCATGTCGGGACGCCGGCGCGATCAGCTCGTCGCCCTGTGTCGCGAGACGGGGATCCCCATCATCGAGGACAACCCGTACGGGCTGCTCCGGTTCGAAGGTGAGCCGTTGCCGTGCCTGCGCTCGCTCGATCCTCGCAACGTGATCTACCTCGGGACGGTCTCGAAGACCTTCTCGCCGGGCGTACGGGTGGGATGGGCGCTGGCCGATCCCTCGGTGATCCAACGGCTCGTGCTCGCCAAAGAGGCGGCCGACCTCTGCGGGTCGAACCTCACGATGCTCCTCACCGAGCGGTGGTTCTCCGACGACGACCGGTGGAGAACCGCGCTAGCCGGCCTGGTCGACACGTACCGATCACGTCGGGACGCCATGCTGGGTGCCCTCGATGAGCACTTCCCCAGCACCGCCGCGTGGACGCACCCGTCCGGCGGCTTCTACGTGTGGGTCACGCTTCCGGATTGGTCCGACACGACGGCGATGCTTGCGGCCGCGGTCGAGCGTCGGGTCGCGTACGTCCCGGGAACCGCCTTCTATCCCGACGGCCGAGGCGGCGACCGGATGCGGCTGGCCTACTGCTACCCCACGGAAGATCGGATCCGGGAGGGCGTTGCGAGGCTGGCCGCGCTCTTCGAGGACGAGGAACGCCTCTATCGGAGCCTTCACGGATCATGAGGATCGCGGTCCTGGCGGGAGGCCGAACGCCGGAGCGCGATGTGTCGCTCCGCAGCGGTCACCGTATGACGCTCTCACTCGGTGAGCTCGGCCACGAGGCTTGGCTCCTGGATCCGGGCGAGACGCAGCTGGTCGAGGCCCTTGGCGAGCGACCACCCGATCTCTGCTGGCTTGCATTGCACGGCAAGGAAGGAGAGGATGGCACGGTCCAACGCCTGCTGGACCTGCTCGAGATCGCGTACACGGGAACCGCCGCCTTCGATTGCGAGGTGGCCTTCGACAAGGTCCTCGCGAAGGACGCGCTGAAGCGCGCCGGCGTCCCGACGCCGCCGTGGGTCGTGATCGAGGGATGGGCGCTCCGCGACCTCGGCGGCGGTGCCGCGCTGGGCAAAGCCGTGGAGCGGATCGGGCTCCCGTGCGTGGTCAAGCCCTCGAGGAGCGGGTCGGCGTTGGGTGTGAGTTTCGTCGAGCGTGAGGCCGACCTCCCCCAGGCCGTGATGGCGGCGCTCTCGTTCAGCGGAGCAGCCTTGATCGAAGCGAAGGTCGAGGGTCGAGAGGTCGCGGCGGCGCTGGCCGGCAGGGACCTCGAGCCGTTGCCGATCGTCGAGATCGTCCCGAAGGACGGGCCGTACGATTACGCGGCACGGTATACCGCCGGCGCCACCGAGTACTTCTGCCCCGCACGACTCTCGGATGCGGCCTCGGCCGCCGTCGGCGAGCTCGCCGGGAAGACGGCCGGAGCACTCCGCCTCAGGGATCTCACGAGGGTCGACCTCATGGTCGACACGAACGATCGACCGTGGGTGCTCGAGGTCAACGTTTCACCCGGGATGACCGAGACATCGCTCGTGCCGATGGCCGCGCAGGTTCAGGGTCGAACCCTCAGTGACCTGTGTGATAGCGTCCTACGCTCGGTCGCGATGCGCGCCTAGTCGGGGGCGAGGCCCGGGCCTGACCCGATAATCTCAGAGACGATGCGCTCCAAGTCATCCGGCGAGCCGAACTCGATCACAACCTTGCCGCGCTTGGCGCCCATCTGGATCGACACGCGCGTGGCGAGCTGCTCCGACAGGATCTCCTCCACTTCGGCGAGGTTCGCGTCGGCCTTGGCGGTCAAGGACTCGGCCACCCGTCGCTTGGCCTCGGTCGCCCGCGGAACCTCGAGGAAGCGTCGAACGACGTCCTCGGTGTGGCGGACCGAGAGGTCCTCCGCGGCGATCCGAGTCGCGAGGGAGGTCATCGCGTCCTTGTCCCCCAACGAGAGCACGGCGCGAGCGTGACCGGCGGTGATCTTGTCGTCGGCGAGAAGCTGCTGGACTTCCAGGGGGAGGGCCAGCAGCCGGATGGTGTTCGCGATGTGTGACCGTGACACACCAACCCTGTCCGCCAGCTCCTCTTGCTTGAGCCCGAGCTCCCCGAGCAATGCCTTGAACGCCTCGGCCTGCTCGATCGGGTTCAGATCCTCGCGGTGGATGTTCTCGATCAGCGCCTCTCGAAGGAGATCCGCATCTTCGGAATCCCGAAGGACGATCGGAACGCTCGCGAGCCCGGCTGCTTTGGCGGCCCGGAGGCGTCGCTCTCCGGCGATGAGCTCGTACCGTCCATCTCCGGCTCGGCGGACGACGAGCGGCTGGAGGATCCCGACCTCTCTGATGGAGGCGGCCAGGGCCGCGATCGTCTCGTCGTCGAAACGCGTGCGGGGCTGCTTCGGATTCGGCGCCACGGCGTGGACCGGTACCTCCATCAGCCCCGGGGAGGCCTCACCGGCCTCGGGCGCACCCGGGATCAGCGCCGACAAGCCTCGACCGAGCCCCCCGCGTTTCGACATCACTGGCCTCCCTTGCGGAACAGTCGCCATCGGCGTTTCGGCGCGTTCCCGCCGTCCTGCAACGTCTCCCCGATCTCGCTGGCGGGATCGACGGGGGGGCGGCTACCGCGGGGCACCTGCACCAGGGGCTCGCGCGCTGCCTCGATGTCGATCTCGGCGTCCTCGCCGATCACCACCACCCGTCGTTCCGGCAGCCGACCAGGGGAGACCGCCTCTCTGGGCGGTCGAACCCGAGGCTCGGCGGTCGATCCGATCTCCTCGGTCCAGTCCACCTCACCGGATCCCCCGGGCGGTGCGTCGGGTTCGTCGAGGGCGGGCGTGGGCGGAGCAGGAAGCGGATCTCCTCCGTCCTCCGGCGGCGCGAACGCCATCTCGGCCCCGGTCTCGGGAGTAGGCTCCGACTCGGTGACGGGTTCCACCTGCGGAGATGCCGACCGGCCGCGCTCGACGCCCGTCTCGGTGACGGGTTCGGCCCCTGTCTCGATCTCTGATCCAACGTCGGGGTCCGGCGCCGACGACATCTCCTCGGGGAGCTCGTCCGCCGACGACATCTCCTCGGCTGGTTTCCCGCCGGGATCCAGGGTCGGCGCCTGGACCACCACCGAGGGAAGATCGTCGAACACCGGCATCGGGTTATCCGGGCGCGGTCGAGCGGCGACCTCTTGGGCCAGCTGGCGATAGCACTCGGCGCCCTTGGACCGGGGATCGTAGACGGTGATGGGCTGCCCGAACCCCGGTGCCTCAGAGAGCCGAACCGTGCGCGGGATGACGACGTCGTACACGACTTCTCCGAAGAAGCGT
>DASWDB010000081.1:0-6716 GCA_036395715.1 Actinomycetota bacterium | reverse complement strand
GAGCGAGTTGAGCAGGAGGACCTCCCGCCCGTGCGGGACGGGGAAGCCCGGCCCGACTAGCCACGCGGCCACGACGATCGCGGTCAGCCCCGCCGCTCCCACACCGAAGGGCGAGAGCGACCGCGCACCATCGCCCCCGAGCGGGATGGCCAGGGAGGTCGCCCCCAGCACGACGTACAACGCGGCGAACACGGTGCTCGTGGCGGGGAGACCCGTGAACGAGGTGCGGATGAGCAGCAAGGTGCAACCCGCCAGCACCGCGAGGACCATCGCATGGTGGACGTCGGTGTCGCGTGACCGACGCCCCAGGACCAGCCCGGCGCTCACCGCTTCACCTCGAACGCGACCTGGGCGATCACGCGTGGGTCGAAGGGGAGATGGTCCGACGCGACGAACTCCACGCGCAGCACGTGGAGCCCGGGCCGGACGGCGCTGAGCTTCGCGCTGGTGGAGAAATTCATCGACTCGATCTGGTCGTCGAGGTAGAGATGGAGGTGCCCCTCGTCGGGCGTGATGCTGCTCGTCGTCGCTGCGACGATCCTGGCGTTCTGCAGCCGGACGCGGACCTCGACGTTGGGACCGTGGATCACCTCGCCGTTCGTCGGCGTGACGATCTGGACCTTGGCAGGACTGCTGGGCCGGGCGGGGGGAGCCGATCCCGACGCGCCGCTTGCGGACGAGCATGCTGCGCAGAGCACGCCGAGCACCAGCCAGCTCCCGACCGATCGTCGGTTATGCCCTCGTCGGATCGGTCCCCACCTCCGCGGCGCAGTCGGCGCAGAGCCCGAGCAGATCCAACCGGTGGGACACGCGAGCGAACCCGGCCCGCTTCGCGATCCGATCGAGTGCTCGCTCCAGCGTTCGCTCGAGCTCCTCGGGCACGTCCACATCACGCATCTTGCCGCATCGCGAACAGACGAGGTGGTGGTGGTGTCCGATCAGGTCCTCGGCCAGCTCGTACCGTCCGAACTCCTCATCCGTCACCAAGCGCCGAACGACGCCGGCCTGCTCGAGCGCGGCGAGGTTCCGGTAGACCGAGCTCTGTTTGAGGCCGGAGCCCCCGGCGAGGATGTCCGGGATCGATACCGGGCTCCCGGCGTCGGCGAGCAGCTCGATCAGCCGCCGGCGTTGGGTCGTGTATCGCTGTCCCGCCGAACGGAGCCTCGCCGTCGCCGTCGCGTCGAGGTCGAAGCTCATCCGTGTCCCTCCGGGCGCAGCTCGAACAATGCCTCGGCGTATCGAACGCCGAGGCCGCGGGCTGCGTGCTGCGGGCGGACGCCCGCAGCACGCAGCCCGTGCGCCCACCGCGCGATCGAGGCGCGGACGGGATCGGCGTTCAGCTCGAGCACCCGCTGCACGGCCTCCGCGTACCCGTGGGCGGTCACGCGCGGGGCGAGCGCGTTCCGCGCGTAGTCCCGCGCGTCACGGCTCATCGCCGCTCGGGCCTCGGCATCCTCGGCGAGGCGATCGATCGCGGCCGCGAGCTCGACCGGGTCCGGCGGACCCGGCGCGATCCGGGCGACCACCCCATCCGGTACCTCGAGGTACGTGCCCACACCGCTCACGATCGTCGGCACACCCGCGTGCAGCGCTCGCACCAGCGATCCGCTGGTCTCGCCTCGGTGCGGATGGCGGACGTTGACCAAGATGTCAAAGGCGCACAGCCACTCGAGGAACTCGTCGTCCCGGACGTCGGTGACGACCGTGACCCGGTCGCCCACACCGCTCCGGCGCAGGGCCCCATTGACGTCCCAGTGCGAGCTCGTCCGCCCGACCAGCACCGCTCGGACGTTCGAGCGGACACGAGGGAGGGCGGCCAGCAGCGCTTCGATGCCCTTGCTCGCGTTGAGGTCCCCCGCGATCCCCACGATCACTTCGTCCTCCCGAGCGGCCCGGTGCCGGAGCCTCGCGCGTTGCGCTCGAGCCGCGTCGATCTCGTCGTCCCGTTCCACCAACGGATGCGGTGTCACGACGATGGGGGTCCTGCATCCGGCCCCTAGCAGGTAGTCGCGGGCGAACCGCGAGTGCACGATCACGCTGCGGGCTCGCCGGACCGCCTGTGCGCACCAGGGGACCCCAAGGGGGTCCTCGAGGTCGGCCCTCGGGTTCGCGGCCGCCATCGCCTCCGCCCGGGCGGGCTGCGTCAGCGGGTCGTTCGCGAGGCCCAGTCCGTACATCAGCCCGTCGAGCGCCAGGTCGTGGAGCACGACGACCCCCGGGTTCCACACCGAGAGCCGATAGATCGCTCCGTGGAACTCGACGTTGTTCCCCAGCTGGAAGATCCCGACGTCGGAGGCGCGCACCTGCTCTGCCGCGTCGGGTCCCAGCGGCCACATCGGGTCGAGGTGGTGCTGGGCGGTGAACCCAATCTCGTCGAGGCCGCCCAGGACCGCGCTCGCGTACGCCGCGATGCCGGTCTGCGCGGGAGGCAGCGGCGAGCAGAACGCGACGTTCGCCATCGGACTCACCCGACCAGGCGTCGGACGACGTCCGGCCACAGCGGGATGCGTTCGGTGACGAACGTTCGGCCCGATGCGCCCAGCCGCTGCGCCAGATCGCGGTCGGTGAAGAGGTGGTCGAAGGCTGCCGCGATCGCTTCGGGGTCCGGATCGACGATCGAGCCGTGCTCCCGGTCGCGGACGAACTCGAGCGGACCGCCGGAGTCCGACGTGACGATCACCGGGCGGGAAGCGGCCATCCCTTCGATCGTCACGTACCCGTAGTCCTCGTCGAGCGGACCGAAGTACACCGCGAGCGAGCCGAGGTACAGGTCGAGGAGCTCGTCGTCGGGAACGCGTTCGCGGATCTCGACCCGTTCGACGAGGCCGGCTTCGGCGACCTGTTTCGCGATCGCATCTCGTTCGGCCCCCGAACCGACCAGGACCAGATGCACATCGCTCCGGACGTGCCGCATCGCATCGATCGCGAGGCCCTGCCTTTTCAGCCGGTCGAACCTGCTCGGGAACACGATCGCATCGCCCAGGGGTCGTGGATCCTCCGCCAGGAGACGATCGGTGAGCGGAGAGCGGTGGTAGAGGACCTCGGCGTCCAGGCCGATCGAGTGCTCGAGCCGGCCGCGAACGTTCTCGGAATTGGTGAAGAGCCGGGAGGCCTCGCCCAACGCGAGCCGGTCCGCGCTGTGGATCAGGCTCCGGACGGCGGAACCGTCCGGATAGCCGACGATGTCGCCGAACTCGGGGTTGTCCCACAGCTCGTAGGCGGTGCGGTGCTGGTGGATGAGCCACACGACCTTGTTCGGATGGTGCACGAGGTACGCGGGGAACTTCATCGCGACGACCAGGTCGATCGGTTCGCCGTTCGATTCGGAGAGATCGACGCTTCTCCATCCGCCCATCTGATGCACCAGCTCGGACGGCGGATACCACTTGAACGGCATCGTGACCGTCTCCGCCTCGTGACCGGCTTCACGCAACGCGGCGACCAACCCGCGAACGTGCACTTCCGCACCCCCGGCCATGAAGGGAGCTTGTGGGTGGCACACGGCGATCCGCATCAGTCGCGCTTCTCCAGATCGAACCGGAGATCCTCGAACTCCCTGAACGCACGCCGAACCTTCCACCAGCGATCTGACTCCCGGAAGTAGTAGCGGCCGAAGAGCTCGTAGAGGTCGTGGTCGGGATCCCAGTAGGAGAACGACTCCTCGTGGAACACGCGGTGATGCGTCGGGTCTCGGTACGACACAGGGTTCGTCCATGCCGGGAGCCGCATGACGAGGAGTCCGGTCGGCTTGAGGATGCGCCAACATTCATCGAGCCACGTCTGCACGTCGATGTCCTTGAGGTGCTCGAACACATCGATCGCGATGACCGCGTCGACCGACTCGTCCTCCCACGGCCAAGGGAACGACGTGAGGTCATGTGCGACATCGATCCAGTCCGAGTGGATGATCCGATCGTGATGGATCGTCGCGCGCGGGTGGGGGTTGGCGCCCGCGCCGAGCTCCAGCACAACGTCCCCGAGCTCGGGGAGCTCCTGCTGCGTCATCAACGACGGCGGCGAGACCCGCGCCTCGAGCGTCGATCCGACCTCCTTCAGCACCGACAGCATCTCCTGCAGCTGCATCGTGAGCGCAACGTTGTCCTGTCGTGCGAGGGCGAGTTCCCGCGACGTCTCGATGCCGAGCAGCGCGAGGTCCGCGTCGATCCGGTCGTAGCGCCTGGTCAAGGGCCGGAGTGCCCGGAACATCGTGCGTTTGACGCCGCGCTTCAGCGAACCGCCTCCCCGGAAGAACGGCTCGTCCTGCGGAAGGTGGACCGAGCTGTCGCGACGGAGGACCGCCTCGAGCTCGCTCCAGCGGCGCACGAGGTCGGCGGGGTCGCCGGCGAGCTGGGCCGTCCGCGGGTCCGGGATCGGCGCCCCCGCCCAGTAGAGCTCGCGGGCGAGCACTTCGGTCGCAGCCGATGTCGTCCGCGCGCCTTGAGGCGCGTTCGGATACTCCACAGCATCCTCCCGGCGAGGCTCGAGGTTCATCAGGCTAACCGAACGGCTGCGCGGGAACCGCGAGCCCGCGCCGCGGAGGATCGCCTCACCTCGCGAGGCGGAACGAACGGCCGTGTCGTTCCACGATCCCGTCGCGAACCAGGCCTGCCGCAGCCGTCTCAACCCGGTCCGAGTCGATCCCCGTAGCCCTGACGAGACCTGCGATGCCGGCCGAACAGCGATCGCGAAGCACGGCCACGATCCGACCGCGGACCTGGCGGTTGGAGCCCTCGAACGGTGGCTGCTTCTGAACGGTGGTCATCCTCCCCGGACGGCCGGCGGAGCGGAACCGGCACCACCGCTCGAGCGGGCACATCTCGCATCGCGGCGCCGGCCGGCAGATCTCGCGACCGAGATCCATCATCGCCTGGTTCCAGACGGCGGGTGCGGCGCGATCGAGCAGGAGTTCGGCTGCCTCCGCGAGCTGCCGATCGTTGGCGTCTTCCGGCTCGATGCCCAGCGCCACCCGCGACGTCACCCGGCGAACGTTCACATCCATCGCGACGACCCGGCGGCCGAACGCGATCGCCGCGACGGCCGAGGAGGTGTACGGACCGACACCCGGGAGCCGCCGGAGCGCTTCCGGGTCGCGAGGCACCGTGCCACCGTGCATGCGGACGATGGATCGAGCGGCCTCGTGCAGAGCGACGGCCCGTCGGTGGTATCCCAGTCCGGCCCAGGCGCGAAGGACGTCCCCCCGCGAGGCCGCGGCGAGCGTCGACACGTCGGGGAACCGCCGGAGGAACCCTTCGAACGCGCGAGCGACCCGGGGGGCCTGCGTCTGCTGCAGCATCACCTCGCTGACCAGGACGGCGTACGGATCGGTCCCCTCCCCGCGCCAGGGGTACCGCTCGCGGCGAGGTCGGTACCACGCGCGCAGCGCTCGCCGAAGCGGACTAGGCTCAAGAGCGGTCATGCCGGCCCTTCGCGAGCTCATGAGCGTCGATCTCATCTCGGTCCCGCCCACGGCAACCGTCGCGGAGGCCGCCCAGGTGATGAGCCTCCAGCGCGTCGGCGCAGCCCTCGTGGTCGATGCGGACGACCTGGTCGGCATCTTCACCGAACGGGACATCGTCCGAGCGCTGGCCGCGGAGCACGACGCGGCGACGCATGACGTTCGGGAGTGGATGACCAAGGACCCGGTCACGCTGGAGGCCTACACATCCGCGCAGGAAACGCTCGCGCTGATGCTGGCGAAGGGGTTCCGTCACGTGCCCGTGACCGAGGCCGGGCGCCTCGTCGGCATCGTGTCGATGCGCGATCTCTCCATCAGATGACGCCGGCCGGTGACGCCGGCCGGTGACGCCGGGCTCGCTAGAAGCCGGCCCGTGAATCGGAGCTGTCCATGGCCGTGACGACCTCTTGGAGGGCCGCATGGACGGCACGGAAGATGTCCGCGACCTGTGCCGGCGTCGCCGTCGTCGCGGAGCCTCTGGCCGCCATCGCCGTGATGTCGCAAGCCTTGTCGAACACGTGCCAGTCGCTGTCGCGGGACATCGGGTGTTCCTCCTCGTTTGGTTCGGCTCGTCGGTCGGATCGGTCCTCGTCACCCAGGCTAGCCGAAGTCGATCCTCATCGATGTCAATCGATGTCGATCGATGTCGATCGATGTCGAGCGATGTCGGGATCGCGCTCGCCCGTTCGTCGTCTAGGGTGGATGGGCGGCAAGGAGCCGCCCTCGGGTACGGGGGGGTGCGCATGAAGTACGCGTTGTTGATCTACGCGGACGAGAAGGCTATGGAGTCGGTCCCGCACGACCAACGGCACGCGATCTACGAGGAGTACGAGAAGTTCGCGAACGAGCTCGTCGAGCGCGGTGTGATGCGCGGCGGCGACCAGCTGGCCGACAGCCCCGCGGCAACGACGGTTCGCGTACGCGACGGCGAGCAGCTCGTCACCGACGGACCGTTCGCGGAGACGAAGGAGCAGCTCGGCGGCTATTTCTTGGTGGAGGTCGACGACCTCGACACCGCGATCGAGCTCGCGAGCAAGATCCCGGGGGCGCGGCACGGCTCCGTGGAGGTGCGCCCCATCATCGAGGGATGACCGACGCGTTCGGAGCCCTCGAGCGATCCTTCCGCCAGGGCTCCGGTCGAGCGGTGGCCGCCCTGATCCGCGTCACGGGCGACTTCGATCTCGCGGAGGAAGCGGTCCAGGACGCCTTCGAGGTCGCTCTGCGTACCTGGCCGAGCCGTGGTGTGCCGGACAACCCCGAG
>DASWDB010000080.1:0-6508 GCA_036395715.1 Actinomycetota bacterium | reverse complement strand
TCGCCGACCGTGTTGATCCCCTCGCGCTTCAGGCAGTTGTACGACCGGACCGAGAGGTTGAGCTCCTCGATCGTGATCTGATAGTCGCTCGGGAGCTCCTCGTCCTCGGCTGGACCGACCGAGACGCTGGGAGCCTCGGCGAGGTCGCTGAACAGCTGCACCAGCTCCAACAGCGTTCCGCCGGCCGATGCCAGTGCCTCGCGCGGGGTGACCGAGCCGTCGGTCTCGACATCCAAGATCAGCTTGTCGCGGTCGGTCATCTGCTCGACGCGGGTGTTCCCCACCGTGTAGCTGACCTTGCGGACGGGCGAGAAGATCGAGTCCACGGGGATCACGCCGATCGGATCCCGCGCCTTCTTGTTCTTGTCCGCGATCCGATACCCGACCCCGCGCTCGACCGTCATCTCCATCTCGAGCGAGCCGCCCTTGCCGATGGTGGCGATGTGCAGGTCCGGATTCAGGATCTCGATCCCCGCCGGCGGAGCGACATCGCCGGCCGTGACCTCCGCGGGCCCCTTGGCCTTGAGGTAGATCGGCGTGGGCTCGTCCAGATCGGAGCGGACCACGAGCTCCTTCAGGTTCAAGATGATGTCGGTGACGTCCTCGGTCACCCTCGCCACGGTGGCGAACTCGTGCAGCACGCCGTCGATGCGTACCGACGAGATGGCGGCGCCGGGGATGGACGACAGGAGCGTACGGCGCAGCGAGTTGCCGACCGTATAGCCGAAACCGGGCTCGAGCGGTTCGATCGTGAACTTCGAGCGGGTCGGCGAGATCACGTCCTCAGCGATCTGAGGTCTCGCGACGATGAACACAGGTGCATCCCTCCTCGGTGGGGGATCATCCATTCATCCCCACCTCTCGGAACTCCCGACAGCAGTTCGCGGCCGGGTACCGCCGCTAGACGCGGCGGCGCTTGCGCGGCCGGCATCCGTTGTGCGGCACCGGCGTCACGTCTTGGATCCCGGCGATCTCGAGGCCCGCGGCTGCGAGCGAGCGGATCGCGGTCTCTCGGCCCGAACCCGGGCCTTTCACGAACACGTCGACCCGCTGGAGACCGTGCTCCTGTGCGGCCCTCGCGGCCTTCTCGGCGGCAAGCTGCGCGGCGAACGGTGTGGATTTCCGGGATCCCTTGAAGCCCACGTTGCCGGCGCTCGCCCAGCTGAGGGTGTTCCCCTGCTGGTCGGTGATCGTGACGATGGTGTTGTTGAAGGTCGACTTGATATGCGCCTGCCCGTGCAGGACGTTCTTCTTCTCGCGACGCTTGGTCTTCTTCGCCTTGGGCTTCGCCATACGGGTGCAAGCTTCCTTTCCGCTACTTCTTCTTCGCGACCTTCTTCTTGCCAGCGATCGCCTTCTTGGGTCCCTTGCGGGTCCGCGCGTTCGTGTGGGTGCGCTGTCCACGGACCGGGAGCGACCGGCGATGGCGGATGCCCTGGTAGCAGCCGATCTCGATCTTGCGCTTGATATCCTGCGCAACCTCGCGCCGAAGGTCACCTTCGACCTTGAAGTTCCGGTCGATGAACTCGCGGATCTTGAGCACTTCTTCCTCGGACAGGTCGCGGACCTTGGTCCCGCCCTCGATCGCGGTTCCGCTCACGATCTGATACGCGCTGGTGGGCCCGATGCCGTAGATGTACCGGAGCCCGATATCGAGCCGCTTGTCCCTGGGGAGGTCCACGCCGGCGATCCGAGCCATGTCCGAAGCTCCCCTCTTACCCTTGCCGCTGCTTGTGCCGTGGGTTGGAACAGATCACGAGGATCCGCCCGCGCCGGCGGACCACACGGCAGCGATCGCAGATCTTCTTCACCGATGGTCTGACCTTCATGATGTGCCTCTCATCTGTACCGATACACCACACGGCCCCGGGTCAGGTCGTACGGCGATAACTCTACGCGCACCCGGTCGCCGGGAAGGATCCGGATGTAGTGCATCCGCATCTTCCCGGAGATATGGGCGAGCACCTTGTGCCCGTTCTCCAGCTCCACCCGAAACATGGCATTGGGAAGGGGCTCCACGACGGTCCCCTCGACCTCGATGACATCGTCTTTGGCCACGCCCCAGCTGATCCTCTGTGTCGGGACCCGTCCCGAGGGCGCGCCGAACCTGCCTCGGAAGGGGCAGGAAGGAAGTATACGGCCAGGTCAGGCCGTGCGTCCACGCGCGATCTAGTCTCGGGCGGTCAGGACCTCGTGCCCATCTGGGGTGACCGCGACGGTGTGCTCGAAATGGGCCGACAGCGAGCCGTCGGCGGTCACCACGGTCCATCCGTCCGGCATGACCGCGGTCTCGTCTCCGCCGAAGTTCAACATGGGCTCGACGGCGACGACCAGACCGGGTCGAAGCTCGGGGCCCCGTCCGGGCTTACCCCAGTTCTGGATGAACGGGTCCTCGTGCAAGGCTCGACCGATGCCGTGGCCGCCGTACTCACGCACGATCCCCATCCCCTCGAGGCGAGCCACGGTTTCGATCGCGTTGCCGATGTCGGAGAGCCTCCCACCGGGCGCGATCACGGAGATCGCCGCGTCGAGGGCGCCCTCGGTGGTCTTCACGAGCCTTTCGGCTTCGGCGCTGGGCGCGATCCCCCCGACGAACACCGTCACGGCGGAATCCGAATGGAACCCCTGCCAGATCGCGCCGAAATCGAGTGAGAGGAGATCGCCCTCCTCGAGTCGCCGGTCGGAGGACGGGATCCCGTGCACGATCTCCTCGTTCACCGAGGCGCAGATGGTGGCCGGGAACGGTGTGTTGGAGGCTCCCCGATACCCCTTGAAGGAGGGGGTCGCGCCCTGCTCGGCGATGTACTGCTCGGCGACCCGGTCCAGGTCGAGCGTGGTCCGGCCGGGGGCGACGGCATCGAGCACGCGGCCGATCGTGCCCGCCACGATGCGACCGGCGGTGCGCATCTTGTCGAGCTCGTCGGGTGACTTCCGGATGATCATCGGTTCCTCACCTCAGACCGCGTCTCCGAGCGCGACCAGCATCCGCTCGGTGACCGTGTCCAGCGGAGCCTCTGCGTCGACCTCTCGGAGCAGCCCGCGCTCCCCGTAGTAGCGATCGAGCGGCTCGGTCTGCTCACGGTAGATCGCGAGACGCCGTTTGACCGTCAGTTCGTCTTCGTCGTTCCGCTTCTCCAAGGTTGTCCCGTCGATGTCGCACACCAGATCGTTGGCCGGCGGCCTCCACTCCTGATGGTACGTGCGCTTGCAGACAGGGCAGGTATAGCGACCGATGATGCGTCGGATCGCCGTCGCGTCCGAGATCGTGAACTTCACGACGGCGGTCAACGGCGTCCCGAGCTCGGCCAGCGCGACCTCCAGCGCCTGAGCTTGGCGGACGGTGCGCGGGAACCCATCCAGGATGAAACCCTTGGAGGCGTCGGGCTCCCCGAGACGCTCCTCCACCATCCTCACGACGAGCTCGTCCGGGACGTATTCGCCACGGTCCATGTAGGTCCTCGCCTCGATCCCGAGGCGCGTCCCCTCTTGCACGTGTTCGCGCAGGATGTCGCCGGTCGAGATCTGGGGGATGTCCAAGTGCTCCGACAGGACCCGAGCCTGGGTCCCCTTGCCGGCGCCGGGAAGTCCGAGGAACACGAAGCGCATCGGGCGCTCCCCGCTACCGCAGGAAACCCTCGTAGTGCCGCATCATCAGCTGCGACTCGATCTGTTTCATCGTCTCGAGCGCCACGCCCACAGCGATCAGGATCGACGTGCCCCCGAAGGGGAACTGTTGGAAGTTCCACATCGCGAGCACGATCGTCGGGATCAGGGCGATCGCCGCGAGGAAGAGCGAACCGGGGAGCGTGATGCGCACGAGGATGTCGTTGAGGTAGTCGGCGGTCGGCCGCCCGGGCCGGATCCCGGGGATGAAGCCGCCCTGTTGACGCAGGTTGTCGGCCGTCCGGACGGGGTCGAACTGGATCGCCGTGTAGAAGTAGCTGAAGAAGACGATCAACGACGCGAGGATGAACATGTACAGGATGCTCCGTTGGTTCTGGACGTACTTGTTCACGAAGTCCGAGAACCACTGTCCGTGGTAGACGCTCGCGATCAGCACCGGGAAGTAGAGCACCGAGGTCGCGAAGATGATCGGGATCACGCCGGCCTGGTTCACCTTGAGCGGCAGGTAGGTGCTCCCACCCATCGTCTGCTTGCGACCCACGACGCGCTTGGCGTATTGGACGGGAACCTTGCGTTGCCCCTGGTCCATGTAGACGACCGCGACGATGATCCCGAAACCGATCAGCAGGACGACGATGAACTTGCCCCAGCCACCCGCCCGAAGGATCGCGCTGCCTTCGAACGGCAAGCGACTGATGACGCTCGTGAAGATGAGGATCGACATGCCGTTCCCGACACCGCGCTGCGTGATCAGCTCGCCCAGCCACATGATCAGGGCCGTCCCTGCGGTCATGGTCAGCACGATCAGCAGCACGTTGGGAGGCTTGAACGTTCCCGCCGGGAAGAGATCCGGGATGTTGTTCTGTCCGGAGTGGAACAGGAACACCAGGCCAGTGGATTGCAGCAACGCCAGCACGACGGTCACGTAGCGGGTGGCCTGGTTGATCCGCTTGACGCCCGCCTCGCCCTGGTCTTGCCACTGCTGCAGCTTGGGGATCACGACCGTGAGCAGCTGCATGATGATCGAGCTCGTGATGTACGGCATGATCCCGAGCGAGAAGACGGAGAACCGGTTGAGCCCGCCGCCCGAGAAGAGGTTGATGAAGTCCAGGAACCCACCAGAGCTCGCCTGGTTCTGCAGCACGCTGGTGTCGACGACCGGGACCGGGATGTGGGACCCGAAGCGGTACAACGTGATGATGAACAGCGTGAACAGGATCTTGTTCCGGAGGTCCGGAATCCTGAACGAGTTGAGGAACGCCTTCAGCACGGCGGGATAAGGGTACCCCGGATCACCCGGTCGTCATCCACCGAGGGTCTCGACCCGACCGCCGGCCGCCTCGATCTTGGCCTTCGCCGCAGCGGAGAACGCGTGCGCCTTGACGGTGAGCGGCTTGTCGATCTGCCCCCTGCCGAGCACCTTGACCGGCCGGCCCTTGTGCGCGAGCCCGTGGGCGTACAGGGCCTCGGGCGTCACCTCCGCGTCGAAGTACGTGACCAGAACCTCGATGTTGACGGGCGCGTACTCCTTCCGATTCGGATTGGAGAATCCCTTCAGCTTCGGGACGCGACGCTGGTACGGCATCTGCCCGCCCTCGAAGTACGTCGGGACGTTCTTCCGCGCCCCCGTCCCTTTCGTCCCGCGTCCCGCCGTCTTGCCTCGAGCTCCTGCTCGGCCACGACCTACCCTGGTGCGGTCCGTCGATGAGCCCTCCGCTGGGCGGAGATGATGCAGCTTCATCCGTCTGCCTCCCCGCTCGAGCGGCGCTTCGCGCCACCGCTCACGTGTTCGACCACGACCAGATGCCGAACCTTGGCAATCATGCCGCGGATGTCCGGGCGGTCTTGCTTGATCACGGTGTGGTGCATGCGTCGGAGACCGAGCCTCCGGACCGTATCCTTCTGGTCCTCCGGACGACCGATGACGCTGCGGACCTGCGTGACCTTGATCTGGCTCACCGCGCGCCTCCAGGCGAGGCCTCGGTCACCCCGTACTGCTCCTGCAGAGCCGCGGCGCGTGCCGCGTTGGTCCGCTCTTCCGCCGCCGCGATCGCATCCACCATGGGCTTGGGAGCAACCTGGTGGACCGCGCGCCCGCGGCTCCGTGCAACGTCATCCGGTTTGCGGAGCCCCTGGAGACCGGCGACCGCGGCCTTGAGGATGTTGATCTGGTTCGAGGAGCCAAGGGACTTCGACAGGATGTCCTTGATCCCCGCGCACTCGACCAACGCCCGGACGGGGCCACCGGCGATCACGCCGGTTCCCGGGGCTGCCGGCTTCAGCAGGACCACCCCCGCCCCCGCTTCGCCGATGATCTCGTGCGGGATCGTGGTGCCCATCATCGGCACCTCGAACATCTTCCGGCGGGCCTCCTCGACCCCTTTGGCGATCGCGGATGGCACCTCCTTCGCCTTGCCGTAGCCGACGCCGACGCGACCCGCGCCGTCGCCGACGACGACGAGGGCCGCGAAGGAGAACCTCCGGCCACCCCGAACGACCTTCGCAACCCGGTTGATCGAGATGACCCGTTCCTCGTACGGGCTCTTGTCTTCGTTCCTGGCGTCGTAGCGTCGCATCAGATCTGCAGTCCTCCCTCACGCGCGCCTTCGGCGACGGCCGCGACGCGGCCGTGATACAGACGCCCGCCGCGATCGAACACCGCCGACGCGATGCCGGCTCCCTTGGCGCGGTCCGCGATCAGTTCCCCGACCGCCTTCGCACGCACGGTCGGTGAGGCGCCGTTGACCTCCGCGTCGGAGGCGGCGACGAGGGTCGCTGCCCGGACGTCATCGATCAACTGCGCGTAGATGTGGCGGTTGGAGCGATACACGGCCAGACGCGGGCGCAGGGCGCTTCCCCCGATCGTCTTGCGAACGCGGGCGTG
>DASWDB010000079.1:0-10292 GCA_036395715.1 Actinomycetota bacterium | reverse complement strand
CGCCTGCAGGATCTGGCCGCCCGGTTCGGCCGGCCGGTCCCCGGCGGGACGGCCATCCCCATCACGCTTCGCCAGGAAGACCTCGCGGCGCTCGCCGGCACGTCGCGTGAGACCGCCAACCGTGCGCTCCGCCGCTTGATCGAACGCGGTCGCGTCCAGGTGGAGCGGCGCGGGCGGTACGTGGTGCGCTCGCCGCTGCGGCTGCTCCGGCCGTGAGCGTCCGGCGCTACCCCGACCCGGCAGCGTCGCCCTGCAGCAACGCCAGCGAACACGAGCCGCAGTAGCGCGCGCGTCCCTTGACCGTCCTGCCGCACCGCGCGCACGCCCTCGGTTCGACGGTCGTCCATGTCCGCTCGGCGACGCGCCCCGCCTTCGACACGCGACCCTCGCTCTCGAGCTTGAGGAGATGCGCGGTGACCGACCGAGCGGCCAGCTCGTGTACGTCCGCCGGATGGTCGGCGTAGATCCGCTGGACCAGCGCGTCGACCGTCCGGTCGCCGGCGGCGAGCCCCGTCAGGATCTGTTCCTCGCGATCGGCCCGATGTTCGAGGTATGCACGGAGCTTGGCCTCCGCGTCGAGGACGACCGGGCCGTGACCCGGATAGATCGTGCGCGGTCGACGCTCGAGCATCTTCCGGAGCGAGGTCAGGTACCTCGCGAGATCGCCGTCGGGTTCGTCGATGAAGCTGGTGCCGCGGCCGAGCACCGCGTCCCCGGTGAACAAGGCGCCCGATCCCGCCTCCGAGAAGACCACGTGGTCCGCGCTGTGCCCCGGGGTGTGCAGGGCGATCAGCTCAACCCCTCCGGCGACGAACCGCTCGCCGTCGTGCATCTTCGCCACCTCCGGGATCCGCCATGCCACGACGTCCGCGCCGACGAGCCGTGCGAACGCAGCGGCGCCGGCCGCGTGGTCCTCGTGATCGTGCGTCACCAGGACATGCGCCACCCGCTTCGCGGCGCGCGCAACCTCAGCCAGATGCTCGTCGATCGCAGGACCGGGGTCGATCACGATCGTGGGATCGTCGCCCACCACCCAGGTGTTCGTTCCCTCGAGCGTAGCGATGCTCGGGTTCGGGGCGAGCACCCGGATCACCTCGAGGGTCACGATCCGTGCTCCATCACGTGGCGCGGCATGCTCACCTGTTCGTCGGGTGTGGGCTCGCGCGTATCGAAGCGAAGTCCCAGCACCTCCTCGCGGGACGCGCATGCCGCGAGCTCGCTCACGGTGAACCAGGTCGGCCAGTAGAGCTTGTGGGTGCCGCTCGTCCAATCGGACAGCAACGCCCGAGGCGACGTCCACCAGGCCGTCACGACCTCACGACCGTCGACGACGGGCTCGACGCGCCGATCCACCGAGACCGCGAAGTACCGCGCATCGAACCGGACCGGCACCTCGGGAGGGGCCACCCAGTGGCAGACCTCATGGATCGTGTCCTGCCCCGGCGGGAACTCGTCGATCTGCCCCATCCCGATGCCGGTGACGACACCGCCGGACGTCACCGCGAGCCCGACCTCCTCGATCAGCTCGCGGAGCGCCGCCGCACGGTGTCCTTCTTCGGCACTGCCGAACCATCGCTGCGCGCGCACATCGTCGCCCGGCTCGATCGCGCCGCCCGGGAAGGCGACGTACCCGGGGAGGAACCTGCTCTCGGCACTCCGTTCGACGACGAGCACCTCCGGCTCCCCCGTCCCACCGTCGCGCACACAGATCGCCGACGCAGCCTCCCGGATCCCTGGCTCCACCACGGCATCTATCCTCTCAGCCACCGAGCCTCGCCATACTGCGATCGTGGGTGAGGCAACCACTCCGATGGAGGCGATCCGGAGCGCGATCCAGGCTGGGGGCCCGATCACGTTCGCGGAGTTCATGGAGCTCGCCCTCTACGGGCCCGGGGGCTTCTATGTGACGCCGCCCATCGGGCCGCACGCTGACTTCGTGACGAGTCCGCACGTCCACCCGGTGTTCGGCAAGCTCCTCGCCACGGCGATCAGGGCGTGCTGGGATCGCCTCGGCAAGCCGATCCCGCTCCACCTGACCGAGGTGGGAGCCGGTGACGGAACCCTCGCCCAGAGCGTTCTTGGCGGGTCAGCCGTCCAGATCCGATACACGGCCGTCGACCGGAGCGCCGGTGCTCGTGCGGCCCTGGGCACCATCGAAGGGCTCGACGTTCGCGAAAGGCTGACCGGTCCCGTCGACATGGTTCTCTGCAACGAGCTGCTCGACAACCTCCCGTTCCGACTCCTCCGCGGAGGGCGGGAGGTGCGGATCGGGATGGACGGCGAACGACTGGAAGAGGTTCTCATCCCGGTGGTGTCGGAACCCGACAGGTCGACCGCTGCCGGAGACGACCGGATCGTGCCGGTCGGCGCGCTCGCGTTCATCGACACACTCGCACACACGCTCGAGCGCGGGTATGCGCTGTTGATCGACTACGGTGGGCTCGGCACCACCGGTGGGCCGGTGCACGGCTACCGTGACCAGGCGATCGTCGAGGACGTCCTGGCGCACCCGGGCGGCAACGACATCACGGCCGGCGTCGACTTCGACCTGATCCGCATGTACGCGGCCGAGCGAGGATTGCTCACGTTCGCATCGGTCACCCAGCGCGACGCCCTGATCGCTCTCGGGCTGAAGGGATGGCTCGACGAGCAGCTGCGGTGGCAACAGATGCAGCAGGAGGCCGGTGATCGACGCGACGCCGTCGCAACGTGGACCGGACGGAGCGCCGCGACGTTGCTCGCCGATCCTGTGGGCCTCGGGCGGCTCCGGTGGATGCTGCTCGCGACGCCGGGGCTCGAAGCCCCGCCGTGGCTGGGCCGCGCCGCCGCGCGGTCGGGCGATCAAGCCCCTTCCCCCTGAACGCCGTTCAGTTGCACGCGCCGGCGGCGCGCCGTAGGTTCTCCCGGTCGCCCCCCGAGGAGGTTTTGCCATGCAGCGTCGCCGCTCGTCCGTCGTCGCGGTCATGTCGTCCATCGTCGCCATGGTCACCGTGGGGCTCCTGACGGTCGGCGGTGGGACCGCGGCCGCTCCTGGCGGAAGAGTCGCAACCGAGCGCGACGGTGCGAAAGGCGGAGCCTCCGAGGCCGACGAACAGGGACAGCTCGCGCAGCAGCGACTCGAGGCCTGGCGCTCGGCGAAGGCCGCCGGCACCCTCCGCGTGACGGCCGCGCCACCGGCGCCTCCAGCCGGCTGGTCCGGCGAGCAGGTGATCAGTCCCACCGCCGACGACTGGGAGCCGGCGATCGCGGCGGATCCGAACGCGCCGTACGTGTACCTCGTGGCGACGCGGTACACGGGTCCGACCGCATGCGGGAACCAGTGCCCCCTGCCCTACCACGTCTTGAAGATCTCCACCGATGGTGGCGCCACGTGGGGCGCGGATCGCTACCTGTGCCCGTGCCATGGCGTCCAGGGGCAGTTCGATCCCGAGATCGAGGTCGTGTCGAACACCGGGGCCGTGTATGCGGCCTGGATGAACGGCTACAACGTCGTCTTCTCGAAGTCGACCGACCACGGGCAGACCTGGACGGCCCCAGTGCCCGTCTACGGGAACGTGAGCTGGAATGACAAACCCGTGCTGGCAGTGTCCGACGACGGCAACGACGTGTACATCGCGTTCAACGGGCCGACCGGCGGCGACCCCTACGTCGCGCAGTCCCACGATGCGGGCGCCACCTGGACGCAGACCAAGATCGTGGATTCCAAGCGGTACATCTACGCGTTCGACGGTGACGTGCTCGCCAACGGCACCGTCGTCTTCTCCGAGACCAGCCTCCTCTACGGGAACGCGAACACGCTCACGGGTCAGGATCTCGTCTACGTGTACCGGTCCACCAACGCCGGCGCGACGTGGAGCACGAACCTGGTCGACACGGTCGAGATCGGCCCGGATTGCGTGGCCGCAGGGTGTCCGAACGACTACTACCCCGGGCACAGCGCGATCACGGCCGACGCGAACGGGGCCCTCGTCGTGCTGTACGACGGCGCGACCGTCTCACACGGCAACGAGACGGTTTGGGCGCGCCGCTCCACCGACGGTGGGGTCACGTGGTCCGCTCGCCAGGCGCTCTCGACCTCCGGTGAGATGGGGGACTTCCCTTCGGTCGAGTCGCGTGCGAGCGGCGAGGTGGGCGCCTGGTACATGCAGACGAACGGCGGCAACTTCGACGCCTGGAACGTGTGGTACCGGAGCTCGACGAACGGCGGCGCGACGTGGGCGACGCCGGTCAAGATCTCCGATGTCACGAGCGGTGCGCCGTACAAGACGCCGAACGGGTTCCTCGAGCCCTACGGCGATTACGGCGAGACGGCGATCACCTCGACGGGCAAGACGATCGCGACCTGGGGCGAGGGGAACTCGTACACCGGGCCCGGCGGGGTATGGGTCAACCGCCAGACGTAGGTCAGTAGGCGATCGCCCAGGCGGCCGTGTCCACGGCCGCCTGGGCGCACACCACGCATGGACCGTCAGGGGGCTCGGGCTCGAGCGGCAGGAACCGGATCGTCGCCTTCGTCTCCGACTTGACCTTCGCTTCACACTCGGCGTCGCCACACCAGCCGCCGATCACGAACCCACCCGGCTCCTCGATCGCTTCTCGAAGCTCGTCGTAGGTCCGCACCTGGCTCGTGTGTGCCTCGCGGAACGCGAGCGCATCGTCGAAGAGCGAGCGCTGGATCTCGTCCTGCAACCCGGTCAGCGTCGAAGCGGTCGCATCGAACCCGACGGCCGACTTCTCCGCGGTGTCACGCCGCACGATGGTCACCTGTGACGCATCGAGGTCGCGAGGCCCGACCTCCACACGGACCGGGACGCCGCGGAGCTCCCAGTCCGCGAACTTGTACCCGGGGCGAAGATCGTCGCGATCGTCGACCTTGACCCGGAGGCCGGCTGCTCGCCAGGTCTCCGCGAGCCGTTCCACCTCGCGCAGCACGCGAGTCTGTTCGTCGTCGTTCCGGAAGATCGGCACGACCACCACCTGGAACGGAGCGACGCGAGGCGGGAGCCGAAGGCCCTTGTCGTCGCCGTGGGCCATGATCAAACCGCCGACGAGCCGGGTGGACGCACCCCACGACGTCGCCTCCGCGAAGTGCTGCTCGCCGTCGCGCCCCAGGTACTGCACGCCGTACGCCTTGGCGAAATTCTGCCCCAGGTAGTGTGAGGTTCCAGCCTGCAGCGCCTTCCGGTCGCGCATCAGCGCCTCGATCGTGAGTGTCTCGACGGCACCCGGGAACCGCTCGAGTGGAGTCTTCCGGCCCAGGAACACCGGCACCGCCATGACGTCCTCGGCGACCTGACGGTAGACCTCGAGCATCTGTTTGGCTTCCGCCCAGGCCTCCTCCTCGGTCTCGTGCGCGGTGTGTCCCTCCTGCCAGAGGAACTCGGTGGTGCGCAGGAAGAGCCTCGGCCGCAGCTCCCACCGAACGACGTTCGCCCACTGGTTGTAGAGCAGCGGCAGGTCCCGGTAGCTCTGGACCCACTTCGCGTAGGTGTCCCAGATGATCGTCTCGGAGGTCGGCCGGATGACGAGCGGCTCGCCGAGTTCCTCGCCGCCCGCGTGGGTGACCATCGCGAACTCGGGCGCGAACCCCTCGACGTGCTCCTTCTCACGCTCCAGCAACCGCAGCGGGATGAACATCGGGAAGTACAGGTTCTGATGCCCCGTCTCCTTGAACCGGATGTCGAGGGCATCGCGGATCGCCTCCCACAGGGCGTAGCCGTAGGGCTTGATCACCATCGTCCCGCGGACGAGCGAGTTCTCCGCCAGGTCCGCCTGACGGACGACCTCCTGGTACCAGGCGGGGAAATCGTCGGTGAACGAAGGGAGTGGCATGAAGGGGAAAACCTACCTTCCGAACGTCGAGGCCGACAGTGGTGCCCGCGCTACTTGTCGATGTCGCCGACGACGAAGAAGATCGAGCCGAGGATCGCGATGAGGTCGGGCACCAGGGTGCCCGGGAGGATCGCCGGGAGCACGCTGATGTTCGAGAAGCTCGCGGTTCGCATCTTCAGTCGGTACGGCTCCTTCTTGCCGTTGCCGACCACGTAGTAGCCCTGGACGCCGAGCGGGTTCTCGGTGCGGACGTAGATCTCGCCCTCGGGGATCTTGATCGCCTTGTTGAGCAGGCCGCTCGTCCGGAACGGACCCGGCGGGAGCCGGTCGAGGCACTGCTCGACGATGTCGCACGACTGTCGGACCCGCTGAACCAACACCCACAGTCGGTCGTAGCAATCTCCCCGCGCGCCGACCGGTACCTCGAACTCGACCTCACCGTACTTCTCGTACGGCGAGTCCTTCCGTGGGTCCATGGCGACGCCGGTTGATTGCAGCGTGGGGCCGGAGCAACCGTAGGCGATCGCGATGCTCGGGTGGATCGGACCCACGTCCCGGCATCGCTTGAAGACGATCTCGTTCCCCATGATCAGCTGGTCGTAATCCTTCAACAGACGCCGAAGGGCAACGAGCACCCCTCCGGCTCGCTTGAGGAATCCTCGCGGCAGATCGTCCTTCAACCCGCCGACGCGAGCGAACGAGTGGTGCATCCGCGCCCCCGTCGCCGACTCGACGAGATCCTGCACCATCTCGCGCTCGCGGAACGAGTAGAAGATCGGCGTCATCGCGCCCAGCTCCAACGGGTAGGAGCCCATGAACACGAGGTGGTTCATGATCCGGTTGAACTCGGCAAACATCGTCCGGATCCACTGCGCGCGATCCGGAACCTCGATCTCGGCCAGTCGCTCGACGGCGATCGTCCAGCCGAGCTCGTTGTTGAATGCGGACAGCCAGTCGTGCCGATTCATCAGCACGAGCGTCTGACGCGCGTCGCGGAACTCGGCGAGCTTCTCGGCTCCGCGGTGCATGTATCCGATCACGGGCTCGGCACGGGTGATGACCTCTCCGTCGAGCTCGACGACGATCCTGAGCACCCCGTGGGTCGACGGATGCTGTGGACCGATGTTGAGGATCATCTCCTCGGTGGCGAACTCGCCCGCGGGGACGATGTCCACCCCGCCACCGCGCACCATGTTCATGAGGTCCGAGCTCTGGAACGCCGGACGGACGTCGGTGTCGGACATCGCGCGGCATCTTACCGCTGTAGGCTCGCCACCATGGCGGGGGACGTCCGCAGGAAGGTACCGTCGGTCGACACCTTGCTGCGGTCGGAACCGGCGCAACGAGCCTCCGCGACCGTCGGTCGTCCGCTGCTCAAGCGAACGCTCGTCACGACGCTGACGGAGATCCGCGAGTCGGCGGCGGACGGCACGGTGCCAATGTCCGACGACGAGATCCTTACCCTCGCGATCGGGCGCGCCGCCCAGACGGCGTTCGGGCTGACCCCGGTGATCAACGCGACGGGGGTCCTGCTGCATACCAACCTGGGACGCGCGCCGCTCGCCGGATCGGCGATCCGCGCCATCGCGAAAGCGGCGACCGGCTACTCCGATCTCGAGGTCGATCGGAGCAGCGGGATCCGCGGCCGCCGGTCGGCCCGCGCCGAGCTGCTCCTGGCTTCGCTCACGGATGCCGAGGATGCCCTCGTCGTGAACAACTGCGCCGCAGCAGTGGTCCTCACGCTCGCCGCACTTGCCAAGGGACGATCCGTGCCGGTCTCACGGGGTGAGCTGATCGAGATCGGTGGGGAGTTCCGGATCCCCGACATCATGAAAGCTTCGGGCGCGAGACTGGTCGAGGTGGGAACCACCAACCGGACTCGCCTGGCGGACTATCGGAACGCGCTGGACGATCGGTCGGGAGCGATCCTCAAGGTCCACCCGTCCAACTATAAGGTCGTCGGCTTCACCGCCGAGGTCTCGGCGAAAGACCTCGGAACCCTCGCGCGGGACAAGGGGATCCCCTTCGTGTACGACGTCGGCTCGGGGCTGCTCGGCCGCGAACGCAGCTTCCCCGGCGACGAGCCGACCGTCCGTGGTGCCCTCGCGGACGGCGCCGACCTCGTCACGTGCAGCGCGGACAAGCTCCTCGGGGGTCCGCAGGCCGGGTGCATCGTCGGGCGGACCGACCTGATCCGCAAGCTGCGCACGCATCCACTCGCCCGAGCGATGCGGGTCGACAAGCTGCAGATCGCGGCACTGGAGGCCACGCTCCGGCTGCATGCGACCGGTCGCCACGACGAGGTACCCGTCCACGCCATGGTGCATGCCGGAGACGATCTGCTGGCCAAGCGAGCCCATCGCCTGTCCGAGTCGATCGGCGGCGACCTCGAGGGGGCGCACGTCGTGCGGTGCGAGTCGGTCGTCGGCGGCGGCTCGATGCCGGGGATCGCGCTCCCGTCGTGGGGCGTGCGCGTGAAGGCTCCGGATCCGCCGGCGTTCGCCGCCCGGCTGCGCAGCGGCTCCCCATCGGTCTTCTGCAGGGTCGAGGACGGCACCGTGGTGCTCGACGTCCGAACGGTCACGGACGGGCAACTGCACGATCTCGCCCGCGCGGTCCTCTACGCCTTGGAGGGCGACGACTTCGACGACGAAGGTTGACGTGAGCGGCGAGCTCCGTGTCATCGCGACGGCCGGGCACGTCGACCACGGGAAGTCGTCGCTCATCATTCGGATGACCGGGATCGACCCCGATCGGTGGGCCGAGGAGAAACGTCGTGGGCTCACGATCGACCTCGGGTACGCATGGTGCACGCTCCCGAGCGGGCGCGAGATCGGGTTCGTCGACGTCCCCGGACACGAGCGGTTCGTCGGGAACATGCTTGCCGGCGTCGGGCCCGTGCGTCTCGTTCTGTTCGTCGTCGCGGCGGACGAGGGATGGAAACCGCAGTCCGAGGAACACCTGCAGATCCTCGATGTGCTCGGCGTCGCCGGCGGGGTGGTCGCGCTCACGAAGCGCGATCTGGTGGATGACGAGACGCTCGCGATCGCGGCCGACGAGGTGCTCGACCGAGTCGCGGGCACGGTGCTGTCCGAGGCTCCCGTGATCCCCGTCTCCGCCGAGACCGGCGCGGGGATCGACACGCTCGTCGCGGCGCTCGACACCCTCCTCGTGGCCGCGCCCACGCCGGAGCCCGCCCGCACGCGGCTGTTCGTCGACCGCGTCTTCACGATCAAGGGCGCCGGCACGGTGGCGACCGGGACGCTGACCGGCGGCTGCCTGCGTGCGTCCCAGACCGTCGAGACCTACCCGGCGGGACGGCGCTCTCGGGTGCGCGGGCTCCAGACCCACAAGCACGACGAGTCTCGAGCCTGCCCGGTAACGAGGGTGGCCGCCAACCTCACCGGTGCCGAGCGCGGGGAGCTCGCCCGGGGAGACGTGCTGGCCGAACCCGGGACGTGGCGCCCCACGACCGTCTTCGACGTCGCGATCCGGCCCGTCCGCGACCTCGACCGGATCCCGACGCGGGGCGCGTTCAAGGTGTACGCGGGAGCCGCCGAGGTCGACGCAAAGATCCGGCTGCTCGACGAGCCGTTCGCACGCGTGCGCACCGCCCAGCCGCTCGTGCTCGACGTCTTCGACCGGTTCGTGGTTCGCGAATCGGGCCGGCAGCGGACGGTCGGCGGTGGGACCGTCCTGGACGTCGGGCCGCCGCGCGCCGCCGACCCACGCCATCGGTCGTTCCTCGCGCGGCGCGCGGCGGCCGCCCGCGAGGAGCTCCCCGCCCTGCTGATCGAGGAACGTGGTGCGGTTCGCGCCGAGGACGTGGTGCTCCTCACCGGCAGTGACCCGCCGGACCCGCACGATGGATGGTGCATCGCACCGGCCGTCCACCTGGCGGTGCGCGATGTCGTCTACGACCTGTTGAGCGCGTTCCACCGCGTCGAGCCGCTCGAAGAGGGCGCTCCGCTCGGGGTGGTCCGGCAGGCCGCCGGCGATGCGGCGCGCCGGCACGGCGCGCCGCGCGCCGCCGGCCTGCCGGACACACTGCTGGATCTGCTCGCCTCGGAAGGATCGGTCGTCCGCACGTCGACGACCGTCCGACTCGCCGGCCACCGGGTTGCGCTCGAGGAGCGTGCGGACGACGTCCGCACGCTCCTCGAAGCGATCTCCGGGGAACGGGAGGTCGCGCCGCCGACGATCAAGGAGCTGCTCCGCGCCGGAACGCCTCGTGACGTGATCGACGCCGCGTCGCGGGCGGGGACCATCGTCCGCATCTCGCCCGAGCTCGTCGTCGCGCCGTCGCTGGTCGAGCGGGCGATCGCGTTCGTCCACCAGCACGCCGCTGACGGGATCACCGTGAGCATGCTCCGCGAGGCGCTCGGCACGAGCAGGAAGTTCGCGGTCCCGTTGGCCGAGTGGCTCGACGGCCAGGGGATCACCCGGCGGCGAGGGGACCT
>DASWDB010000078.1:0-9211 GCA_036395715.1 Actinomycetota bacterium | reverse complement strand
GCCAACATCCCGCGTGTCACGATCAGCGAACGGGAACTCTCGGACCTCGAGATGCTCGCCACCGGGGCGCTGAGCCCGCTCACCGGGTTCCAGACGGAAGACGACTACCACGCGGTCCTCGAGACGATGCATCTGTCGAATGGGCTCGCATGGGCGATCCCCGTCGTCCTCGGGCTGTCGGACGCCGATGCCCATCGGATCGGCGGCGCGTCCTCGATCGCACTGACCTCGGGTCCCGATGCAGCGCCTATCGCGGTCCTCCGCGTCGCGGAGCGGTTCAAACGTGACAAGCAGAAGGAGGCCGTCGCCGTCTACCGGACGGATGACGCCCAGCACCCCGGCGTGAAGGCTCTGTTCGACGCCGGCGACAGCTGCGTCGGGGGTTCGCTGGAGGTGCTCTCGCTCCCGAGCCATGCCGACTTCACGACCTATCGCCTGACCCCCGCCGAGACCCGCGAGGCTTTCCGGGAGCGCGGGTGGAAGACCGTGGTCGGCTTCCAGACGCGCAACCCGATCCACCGAGCGCACGAGTACATCCAGAAGTGCGCCCTGGAGATCGTGGACGGCTTGCTCGTCCATCCGCTGATGGGCGCCACCAAGTCCGACGACGTGCCGCCCGACGTGCGGATGCGGTGCTACGAGGCGCTGTTCGGCGGGTACTACCCGCATGATCGCGCGATGATCAGCATCTTCCCGGCCGCGATGCGCTACGCCGGTCCGCGCGAGGCGATCTGGCACGCGATCGCCCGCAAGAACTACGGCTGCACGCATTTCATCGTCGGTCGTGACCACGCCGGGGTCGGCAGCTACTACGGCACCTATGACGCGCAGAAGATCTTCGAGGAGTTCGACCCCGGCGAGCTCGGCATCACTCCCCTGATGTTCGAGCATTCGTTCTTCTGCGTTCGCTGCGAGGGGATGGGCTCGCCCAAGACGTGCCCGCACGAAGACGACGACCGGGTGATCCTGTCGGGGACGAAGGTGCGCGAGATGCTGCGCGCAGGTGAGCGGCCCCCCGTCGAGTTCTCGCGGCCCGAGGTTGCGGACATCCTCATCGCGGCGATGCGCGATCAGGCCGAGGTGTAGCATCGCGCCCGTGGAGGACCAGCCCGCGAACCGTCGCATCGATCGGATCCGCGACCCGGCGTTCCTGGATGCGCTCGGCGACCTGTCGCTCGACGATCTGCGGGAGCGCCGGGACGAATGCATGGCGGAACGCGAGTACCTTTCCCTGTTGCGCCGGTTGCTGCAGGGTCGTGCGGAGATCCTCCAGGCGGAGGTCGAGGGGCGCGCCGGCGGCGGCGATCGCACGGATCTGGTCGAGCGACTGACGGCCATCCTGAGCGCCGACGACCACGTGATGACCTCCCGAGGGGAGGCCGTCCGGATCGGGGTGCCGGAGGATGAGATGCTGCTGGCTCGCCGCCGGGTGGAGCGGCTCGCGACGGATTCCGGGATCTCGGATCCGACCACGCTCGATGACGTCGCCCTCGCCGACGCGATCCACTCCCTCGCGACCGAGGAGCATGAGGTCTCCGAGGCGAGGCGCGCGGTCATCACGATCCTCGACACGGTGCAGGACGAGCTCAAGCGCCGCTACAAGGACGATCCCAGCCTCGCGCTCCACTGAGCCGAGCGATCGATGGCCGTCCGTTCCGCGCCGCTCGTCCGGGTGATCCGTTCGGGCCTCGAGGAGTCGATCCATCTGGGCGACGTCGCGGTCTGCGACGCGGCGGGCAGGCTGGTCGCCTCGGTCGGTGACCCGGACCGGCTCGTCTTCGTGCGGTCGTGCACGAAGCCCGTCCAGGCCGCGGTGGCCGTCGATGCGATCGGGCTCGAGCTCAGTGACCGTCTCGTCGCGATCATCAGCGCCTCGCACAACGGAGAGCCGGTGCATCTGCGCGCCGTCCGCGACGTGCTCCGTCGCGGGGGGCTCACCGAGGCCGATCTCCAGACACCGCCGGACCGGCCGCTCGACGCAGCGAGCGCGAGGCGGGTTCGCGAGCCTCGACCCGTGTATCACAACTGCTCGGGCAAGCACGCGGGGATGCTGCTCGCGTCCACGCGCGCAGGCCGGCCGACGGCGACCTACCGTCGCCGATCGCACCCGCTCCAGCGCCGGATCCTCCGCGCGGTGAAACTCCTGAGCGGCTCCGACGACGTGATCGTGGGGATCGACGGCTGCGGCGTCCCGGTCCATGGGATCGGGTTGCGGGCGGTGGCCACGATGTATGCGCGGCTCTCGGACCCCGGTGGGCAGGGCCCGCTGGCGCCGGCCGTCGACCGAGTCGTGACAGCCATGCGCGCCGAGCCGTACCTGGTCGGCGGGCGGAACCGGATCGACACCGAGATCATGCGGGCCACCTCCGACGTCCTCGCGAAGGAGGGGGCGGAAGCGCTGAACTGCGCGGCCGCGTTTGGGGCAGGGCTGGGGATCGCGGTCAAGGTGGCCGACGGCGGGTATCGAGCTGCGGGGCCGGCGCTCCTCTCGGTGCTGGATCAGCTCGGACTCCTCGGACCGGGCGCCCGCCGCCGGCTCGCGAGGCGCGTCAGCCCGCCGGTGCTCGGCGGCGGGCGCCCGATCGGACGGCTCGAGCCCGTCGTCCGGCTCCGTCGCCCCCGGTAGGCCGTCGCTCCCTCCCTTTCGCGTGAGGGCTCGTAGCATCGCGGGGGAGAGGGCCGGTTGGGCCCCAAGGGGTGAAGGCATGCGGAAGGGTTCCCGTCCGACGAGCGACGCGCCACGCGTCGCGGTGCTGTCGGTCCACACATCGCCCGTCGATCAACCCGGGATCGGTGATTCGGGCGGCATGAACGTGTACATCCTCGAAGTGGCGGGCAGGCTCGCCGCGCAAGGGGTGCACGTGGACGTCTTCGCACGATGCCGCGGTGGGACCGATCACGAGGTGAAGGAGCTCGCGACCGGCGCACGCGTGATACCGATCAAGGCGGGACCGTGTGCGCCGGTGCCGAAATCCGACCTGCCACGCTACCTGCCGGAGTTCCTCGGGGGGGTCCTTCACGAAGCACGGTTCCACGGCATCCCGTACGACGTCGTTCACAGCCACTACTGGCTGTCGGGCTGGGTGGGCCGGGCCGCGACGCAGGTATGGGGCGCGCCGCTCGTGGCCTCGTTCCACACACTCGGCAAGGTGAAGAACTACTCGCTCGCGAGGGATGAGCCGTCCGAGTCCGCCGTTCGTCTCGAGGGCGAGGAACGCGTGATCGGGGCGGCCGACCGGGTCTTGGCCGCGACGCCGCTCGAGGCGGGCCAGCTCGTGGGCCTGTACGGAGCCGACCCTGAGCACGTTCGGCTCGTCCCGCCTGGCGTCGACCACGTCGTCTTCTCCCAGCGCGACCGGATCGCTGCGCGCGAGCGCCTCCATCTGACCCACCTGCGCTTCGCGTTGTACGTGGGACGGTTGCAGCCCCACAAGGGTCCCGACGTCGCGATCCGCACGGTGGCCGAGGCCGTCGCGCGTGATCCCGAGACCACGCGCGACCTGGTGCTCGGCATCGTCGGCGGCCCGAGCAGCAGCGACGGCGAGGCGGACCGGTTGCTCGCGCTCGCCCACGCCCTCGGCGTGGCCGATCGCGTCGTCCTGTTCCCCCCGCAGACGCAGCGGAAGCTGTCGGACTTCTACGCGGCGGCGGACGTCGTGCTCGTTCCGTCGCGCTCCGAGTCGTTCGGCCTTGTGGCGCTGGAGGCGGCGGCGTGTGGAACGCCCGTGGTCGCGGCGTCCGTCGGCGGTCTTCGCTACGTGGTCGAGGACGGCAGGACCGGGTTCCTCGTGGAAGGGCACGACCCGGGGGATCACGCCGACCGCGTGCTGCGTCTGCTCCGAGACCCTGGCTTGCAAGCGTCGATCGGCGCGGAGGCGGCACGTCGGGCGCTCCGGTTCACGTGGGACGTCACCGCGAACGAGGTGCTCCGCGTGTACGACGACGTCGTTCGTGCGGCGTGAGCTGCGGGCTTGCTCGCAAGCGCTCCGGCGCAGTCCTTTTGTCACTCTTTCTCCTGAAGCTGTGACCTGCGGTTATGACCATTGACCTGCGGGAACCCCCACTTGACCCGTGTCGGGGCCGCCGATACATTCCGCATCGCTCCGAGCGGTCCGAGTGACCGGGAGGAGAGACCGGACGAAGCGCCGGGGCCCCGACGGCGGGCGGGAACGCCAGCCGGAGGATCTAGGCGCACCGGGAACATCGGAAGGGCGGAAAGGCCGCAAGGTCATTCAGCCAGGAAGAGGTTCCCGACGCCGGCGAAGGCCGCAAGGCTCAGCCGGCGACCCGCAGGAACGTCGAGAGACGAACCCGCGGGGGTCCGTCGCCCGGGACCGTCGAAGGCCGCGAGGCCGGAGACAGGTCCACCGGGATCGCGGGACGGCCGCAAGGTCGAACGGCAGATCCGGGGGCGACGAAGGCGGAAGGGCGCCGCGAGGCGAACCATCCGCCGGCGATCCGGACTCTCGGCCGAGCGCCAAGGCAGCTCGGGGCAACTGAGCCCGAGGAACCGACGGGAGCCGAACGCTTCGGCGGGAGGCAATCGAAGGTCCCTCGGGCTCTTTCTCATGCGCTACCGTCTGGTCCCCATGACGGAGGGTCGGGTCAAGCGATCCGCCGAGGCGGACGAGCGAAGGAGCCGCATCGTCGAGGCGGCGATGCGGCTGTTCTCCGAACGTGGGTACCGGGGGGCGCACGTCGAGGACATCGCGAACGAGGTCGGCGTCGCGAAAGGGACCGTGTTCCTCGACTTCGGTTCGAAGGAGGGCCTGTTCCTCGCCGCGTACCAGCACGCGGTGCAGACCCTTCCCGCGTGGTTGGATGCTCCCGACGAGGTCGTGCGGCGAGGCTTCTGGGACACGTTGGATTGGTGGCTCCAGAGCACGGAGGCATCCGTCGACTCCGATCCCGTCCCCAATCGGCTCGCCCTGATCGGGCGTTACGACACCGAGCTCGGGCTCCGGCGCCCGATCGATCGATTCATGCGGAGCGAGGATCCCTACGGCACGCTCGAGTTCGTGGAGTTCGGCGTTCGGCACGGCGAGATCCGCGACGACGTCGACCCCGAGATGATCGCGTCGATGCTCGACTGGGCCGCGCAACGGTTCCAGGACGCGTTGGTTTCGGAGGACCTCGATCCGGGGCTCATCCATCGCCGCCCCGAACGACGCGACATGCGGATCAAAGAATTCGTCGAGATCCTTCGTGGAGGGATCGCGGCCACCGAGGCGCCGGGGTGAGCGACGAGACGACCTGGTCGGACTACTACCGGGAGAACGAGGGACGGGAGCCGCGTGCCCGGCTGTTGGAGGTCCTCGGTTCCTTCGAACACCCCGGTGAAGCGGTCGATCTCGGATGCGGCGCCGGCATCGACACCCTCGCGATGCTCGAACGAGGCTGGCGGGTCTTCGCGACGGATGCCGAAGAGGAGGCGATCCAACGTACCCGCGATCGCGTCCCGCCCGAGCTTGAGCCTCGTCTGCGGACGCTCCTCACGCCGATGGAGGGCGTGGACCTGCCGACGGTGGATCTCGTGTGGGCGAGCTTCAGCTTGTTCTTCTGCGATCCGGCTCAGTTCGGCGACGTGTGGTCGAGGATCGGGCGCGCGGTCGTGCCTGGTGGTCGGTTCGCGGGTGAGCTCCTCGGCGATCGCGACACGTGGGCGCCCGACGAGGACAAGAGCTCGTTCTCGGAAGCCCAGGCGCGCGCCCTCTTCGAGGGATGGACGCTCGAGCGGTTCGAGGAAGAGGAGAACGACGGCGACGCCTGCGACGGCCCGAAGCACTGGCACGTCTTCCATGCCGTAGCGAAGGCAAAGGGATGAGGCTGAATCGGTTCCGACGATCCCCCTGCCGCGCGTAACGAACCGTCACCACCGAGCGTATGTGAAGTGATGGAGAAGACGGAGGTCCACGAGTTCGCAGCGGATGTGTACGGCCCCGCGGTCTTCGAGGAGGTGTTCGCGCGGTACTACGAATCGGTGCTTCGTGCTCTCTTCCTCCTGACCGGGGACCCCTTCGAAGCCGAGGAGCTCGCGCAGGAGGCCTTCGTGCGGATCTACGAGCGGCGGGATCGTCTGTCGAGTTCAGGCAATGTCGCTGGGTACGTGTACCGCACGGCCGTGAATGTCCGCCGCTCGCGCCTTCGACGATTCCGGATGGCGGTCGGGCGCGTCGGGGCGCCTCCCCCGAGCGACGACGGCGACCGCTTCGATGCGATCGACGACCGCGACGTGCTCCGTCGTCTGCTCGCTGAGCTGTCTCGAGGTGAGCGGGAAGCCCTGGTGCTCGTCGAGTGGATCGGGATGAGTGACCGAGAGGCGGGCGATGTGCTTGGAACCTCGCCTGGGGCCGTTCGCACCCGCATCAGCCGGGCGAAGGGTCATCTGCGCCTCGCCCTCACGGAAGGAGCCGACCATGACGACTGAGCTTCGGGAACGACTGGAACGCGAAGCCTCGCTCGTGCACGCCGCACCGGATGCCAAGGCGCTCGTGCTCGACCGAGCCGAGCGCAGGATCCGGCTCCGACGGATCGAGGCCGGCATGCTCGGCCTCCTGGTCGCCCTCGCCGTCATCGGCAGCGCCGTCTCGATACTGCCCATCGGAGCTCGGAGCGGTGCGAACGCCGGCGGGAGCTCCTGGGTCGGGATCTGGCCGCAAGCCACCCACGCCGAGGCGCTGTCGGCGCAGCAAGCGGCCGACTCGGGCGATGCAAGCGTCGCGTGGCAACTGAACGGCACTCAGGTCGTGAAGCGCTTCGTCAGCGATCGCTTCGGGTGGAGCACGCCCACGCTCATGACGATCGCCAACGCAGCGGAGGTCGGGGGGATCGACGACCCGGCGAGACTCTCGGACCCGGCGACGACCGGACCGGTGCGGGTACTCGTGAACGGATGCCCCCCCGGCGGCGGGGTCACATCGTGTCCCGGGGCGTACGTCACGGTTCAGCGACTGATCCGCGACGATCCGACGGGTATCTGGAGCGTGACCGGATCCGACACCACGACGATAGGGCTCGCTGCGTCTTCGCCAACGCGATCCGGCTAGCTCGGACCTGTTTTCCGTGGCGGACCGAGGTCTGTCGGATGGTCGACGGCCCGTTGGGCACTGCCGCATAGACTGCCCTCGTGGGCCTCTCGACCAGCGTGTTCCGGCCGGCGATCCTGCGGGTGGCCCACCATCCGTGGGCCCGCAGGGCCGTGACGGGCACGCGCCCGGGTCGAAGCGTCGCCTTCCGGTTCGTGGCCGGCGAGACCCTGGCCGAGGCGCTCGCCACCGCCCGTGACCTGCACTCCCGAGGGCTCCGAACGATGCTCGATCACCTCGGGGAGCACGTCGAAACGCCACAGCAGGCCCTGGCGGCACGAGAGGCGTACCTGTCGGCGCTCGCCGCGGGCGCCGACGCAGACGACGTCGACGCCGCCATCTCGGTGAAACTGACGCAGCTCGGCCTGGACGTGTCGGTGGATGCCTGTTGGGCGAACTTCGAGTCGATCGTGCAGAGCGCCGGCGAGAAGGACCGGCTCGTCATGATCGACATGGAGAGTCATGGGTACGTGGACCGGACGCTCGAGGTGTTCGCGCGAGCCTACGAGCGTTCGCAGCACGTGGGGATCGCGATCCAGTCGTACCTGCGACGCAGCGAGGCGGACGTCTTCGCGTTGCCGGAGGGTTGCCGCGTCCGACTCGTCAAGGGCGCATACCTCGAGCCCGATGACGTCGTGTTCGCGCGCAAGCGGGACGTTGACGCGAGCTACGCGCGACTGTTCGCGACGCTGCTGGCCCGCGAGCACCTGGTCGACGTTGCGACGCACGACCCTGCGCTGATCGACGGCGTCCGCAAACGCGTCGACGCGTTCGAAGACGGCTGGTCGCGGGTGGAGTTCCAGATGCTGTACGGTGTCCGCCGCGACCTGCAGTCCCGGCTCGCCGGCGACGGGTATCCCGTTCGCGTCTACATCCCGTACGGCACCGAGTGGTACCCGTACCTCACGCGAAGGATGGCCGAGCGGCCGGCGAACGTGTGGTTCTTCGTCTCCAACCTCGTGAGGACATCCGGATGAGCGATCCGATGCAGGGCAGACGCACCGCCTTCCTCGGCGGCGGCAAGATGGGTGAGGCCCTGATCGCCGGGCTGATCCGTTCCGGTGGGCGAACGTCGGACGAGATCATCGTCACGTGCCGCCGCGATGAGCGGGCGCGGGAGCTGGCGGGCGCGTACGGCGTGACGGCCACGCTGGACAACGCCGAGGCGACGCGGTGGGCGGACGTCCTCGTCCTGATGGCCAAGCCCCAGGACATGGAGGTCCTGCTGGAGCAGATCCGTGAGCACCTGACGACGGCGGATCTCGTGATCACCTTCGCCGCCGGCGTTCGGACATCGTTCGTCGAGAAGCACGTCCCCGATGACGTCCCCGTCGTTCGCGTGATGTCGAACGTTCCCGTCATGGTGGATGAGGCGATGTCCGTCATCGCGGCCGGGAGCCATGCCGGGGAGCAGCACATGGCGATCGCCGAGGAGCTGCTCGGGTACGTGGGCAAGGTGCTCCGCTTGAAGGAGAACCACCTGGACGCGGTGACCGCGACGAGCGGGAGCGGGCCCGCCTACTTCTTCTTGCTCGCCGAGGCGATGATCGAGGCGTGTATCCTCCTCGGGCTCTCCCGAGATGTCGCCACGGAGCTGATCGTCCAGACCATGCTCGGCTCGGCGAAGATGCTTCGCGACACGGGGAAGCACCCGGTCGAGCTCCGGGAGATGGTTACGTCGCCGGGGGGGACCACGATCGAGGCCATCCGTCGCCTCGAGGAGGCCGGGGTGCGCGCCGCGTTCCTGAACGCGATCGATGCGGCGAAGAAGCGGAGCGAGGAGCTCGCCCGCGGCGGCGACGACGATGAGGAGGCCTGACAGGGCATGGGACGAGGCGATCTGGCGAAGGTCCGGAGTGCGAAGGACCGCCAACGCAAGGTGAAGGACCGAGAGAAGCGACGCGCCGGCGAACGAGGTGCGGCTCGGAAGGCGGCGAAGAAGCGCTAACGCCTACCCGATCTCGGGGATGTTGACCCCACAGGACTTATCAGCGCGATCCACGCGACCGAACCTCTTCCCGAGGAGGTCACGTGGTGACGAAGCGGCGGATCAGGATCCAGCGGGTCACGAAGGACAAGCCACGCGATCCCTCCGTCCCGAACATCGATCCCCGCGACCCTGAGAT
>DASWDB010000077.1:0-6251 GCA_036395715.1 Actinomycetota bacterium | reverse complement strand
TAGAGGTCACACGCCGAGACCAGCGCCGGGAGCTCGGCATGCGGGACGACGCCGAGCATGCGTATCCGTCCTCGGTCACGGACGCCTAGCCGATCGACCGCATGGCGTTCGGGCCCGTCCCCGGCGACGACGAGGCGGAGGTCGTCTCGCGAGGCGGCTAGTCGCCGGAAGGCCTCGAGGGCGACGGGGAATCCCTTGCGCTCGTCCAAACGCCCGACGAACAGGAGCTTGGTCCCCGGCCCGACGTCGACCGGGCTCGCCGCCGCGAACGCCGCCGTGTCGACGCCGTTCGGGATGACCTCGAACGTCCCGCCGATGCGCGAGCGCTCGAACGCGGCCGCCCGCTCGGAGACGGCGATCCTGATCGCGAGCCGGCCGGCAACCCGGCGGAGCAGCGGCGCGGCAAGGTCGTAGAGGCGCGCGCGCGCCGCGCCGGAATGGAAGGTGCCCACCACGGGCGCGCGCGCCTCGAGCGTCACCCACAGCCCCGTGGACGGGGCCGTCGGCTGATGCGCGTGGATGACATCGGGGCCGAACGCGCGAAGCAGATCGCGGATCCGTCGACGTGACCACGGCCGCGGATCGATCGGCGCGTTGGAGGCGTTGTACGGGATGTCGACGGGCCGGCCGACCCGGACGACGTACGGCTCGGCCGGTGGAACCCGTGCGGGGGTCAGCACGAGGACCTCGTGACCCCGGGTGACCATCCGTTCCGCGAGATCACGAACCTGGACCTGAACGCCGCCAACGTCGTCCCATGCGTACGGACACGCGAGGGCGATCCTCACGTTCCATCCCGGTCGGACCAGCCTGGCTGGAACAGGTGCCAGTCCGGCGGGGACGCCGAGATCGCCCGCTCGAAGGCGCGGGCGATCTCACGGGTGATCGCCGTCGCGTCCTCGCGACGCCTCCCGGTCCGCGGCACCTCCGCGAGCGGATGGAGGACGCAGCGCCAGCCGGTCGGCGTCTCGTAGATCGACGCGACCACGATCGGGGCATCGGTCGACAGCGCGAGCAGCGCCGGGCCAGCGGGAAGCTTGCGGCGCCCCCCGAACATCTCGACCTCGACGCCGCGACCGGTGAGGTCGCGATCGGCGACCAGCGCGACGACGCGGCTCTCCGCGAGCGCCGTCGTGAGCGCCCTGCCCACGCGACCGTTCTGCTCGAGCCCGATGATCGTCATCCCGAGCGCCTGCCGGTGTTCGAGGAACAACCGGAACAGCTCGTCGGGTTGGAGCCGCTCGGCCACGGAGACGACGGGTAGACCGCGCTGCAGCATCGCCCGACCGGCGGCATCCCAGTTCCCCATGTGCGGCAGGACGGCGATCACGCCCGTCCCCGCGGCGACCGGATCGGCCAGGTGCTCGATCCCGCTCCAGGCGAACGCGGCGTCGATCCGATCGTCGGACCAACCGACGACGTCGAACGCATCGAACCAGTAGCGGGCGTATCGGCGGAACGCCTCTGCCGTCGCCCTGCGGACGAGCGGATCATCCTCTGGGCGGCCGAGCACCATCGCCTGGTTCGCGGCGACGATGCTTCGCACGCGGGGCGCTAGGTGGTAGGCGAGCGACCCGGCCCAGCGGAAGAGCATCCTGCCGGAATGCGTCGGCAGGGTACGGCCCAGCCAGCCGACCGTTGCGAACGCGCGATAGGCGACCCGTTCGCGAGGACTCGGGGAGGCCGTTTCGCTCACGTCCGCCCCTCGCGGGCGACCTGTCCCGTTCGGACCGCAGCCGCGAGGACCGACGTCGCGGCCGCGGCCCAAACGGCCCAGCCTAGGCCGTCCGCGAGCAGGCCCGTGGTCACGAGCGCATAGCGGAGGCCGCGCGTGACGTGGCTCTCCTCGAGGGAGTAGCCGAGCGCCGCCGCACGCGCCCGGACATAGGAGGAGAGGAAGCTCGCGCAGAGCGCCACGATGGCTCCGATCGCCACCCCTGGCGAAGCGCTCCGCGAGACCCAAGCGATGGGGCCCAGCACCGCCGCGTCCCAGCCCCGGTCGAGCAGCTCGGTCAGCATGCGGTCGACCGGACCGCCCTCGCCGTGGTTCGCCCGGTGCCCTCCGAACAGCAGGAGCGCCGCCCCGGTCCCCGCGAACGCGCCCGCACGAGTGAGCTGCCCCACGACGACGAACCACCCGGCGCCGGCGGCGAACGTGGCGCCCGACAAGAGGGCGACCCGCGTGAGCGCCGTCCCCGGCGGCTGTCGCTGGAAGCGCACCATCGGAACGGGCGCGAGCGTAGCAACTCGATAGGATGCCTGGACCCGCGACCCGGGGTCCGTGCACAGCCGGAAGGAGCCGCGTTGAACACGTACGACGCGAAGGACATCCGAAACGTCCTGCTGGTTGGCCACGGAGGAGCGGGCAAGACGACCCTCCTCGAGGCATTGCTCTTCGCGTCTGGCAGCAGCACGCGCATGGGGACCGTGGAAGACGGCAATACGGTCTCCGACCACGATCCGGACGAGCAACGGCGCGGTATCTCCGTCTCGCTCGCCATGGCGCCCATCGAGTGGAAGGGCGTCAAGATCAACGCGCTGGATGCGCCGGGGACCGCCGATTTCGTCGGCGACCTGCGGAACGCGATCCGTGCCGCGGACGCGGTGATCGTGGTCGTGAGCGCCGTCGACGGCGTCGAGGTGCAGACCGAATATGCGTGGGAGCTCGCCGTAGAGGAGCGCTTGCCGCGCGCGATCTTCGTGAACAAGCTCGACCGCGAGCGCGCCGACTTCCAGAGGACCCTCGATCAGCTGGTGTCGTCGTTCGGGAACCAGGTCGCGCCCTTCGAGCTGCCGATCGGACAGGAGCACGAGTTCGGTGGCATCGCCGATCTGCTCCACGAGAAGGCGGACCTGTATCCGAACGGACCGATGGCCGAGGAATCCGAGTGGCCCGACGACATCCACGCGATGGCGGACCCCGCTCGCGAGAAGCTCGTCGAGGCGGTCGCGGAGTCTGACGACGCGTTGATCGAGGAATACCTCGAGCAAGGCACCCTTCCCGAGGAGCACATCGTGCGGGGCGCGAAGGCGGGGTTCGCGGCCGCGCGTCTGGCCCCGGTGCTGGTCGGGTCGGCATCGAAGGCCATCGGGATCGACCGTCTGCTCGACTTCATCGTGGAGGAGTTCCCCTCACCGCTCGACCGGGGGCCGGTCACGGTGATCGGGAAGGCGGGGGAGGCGAAGGAGCGTTCCTGCGATCCGGCCGGACCCACCACCGCGTTCGTCTTCAAGACCGTCTCGGACCCGTTCGTCGGTCACGTCACGATGTTCCGCGTCTTCAGCGGACGCGTTCGGCCGGACAGCTCCATCTACAACGCCACCCAGAACACCGAGGAGCGGCTCGGCCAGCTCTTCACCCAGAAGGGGAAGGAGCACGAGACGATCGCCGAGGTGCCCGCGGGTGACATCGGCGCGGTCGCCAAGCTCCAGGCCTCACACACCGGCGACACGTGGTCGACGAAGGACGATCCGGTCCAGCTCCAACCCGTCGAGCTTCCCGAGCCGCTGCTCGCGTACGCGATCACGCCGGCAACGAAGGGTGACGAGGACAAGCTGGCGACAGGGCTCGCACGGCTCCGCGAGGAGGACCCCTCCTTCCACGTCGCGCGCAACGAAGAGACCCACGAGATGGTGATCTACGGCATGGGCGAGGCGCACCTGGATGTGCAGATGAGCCGGCTCAAGGCCAAGTTCGGCGTGGACGTCCATCACACGCCGGCGAAGATCGCGTACCGGGAGACGGTCCGGGGCAAGGCGGCGGCGCAGGGTCGCCACGTGAAGCAGACCGGCGGGCACGGCCAATACGCCATCTGCAGCATCGAGCTCGAGCCCTTGCCCCGTGGTGAGGGGTTCGTCTACGAGGACAAGATCACGGGTGGTGCGATCCCGCAGCAGTTCATCCCCTCGATCGAGAAGGGGATCGTCAAGACGATGTCCGAGGGGGTGATCAGCGGGAACCCGATGGTCGATATCAAGGTCACGCTCGTGGACGGCAAGTTCCACACGGTCGACTCCTCCGACATGGCCTTCCAGATCGCCGGGTCCCTCGCCCTCAAGGAGGCGGTGGAGAAGGCGGGGGTCGTCCTGCTCGAGCCGATCGTCCAACTCTCGGTCGTGATCCCCGAGAGCTTCACCGGGGACATCATGGGAGACCTGAACGCCAAGCGGGGCAAGATCCAGGGCATGGAGCAGATCGGCGGCGGGAAGCAACTGATCAACGCGTTGGTCCCGCAAGCCGAGGTCGCCCGGTACGTGATCGATCTCCGCTCGATGACCGGCGGCCGCGGTGCGTTCACCATGACGTTCTCCCACTACGAGGAGATGCCCGCACACCTGGCATCAAGGGTGATCGAGGAGTACCAGCGGTCCCGGGAGGAAGCGCACAAGCGCTGATCGTCACGCTCCGAGCTCTGGCCGGACCGCGGCCAGGAACGCCAGCACCGCCTCGTCGAACCGCTCGGGCTGCCGAAGGTTCACGACGTGGTCCGCCCCCTCGATCGTGACCAGCTGCGCGTCGAGGATCCCGGTCGCGATCAGATGGCTCGTCCGCCGGCTGAACGGCGGATCCTGCTCCGCCTCCACCACGAGCGTCGGCACGTCGATCTCGCCGAGACGCGTCGCGGCCGGCGGATCGAGATCCTCGTGTGCGGACTCGTCCATCGTCAGCTCGTGGATGTTCTCGAACGCGAGCTCGCGGATCCGCGCACCGGCCGGATCGTCGGCGCCGAGCGGCGCCCAGATCGCCAGCCGGGCGTCCTCCGCCCGCTCCAGATCACCCGCTTCGAGCGCCTCGTCGACCCGTGCGGTCGCCACCGCCCACCAATCCTCCTCCTCCTCGAGGGGCTCGAACCCGCCGAGGCCGGCGGCCACCGGAACCAAGGCCCACACCCGCTCCGGATGCTCGAGCGCGAAGTCGATCTCGATCCCACCTCCCATCGAACATCCGACGAGCGCAGCCGCCGTGATGTCCAGGGCGTCCATGAGCGCTTCCAGATCGCGGACGTGGGAGTAGGGCCGGGCGTTCGGCCGGGTCGACTCGCCGTAGCCCCTCGCGTCGTATCGCGTCACGCGGAACCCGGCCACGGGGAACGTGGTCATCTGTCGGTCCCACGTCCGCCGATCCCACAGACCTGGGTGCAGGAGCACCACGTCGGGTCCATCGCCCTCGACATCGAAGGCGAGCCGGCCGCCATCCGGGAGCTCGATCGACCCGGATCGCATCGTTTCAGTCCTCCTCGAACCGAGGCCGGAGCTTCGCGAACGTCTCGTCGAGCAGCTCGGGCATCACGCGCGTCTGCCCGATCACCGGCATGAAGTTCGTGTCGCCACCCCACCGGGGAACCACGTGCCAGTGGAGGTGCTCCGGGATGCCTGCACCGGCCGCACGACCCAGGTTGAGACCGATGTTGAATCCGTGGGGTTCCGATGCCTCGCGGAGGACGCGAACGGACATCCGCACGAGCCGGGCGATGGCCGACTGCTCTTCGTCGGTCAGCTCCTCGAGGTCGGCGACGTGGCGCGTGGGCAGGATGAGGAGGTGTCCCGGCGCGTAGGGGTACTTCGCGAGCGCGACGAAGACCAACGACTCTCGGCGGAGGATCCTCTCCCCGTCCGGATCGCCTTCCTCCAACAACGCGCAGAACACGCACCGGTCCTCGACGATGTCCTTGCTCGCCTGGATGTACTCCATCCGCCAGGGGCTCCACAGACGTTCCATCAGCCCCCGAACTCCATCTCAGACGGCGGCGAAGTCCGTCGGTTGGAGCCGGCGCGATCCTGCCTCGTCCGCCAACGCGGCGACGATCGCATCGAACGGGACGCCTGCGGTTTCGGTCCCGTTCCGGTCTCGGATGGTGAGCGTCCCGGCCTCCAGGTCGCGATCGCCGACGACGACCACGTACGGGACCTTCATCAGTTGGGCCGCCCGGATCTTCTTGCCGACCGACTCCTTCGCGTCGTCGACGAAGGGCCGCAGGCCGGCGGCGCGCGCACGGTCGGCGAGCGTCCGACAGTGCTCGACGTGTCGGTCGGCCACCGGCACGAAGCGGATCTGCTCGGGCGAGAGCCACAGCGGGAACGCTCCACCGTAATGCTCGATCAGCACCGCGCTGAATCGCTCGAGCGTGCCGAGGATCGCGCGGTGGATCATGACCGGACGGTGGCGCTCGTTGTCCTCGCCGACGTACTCCATGTCGAAGCGCTCGGGCAGCGCGAAGTCGCACTGCACGGTGGTGAGCTGCCACAGGCGC
>DASWDB010000076.1:0-9249 GCA_036395715.1 Actinomycetota bacterium | reverse complement strand
GTCCGGGAAGGGACGCTGGCCACGTGACCGACCCGGCCCAGACCCGGAGCGTACCGGCCAGGCCGCGTGTGGTCTCGCCCGGTCGGATCGCCGCGCTGGTCGTCGCCCTGATCGGCTTCTATATCGTGTGGCCGTCCCTGGTCGCGGTCTTCGGCTCGTTCGCGGAACTGCGCCACGTCAACCCCGTGTGGTTCCTCGTGATGGCGGCCCTGGAGGTCGCGAGCTTCCTCTCGATCTGGACCCTGATCGGCCTCTGCCTGCGATCGCGGCGGTACTTCCTGATCGGTACGTCGCAGCTCGCCGGGAACTCGATCAGCAGGGTCCTCCCGGGCGGGAACGCGGTCGGCGCCGCCACGCAGTACCGACTGCTGGTCGGCGGGGGGATGGATCCGACCCACATCGCGACGGGGCTCACCGCCGTCTCGCTGATCAACGTCGCCACCGTCTTCGCGCTGCCGATCCTGTCGGTGCCGGCGATCCTCGGTGGCGTCGCGGTCAACCGAGGGCTCGCCCGAGCGGCATGGCTCGGGGTCGGGGCCTTCGTCCTGCTGGTCGCCGGAGGCGCCGCCCTCTTGCTGGCCGACCGGCCGATCGAGTGGGCCGCCCGCGTCTTCCAGCGGCTGCGCAACGCCGTGCTGCGGAGGCGTCCGCCGCTCACGGGCTTCGACGAGCGACTCACGCGCGAGCGCGACATGGTCCGGGCGACGCTCGGGGAGCGGTGGGGACAGGCCATCCTCCGTTCGGCCGGGAACGTGCTGTTCGACTACCTCGCGTTGCTCGCGGCATTGGTCGCCGCCGGCGCCCGTCCGAAGGCGTCCCTCGTGCTGCTCGCCTACGTCTCGGGGGTCGTCCTCGGGCTCGTCCCGATCACCCCCGGCGGTCTGGGGTTCGTGGAGGCGGGTCTCGCCGCGACGCTGGTGCTCGCCGGGGTCCCCGCCGCACAAGCCACCCTCGCGACCCTCGCGTATCGGCTGGTGTCGTACTGGCTCCCGATCGCGGCGGGCCCGATCGCGTACGGCTTGTACCGGCGCCGCTCGCCTCGCTGGTTCGCCGAAACGAACGCGTCCGGTCCCGGCTGACGGAGGTCCCTGGGATGGCCGACGAACGGGGGACGACGCTGCGTGAGCAGGCCGCGGACGTTCGCGAGCGTCGCACGAGCGCGCACGAGCTCGTCACCGAGTCCCTGCGCCGGATCGATGCCCTCGACCCCGATCTCCGGGCGGTCGTCGGGCTCCGCGCCGAGCACGCGCTCGAGGACGCACGCGGGTTGGACGCCGCGATCGCGAACGGTGCCGAGGCCGGGGCGCTCGCCGGCCTGCCGCTCCTCGTGAAGGACATGACGGATGTCGCGGGGATGCGGACGACGTTCGGATCGCAGGCGTTCGCGACGGCGCCGGCGGCGCGGAGCGACGCGCTCGTCGTCGCACGGCTCCGCGCCGCCGGCGCCGTCGTGGTCGGGAAGACCAATCTGCCCGAGTTCGCCGCGGAGGGGTTCACCTCGAACCTGTTGTTCGGTCCCACGCGGAACCCGTGGAACCGTGAGCGGACCCCCGGTGGTTCCTCGGGCGGGTCGGCGGTCGCGATCGCGGCCGGGATGGCCGCGATCGCGACCGCCACCGACGGCGGGGGATCCATCCGGATCCCCGCCTCCTACTGCGGGCTCTTCGGGCTGAAGCCGACGAACGGCGTGATCGGTCGCGACCCGATCCCGGATTGGATCGACTACTCCACCGACGGGCCGCTCGCGGCTCGGGCCGGGGATCTCCGCCTGTTGCTGGACGTCCTCGCGGGTCCGACGCCCGGCGACCCGACCACGCACGCCGTCCGGAGCCGATCGGACGCGCCGAGCCTCGGGTCGGTCTTCTCGCTCGAGCGGTGGGAGGACATGGGACCGCTCCCTCCGGAGGCCGCGGAGCCGTTCCGGGCTGCGCTCGCCCGGTTCGCGGAGGTCTTCGACGCCGTTCCGCGGGTGATCGATCCACGCGAGCTCTTCGGCGACCGCGCGCTCGAGCAGGAGTGGGTGACCGTCTGCGCGGCCGAGCACGCGCACCTGTTCGGGAGCTCCTGGATCGAGGAGCATGCCGACGAGCTCACCGCGTCCGCGCGTTCGTTCCTCGAGATCGGGTCCCGTGTGCGCACCGAGGAGTACCTCGCCGCTCGGCGGCACCGGTTCGAGTACATCCGAGCGCTGGACGAGCTCCTCGGCGCGGACGGCGTCGTCCTCTCACCCGTGATGGCCGCCGACGCGATCGCCGCGGAGGGGCCGCCCGACGGCCGCGGCTCCGATCCCACGCTGTACGTGACGTCGTTGCAGAACATCACCGGGCACCCCGCGCTCTCCCTGCCCGCCGGCGCCTTCCCGAGCGGCGTCCGATCCGGGTTGCAGGTCACCGCGCCTCGGTTCCGCGACGATCTCCTCGTGTGGATCGCCGAGCGCTGGGAGGAGGCAGAGGGCAGCCCGCCCCGACCACCCGGGTACCAACCGTTCGCCGTGTGACACGAGCCGGCTCGTGCCGGCGGCGAGCCGGATCAGCGCAGCCAGTCGGCCGCGTCTTTGGCGTGATACGTGAGGATCATGTCGGCCCCCGCGCGACGGATCGACGTCAGCACCTCGATCACGGCGCGACGCTCGTCGAGCCAGCCGTTCTGCGCCGCGGCCTTGAGCATGGCGTACTCGCCGCTCACGTTGTAGGCGGCGACCGGGATCCGCGTCGTGTCCTTCGCCGCGCGGACGATGTCGAGGTACGGGAGCGCCGGCTTCACCATCACGATGTCGGCGCCCTCGTCGACGTCGGCGCGGATCTCGCGGAGCGCCTCGTCGCCGTTCGCGGGATCTTCCTGGTAACCGGTCCGATCGCCGAAGCGCGGGGCACCCTCGGCGGCCTCACGGAAGGGTCCGTAGAACGCCGACGCGAACTTCGCCGCGTACGCCAGGATCGCGACCTCCGTATGACCTGCGTGATCCAGTGCTCCCCGGATCGCCGCGACCTGGCCGTCCATCATCCCGCTGGGCGCGACGACGTGCGCCCCGGCTTCGGCCTGCGCCTTCGCGATCCACCGGTACCGTTCGAGCGTCTGGTCGTTGTCGACCTCATTGCGCTCGTTCAGGACACCGCAGTGTCCGTGGTCGGTGTACTCGTCGAGGCAGAGGTCCGCGATCACGACGGCGTCGTCGCCGAGGTCGGCGCGAAGGGCCGAGACCGCTCGTTGCGCGATGCCGTCGGGGTTCCATGCCTCCGATCCCTCCGCGTCCTTGCGCGACGGGATCCCGAACAGGACGAACGCGACCACGCCGCGTTGGCGGATCTCGGCGGCTTCCTTGCGGAGGGACTCGATCGTGTGCTGGACGAGGCCGGGCATCGACGAGATCGGTGCGGGATCCTCGAGCCCTTCCTTGACGAACAGCGGCGCGATGAGATCGGCCGGACGGACCTCGGTCTCGCGGACGAGCTCTCGGAGAGCCGGGGTGCGCCGGAGGCGACGCGCGCGATGCTCGGGGAAGCTCATCGCCGGAAGCGTACCTGCAGCGATCCGCCGGGGGCGGTGGCGTCGACAAGCAACCTTTGCCGGGCTACACTCCGGCGCCGGTCGGTTTCGCAGCCTCGCCGTCGGGCGCCGGCATCACGAGGGAGTTGCTTCCTGATGAAAACCCCGTTCCGGACCATCGCCGTCGGCGCGCTCGCGCTCGCGACGGTCTTGACGTTCGTCCCGCCCGCCGCGGCGGCCGCCTCGACCGGCTACCTGGATCGGACGTTCAGCGACGACGGCAAGGTCCTGACGAACGTCGCCGGGGATGACACGGGCGAAGCCGTCGCCGTCCAGGCCGACCACAAGATCGTCGTCGCAGGCACCACGCACGGCGGAACCGACATCGCACTCGTTCGGTACAACGCGGATGGCACGCTCGATCCCACCTTCGGTGGCGACGGCATCGTGATCACCGACGTCTCAGGGGACGACGCCGCCTTCGCGATCGCGATCCAAGATGACGGGCGGATCGTGGTCGGCGGGTTCACGGACGATGGTGTGAGCGCCGCGCTCTTCCGCTACGACCCGGATGGGACACCAGACAACACGTTCGGCGGCGGAGACGGCATCGCGACGATCTCGGTGGGGACAGGAGCCGTGTTCCTGGGCGTCGCCATCGAGGCCGACGGTTCCATCGTCGCAACGGGGATGGGCAACTTCTCAGGGTTTTTCGGCGGCGATATCCTGCTCGCTCGATTCGACTCCGGCGGGGTGCCCGATGCGTCGTTCGGTGGTGGGGACGGGATCACCACGACGAAGATCGGGTTCGGCGGCATCGCGAGCGGCATCGGCGTCCAGCCCGACGGCGCGATCGTCGTGGCGGGCGCGTCGCTCAGCATCACGGGCAATGAGAACGTGGCCGTGCTCCGCTTCGACCCCGCCGGAAGTCTCGATACGACGTTCAGCGGCGACGGCATCGTGAAGACCGACGCGACCGCCGGACCGGACACCGCGTCCGACGTGGCCCTCATGTCCGATGGGTCGATCGTTGCGATCGGCTCATCCGGCTACGAGTACGGGCTCCTCGTCGGCTACAACACCGACGGTACGCTCAACACCGGGTTCGGCACGGGCGGTATCGTCCAGACGGAGCTCGGCGGATTCGGCTACGGCTTCAGCGCGGGCACGCTCCAACCCGATGAGAGGATCGTCGCCGTCGGCGAGGGCGCGGGGGATACGTCCGACGGGGCCGACGGGATCGTGACCGCCCGCTACACGAGCACGGGCGCGCTGGACCCCACGTTCGGCGGCGATGGCACCGTCTTCACGGCGTTCAGCACCGATCCGTTCGGCGGGTCGAGCACCACGCCCACGGGCGTGGCCATCGCGCCGGGCGGGAAGATCGTCGTGGCCGGCAGCAACTTCGACGACACGACCGGCAGTGACATCGCCGTCGTGCGGTACGGCACCAAGGCGACGGCCGTCCGCGGCCGGCCCGATCTCCTCATAGGGAACCGCGGCGTGTTCGTCGGTGACGGCATCTACAACCAGACGGGCTATCACCAGACGATCCCGAGGAAGGTCGCCAGAGGGCATTCCGTGACGTTCGCGATCACGATCCAGAACGACGGCAACGCGACCGACACTATCCGGGTCCGGAGCGGCGGATTCCGCCTGCAAGGCGTCAGCCTGAAGTTCTTCGACCACGGAGTGCCGATCCCGGCCTTCGAGTGGTCCTTCATCGGACATCCGGAGGAGCTCGCCGTGGGCGCATCGACCACGATCAAGATGGTGGTGTCGATCACGTCGAAGGCGACCATCGGGAGGGTCGTCACGATCCCCGTGACCGGTGCATCCTCGAACGAATCAACTCGGTCGGACACGGTCGCGGCCAAGATCCGTATCGCGTAGGTTCCGGGCTCGTCGGCCCGAGGAGTGCCCGAACCGCTACCGCCTCGGGGGCCTTGGGCCGGGCCGCCGAGCGGCGAAGACCCGCTCCAGGGCGTCGGCGAGACCGTCGGTCGTGTGCGGGTCGGCGACGGCATGCACCGGGAGCCCATGGGCCCGTGCCTCGGCAGCGGTCACGGGGCCGATGCAGACGATCTTCGGAAGCCCGCGTACTCGTCCGAGCGCGCCGACGAATCCCCGGACGGTCGAGGCGCTCGTGAAGGTTATGGCGTCGACCTCGCCTTCCGCGAGGGCGTGCGTGGCCTCGCTCGGCAGCTTGCGTGGGAAGACCGTGCGATAGGCGTCGACGCGATCGGCCTTCCACCCCTTCGCCGCGAGCGCACCTTCCAATCCGTCGGGCGCGATGTCGGTGCGCGGGCACAGGACGCGACCCTCGCCGCGCGGGAACGCGCGGGCGAGGGCCGCGACCGTGAAGGTCCGTGGTCGCAGGTCGGGATCGCGTCGTGTCCAGCGACGGAACGCTTCGGCCGTTCCGTCGCCGACGGCCGCGACCGACGCCCGCACCTCACGCGGTCCGGCGAGCCGCTCGGCCAAGGTCGCGATCGTTGCCGGCGAGGTGAGGACGAGCCACGCGTAGCGGCCACCGGCGAGGTCCCGCAGCGCGGCCGTCAGGGCCGCGCTGCGAACGGGACGCAACGCGATCGTCGGGGCGACGATCGCTCGGGCCCCCTTTTGGTCAAGGAGCTTGACCAATCGGCCGCTCCGCTCAGCGGGCCTCGTGACCAGGACGGTCTTGCCCGCGAGCGGTGAGCGGCTCACGCGCCCTGCACCGACGCGAGGATCCTGTCCGCGCCTTGGCCGAGGAGCGCATCCGCGACCAGCGTGGCCGCCCGTTCGGGGAGCGACGCGTCGGCCGCGGCGCGCAGGAGCTCGGATCCGTCGGGCGAGGCGACGATCGCTGCCAGGCGGACCGTGTCGCCCCGGACGGCGGCGATCGCACCGAGCGGGAGGTCGCAGCCGCCGCCGAGGCGGCGCACGAGCGCTCGTTCGGTCTCGAGGGCCACGCCCGACGCGTGGTGCTCGAGCAACGTGAGCGCGGCGCGCAGCTTCCGGTCGGCCGCCCGGCATTGCACGGCCAGGCACCCCTGGCCGGGAGCCGGCAGCATCTCGCCGACCCCGAGAGGATGCGCGTGCTCGCGACGGATGCCGAGCCGGTCGAGTCCGGCGGCGGCGAGGATCACGGCGTCGACGTCGCCGGCGTCGAGCTTCCGCAGCCGCGTGGGGACGTTGCCGCGGAGGTGGGCCACCTCCACACCCGGATGGGCTGCCAGGAGCTGCGCCCGCCGGCGGACCGATGACGTTCCCACCCACATCCCGGCTCCCAGCGGCCGTTCACCGCGCAGGACGAGCACATCGCGAGGGTCGCCACGCTCGGGGACGGCCCCGATCACCACGTCGTCTTCTTCCTCGGCGGGCAGGTCCTTGGCCGAATGCACCGCGAGGTCGATCGCACCGTCACGGAGCGCGGAGACGATCGTGTCGATGAACATCCCCTTGATCCCCGCGGGCGACGTCGTCACGTCGACGGCCTCGCCCTCGTCTCCGGCGGTCGTCATCGGCACGATCTGGGCGTCGAGGCCGTTCGCTCGGAGCAGGAGACGGACCCGACCCGCTTGGGCGAGCGCGAGATCCGATCTTCGAGTCCCGATCCGAAGAGCGGTCACCGTTGGTCGTCGGGGTCGAGCCCGAAGAGCTCGGCCAGCAGCTTCGCGTGCTCGCGGTCGGAGCCGGGTTCGTTCCGCTCCTTCATCGCGACGATCGGATCGTGCAGGAGCTTGGCCGATACGCCGCGCGCCAGCGCTTCGACCGCATCCCGCTGGTCAGGGGTGAGCTCGGCGAGTCGCGATGCCCAGCGATCGAGCTCCGCGCGAACCACGCGGTCGCCGCGCTCGCGGAGCGCCCGGATCACGGGCGCGAGCTCGTCGCCACGCCGGCGGGTCACCCACCGACGGACCTCGTCGTCGACGATCGCGTGGGCACGCCCGATCTCCTCGGCGGTCTGCGGCGAGTGGTCGCCGATGCGCGTGCGGAGCGTGAGGACGTCGATCACCCCGACCCCGTCGAGATCGGCGACCTCCGGCCCCACGTCGCGGGGCACGGCCAGATCCAGGATCACGAGCGGCCGACCGGCACGGCCGGCCGTCGCCCTCGCCAGGTCGTCCCGAGCGATCACGTGGCCGGCCGCGCCGGTCGCCGAGACGATCAGGTCCGCGTCTTCCAACGCGTCGGGCAGCGCATCCAGCCCGCCGTGGTCGGCGTCCGTTCGCTCGGCCAGGGCTCGTGCCCGCTCGACCGAACGGTTGAGCACCCGCAGAGGACCCGCGCCTCGACCCCGGAGGTGGTGGACGGCGAGCTCGGCCATCCCGCCCGCCCCGATCACGACGGTCTTCCGTCCCGCGATCCCGCCCAGCGCCTCGTCCGCGAGGTCCGCCCCGATCGCGACGTAGGCGTCCGGCGCCGCGCCGAGCGCCGTCTCGTGCCGCACCCGGCGGCCCGCCCGCACGGCCGCGTGGAACACCGTGGCGAGGGTGTGACCCGCCGCGTCCTCGGCCTCGGCGCGGCGGAGCGCATCTCGCACCTGGCGCTGGATCTGCGTCTCGCCGAGGACCATCGAGTCCAGGCCTGCGGCGACCGAGAACAGGTGATCGGTGGCGTCACGTTCCCAATGCGCGTACAAGGGGTCGGTCAGTTCGTCGGGTTCGATGCCACGCGTCTCGATCAACACGCGCTTCAGCGCCAAGAAGCCGGAGTGATAGCTCGGGACGTTGCCGTACGCCTCGACGCGGTTGCAGGTCGACAGGATCACGACCTCGTCGAGCCCGTCGAGGTCCTGCGCGTGGCGGTAGGCCTTCGTCAGGTCAGCGTCGTCGAACGCCAGCCGCTCGAGCAGCTCGACGGGCGCACGGCGGAACGAGACACCGAGGCCGAGGATCCCCACGGCCGGTATGGTAGCGGGCCATGTCGAACCGTCGTGCCCGCGACCTGGGCATCACCATCGGTCGGGGCGCGCCGGGACCGTCCAACTCGATCATCGACGTCGCGGGCGTCCGCGTCGGTCACCGGACCGTCATCGCTGGCGACGACGGGGATCCGAAGGCGGTGCGCACCGGGGTGACCGCGATCATGCCGCACGAAGGCTTCCCGTGGACCGAGCCCGTGTACGCGGCCACGCACATCCTCAACGGGTACGGCGAGCTGATCGGGATCAACGCGATCCGGGAGTGGGGCATCCTCGAGTCCCCGATCGTCCTCACGTCGTCGCTCCTGATCGGCAAGGCCTACGACGCCACGGTGCGCTGGATCGCGCGGCACGATGGCGACGCCGGCGAGTCGGTGATGCCGTGCGTGACCGAGTGCGACGACTCGTGGCTCTCGAACGTGCTCGCCGACCCGATCGATGACGACGACGTGTGGGCCGCGCTCGACGCGGTCACGTCCGATCCCGTCGAAGAAGGATGCGTCGGATCCGGCACCGGGATGCAGTGCTTCGACTTCAAGGGCGGGATCGGCTCCGCGTCGAGGATCATCGACGCCGATCACGGCGGATCCGCCGTTGGCGTGTTGGTGATGACTAACCACGGCGACCGCGAGGACCTGCTGATCGATGGCGTCCGTGTCGGCGAACGGCTCACCGATCGCATGCCCGAGGACCACCACGAGGGCTCGTGCATCGTCGTCGTCGCGACCGACCTGCCCTTGCTGCCGCACCAGCTCCGGCGGGTCGCCGAGCGCGCCGGCATGGGTCTCGCGCGCGGCGGTTCCCACGCCTCGAACACGCGGCGAGCAGTTGCTCGCCTTCTCGACCGCCGCTCG
>DASWDB010000075.1:0-12004 GCA_036395715.1 Actinomycetota bacterium | reverse complement strand
CAGGCGCGTCGTGGTTCTCGCGCAAGAAGAAGCGCGGATGCTCAACCACAACTACATCGGCACCGAGCACATCCTCCTCGGCCTGATCCACGAGGGCGAGGGCGTCGCTGCGAAGGCACTCGAATCCCTGAACATCTCGCTCGAGGCCGTCCGCCAACAGGTCGAAGAGATCATCGGCCAGGGGCAGGCGGCGCCCACCGGTCACATCCCGTTCACGCCTCGCGCCAAAAAGGTCCTCGAGCTGTCGCTCCGCGAGGCGCTCCAGCTCGGACACAACTACATCGGCACCGAACACATCCTGCTCGGCTTGATCCGCGAAGGCGAAGGCGTCGCCGCCCAGGTGCTCCAGAAGCTGGGGGCAGACCTCAACCGTGTCCGTCAAACCGTGATCCAGCTGCTCTCCGGATACACCGGGGGTAAGGAGCAGGTCTCGGCCGGCGGCGGGAGCGAGAGCGCGGGGCAGGGCTCTGCCGTCCTCGATCAGTTCGGTCGGAACCTCACACAGCTCGCCGGGGAGAATAAGCTCGACCCGGTCATCGGTCGTGAGAAAGAGATCGAGCGGGTGATGCAGGTCCTCTCACGGCGCACCAAGAACAACCCGGTGCTGATCGGCGAGCCGGGCGTCGGCAAGACGGCCGTGGTCGAGGGGTTGTCGCAGTCCATCGTCAAGGGAGAGGTCCCCGAGACCCTCAAGGGCAAGCAGATCTACACGCTCGATCTCGGCGCGCTGGTCGCCGGATCCCGCTACCGGGGCGACTTCGAGGAGCGCTTGAAGAAGGTCCTGAAGGAGATCAAAACCCGCGGCGACATCATCTTGTTCATCGACGAGCTGCACACGCTGGTCGGAGCCGGTGCTGCAGAAGGCGCCATCGACGCGGCGAGCATCCTCAAGCCGATGCTCGCCCGTGGCGAGCTCCAGACGATCGGCGCCACCACGCGCGACGAGTACCGCAAGTACCTCGAGAAGGACGCTGCCCTCGAACGGCGCTTCCAGCCCATCGAGGTCTCCGAGCCGACCGTGATCCACACGATCGAGATCCTGAAGGGTCTCCGCGACCGCTACGAGGCGCACCACCGGGTCACCTACACGGACGAGGCGATCGTGGCGGCGGCCAACCTCGCCGACCGCTACATCTCCGACCGGTTCCTCCCGGACAAGGCGATCGACCTGATCGACGAGGCCGGCAGCCGGATGCGGATCCGCCGCATGACCGCGCCGCCCGACGTCCGGGAGATCGACGAGAAGATCGCCGAGGTGCGCCTCAAGAAGGAGTCGGCGATCGACGGGCAGGACTTCGAGCTGGCCGCGAGGCTCCGTGATGAGGAGCGTCAGTTCCAGGAGGAGCGGGTGCGCCGCGAGCAGTCGTGGCGTTCGACCGAGATGGACATCCTCTCCGAGATCGACGAGGAGGAGATCGCCGAGGTGCTGTCCATCTGGACCGGCATCCCGGTGTTCAAGCTGACGGAGGAGGAGACGGAGAAGCTCCTGCGTATGGAGGACGAGATCCACAAGCGGATCATCAGCCAGGAGGACGCCATCTCCGCGGTGTCGCGCGCCATCCGCCGGACGCGGAGCGGTCTGAAGGACCCGAAGCGCCCCACCGGTTCGTTCATCTTCCTGGGTCCCTCGGGCGTGGGGAAGACCGAGCTCTCGAAGGCGCTCGCGGAATTCCTGTTCGGCGACGAGGACGCGCTGATCCAGCTCGACATGTCCGAGTACATGGAGAAGCACACCGTCAGCCGGCTTATCGGATCGCCACCCGGCTACGTCGGATACGAGGAAGGCGGTCAGCTCACCGAAGCCGTGCGGCGCAAGCCGTTCAGCGTGATCCTGTTCGACGAGATCGAGAAGGCGCATCCGGACGTGTTCAACACACTTCTGCAGATCCTGGAGGATGGGCGGCTCACCGACTCCCAGGGTCACACGGTCGACTTCAAGAACACGATCATCATCATGACCTCGAACCTCGGTACCCGGGACATCTCCAAAGGCATCGGGATCGGCTTCACCGCAGCCCGCGACGACGCCGTGACGTACGAGAAGATGAAGGAGACGGTTCAGGACGAGCTCAAGCGGCAGTTCCGGCCCGAGTTCCTCAACCGGATCGATGAGGTCATCGTCTTCCACAAGCTCACGATCGACGACGTGAAGTTGATCGTCGATCTACTGATGCGCCGGGTGGAAGAGCAGCTCAAGTCGAAGGACATCGACATCGACCTGACCGACGCCGCGAAGTCGCTGCTCGCGCAGCGGGGCTACGACCAGGCGCTCGGCGCTCGCCCGCTCCGCCGCACGATCCAGCGCCTGGTCGAGGATCCGCTGTCGGAGCAGATCCTGCACAAGGAGTTCCGTGCGGGTGAGACGGTGTTCGTCGATGCCGCCGCCGATGAGATCGTCTTCGAGCACGGACCCACGATCGTGCCGCCGGACGTACCGCCGGTGGAGCTCGCCAGCTCGCCCGAATAGTCGGGTCGCTCGCTCGCTCGCTTCGCCGCCCGTGAGACGTGCGGTTCTCAAGGCCGAAGGCCGGTCACCGCTCCCGCGGCGACCGGCCTTATCGGCATCCGGGTCACGAGGCCTCGGTCATGGCCCAGTAATCGCGATGCTCTCGGACCAGTCCGTTCTCGTCGAACCGTAGGACGGTGACACCGGCCAGGGCCGCCGTCAGGCCGTCGGTGGTCGTGATCGTCGCCCGGTACTCGACGGCCGCTCGGCCGTCCGCCGCGACGATCGGTTCCGCGAACGAGGAGATCGCGGCACGCTCCTCCGCGAAGGCCCGTTCGGCGTACCGGCGGGCGCCCTCGCGACCGCTGAGCGGTTCCCGGAAGGGGTGAGAACGGAACTCGCAGTCTTCCGCGTAGCGTGCCGCGATCACGTCGGGGTCGTGCTCCGCCCACCCCGCGGACCAGGCCTCGACCCACGCTCGCGCGGCAAGCTCGACATCCATCGTTGGACGGTACATCGCTTGATCCGCCTCTGGGGGCGAGAAGTGGGCGGGCGCCGGAGGCGCCCGCCCAGTTTGCGCGCGTTACGTGAGCTAGTTGTACCGGTTGATCAGGATCTCCCCGTCCGAGATCCATTGCGGGCCGTTCAGGTCAGTCTCCGCCCGCACAGAGAGCCGCGTCACCTTCCCGCTCGCCAGCGTCAGGATCCGCATCTGGAGCAGTGGCCCGCCGTCGAGCGCTCGCTCGCTTGGGTCAAAGACGGTGAACGCGATCGCAGTGCCGTCGGGGGACCACGCAGGCGCCCACGGCCCGTGCTTCACCGAATAGATGTCGTGCAGCCCGGTGCCGTCCGCGTTCATCTCTCCCAGCCCCCAACCATGCTTGAACGCGATCTGCGTCCCGTCGGGCGACCACGCTGGCTCGATGTTGTGGGCGCGGTCGTGGGTCAGCTGACGCGGTTTCCCACCGCTCGCCGGGATCGTGTAGATCTCGGCATCGCTCGGTCCGCCGTCAACGCCGGTGCTCGACCCGCTCCAGTACGCGATCGTTGATCCGTCAGGCGACCAGGCCGGGTAGTAGCTGCCCGTACCGGGAGCCGAGTGCGTGAGCCTGTGCCTGCCCGAACCGTCCGCGTTCGCGACGTAGATCTCGCCGCTCCACGCATAAGCGACCTTCGATCCTTCCGGCGACCAGGAGACGTGGTCCATCGCATCGCCGCTGTTGCTACCTCGGTCAGTGAGTGCCCGGTCGTCGCTACCGTCCACCGCCACCATCCGTAGTCCGTTCGCGATGTCCATGTACGCGACCGTCGTCCCGTCGGGCGAAAGGGCGAGCGCGAGTCCGCCGGCGATCGACGGCGGCAACTGCTGCACGGGCGTCCCGTCGGGAGCCATGAGCTGCGGGCCGATCGGTGGCGTGGCGTCGACAGGCACGCTCGGCGTCACGCTCACACTTTTCGCCGGCATGCCGTTGCCGCCTGGTAGCCGCGTGAGCGCGAACACGACGAGTCCCATCACGAGCGCGGCAACGAGACCGATCGCGCCGAGCTTCCGGTTCCGCGATGTCCGTCGCTGCCTGACCTCCTGCTTCTTCCACGAGTCCAGGTCGGGCTCGGTCTGCTTGGTGACCAACTCGAAGACCTCCCTCAGGTCATGCATCGGGGCCTCCTTCGCGGCGGAGCACGGCTCGACCTTGCGTGGCCAGCGCGCGGACGGTCGACGGACGGATGCCCATGATCCGTGCGGCCTCTTCGGAGCCGTATCCGTACAGATCGAGCAGGACGAGGGCCGCTCGCTGCCGTGGGGCGAGGTCGCGGAGCATCCGCAGGACGTCCTCGCGGATGTCGACCTCGTCGAACGGGTCGCGAACGATGCCGAGCGGGATCGGGCGCCCCGCGGCCCGGCGTGCGGCCCGCAGCCGCATCCGGTTCCCGTTGAGTGCCACCTTGAAGAGGTATGCGGTGGGATCGTCGATCCGATCGATCGTGTCCCAGCGTTCCCAGAGCTTCACGAACGCTTCCTGCATCAGGTCGGCTGCTTCCGTGCGGTCGCCGGTCACGAAGTAGAGCGTCTTGAACAGACGCCGGTGCTCCTCCTCGAAGAACGTCCGGAAGTCCCTCGAGGGTGCGACCCGCTGCGTCGGAAGCTGCACGATCTCGCCTTCTGCCTGCATCACCCTTCAAGACGCCGCGGGGAGCACGAGCGCTTAGGGAGAGGGTCGAGCGTGACGGATGGGGTGGGCTTCGGCGAGTCCGCCCACCCCTCACGTCGCGGGTCCGCGAAGCTCCTCGGGGACGAGGTCGGCGAACAGCCAGGCGGTCCAGAGGTCGTTCGCGATCCGTTGCCACGGCCGGTGCAGCCCGCGCCGTTCGAAATGCTCGCCAAGCCTGCAGACGTCACGCTCCAAGAACGACTGGGCGTGCCGATTCTTCTTCGGGTCAACGGCTTGGGGGAAGTCGATCAGCGTGATCTCGCCGTCCCAGACCAGGATGTTGTAGCTGGAGAGGTCGCCGTGGACGACGTCGCGGTAGAGCATCCGTTCGATCGCTCGATGCAGTTGCTCCCAGAGCGAGGCCAGCTCGTCCAGATCGTCGTGGTGGTACTCGTGCAGCCTGGGGGCGGGGACGTCCTCGTCGCCGATGTACGACATCAGGATCGCGTCCTGCGTGCCCTCGATCGGCCGGGGGACCGGGACACCGCCGTCCAGCCTCGTGAGCGTCTCCCACTCCCGACCGACCCAGAGCGAGCCTTGCAGCTCGCGCCCGTAGCGGGTCTTCTGGTCGAGGGCGACGCGCATGCGTCGTTCCTTGATGAACTCGCCATCCCGATACAACGTCTCGTCGCGGAAGTCTCGACGATCCAACGGGTGGTAGAGCTTGAGGGCGACGAGCTCCTCGCCCGTCGTCCTCGGGTTGGCGCGGAACAGGTGGACGCTCGCTTCCTTGCCGTGTTTGAGCGGTTTCAGGTGCCTTTCGACGAGTCCTTCATCGAAGAAGTGCTCGAACGCTTCGTTTCGCAACGCGTGCTCCTTCTGATCGGGATGCGGACGTGCGGGAACCGCGATCCCGAGCAGCGCGAGTCGGAGCTAGGCGCGACCGGAGGGACGCGGCGACGTGAGGACGGCTGCGAGGGTCGCGGTCATCGTGCATCCCTCCTTCCGGTCGGATGGCGAGCGAGGAACGCTCGCGGTGCTGTCGGAGTCTATCCCACTACTCGCCCGGTGGCGGCGCTTCCTCGAAAGGTGCGTGGAGGACGACCGTCCGTTCGACGACGGCCGTGGGGATGTGTGTCACGGCGCGATAGCCCTCGTCGTCGGGAAGCACTTCCTGGGCGAGTGAGATGAAGGTCTGGCCTTCGGCGACGAGGAACCCGACGGTATGCACCAGGTACTCGGAGCGGAAGTCATCCGAGCTCTTCTGATCGAATTCGAAGAACGCGTCTCGCCAGATCACGAGGACGAGCGGATGCGTGGGCGCGACTGGAGCCGGCGCGCGCAACGATACCTGCCTGTGCTGGGAAGCATCGAGTTCCAGCTTGACCACTCGCACGACGACCACCTCACGAACCCAGGTATCGGCACGCCACGCGCCCGGTCGAGCGCGGAGCGGCTCTTGTCGCCTCTTGGGCCCGGATGAGGACCGTTGGGCCTCACCCGGACGATAGCCGCACCGTACCGTTCGGGGGTGACACTGCGCCCCGTGCCGATGGCCGGTGTCAGAGGCGCCGGCTACGTTGCTCCGCGTGGCGAGGGATCGGGTGACGTTCGTCTGTTCGACGTGCGGGCAGCGGCTGTCGCAGTGGACGGGCCGGTGTCCCGGCTGCGCGGCGTGGGGAACGGTCGACCAGACCACCGGCACCCCCGCCCGCGGCGGACGCGACGCCGTTCGGTCCGTGGCGCTCCGCGACGGGGAAGACGAACCGCGGATCCGCACGGGCGTGCCGGGTTTGGACCGCGTCCTCGGCGGCGGCCTCGTTCCCGGGTCGGTCGTGATGGTCGCCGGTGCTCCGGGCATCGGGAAATCGACCCTCGTGCTCCACCTGGTCGGCGCGCTCGTCGCCGGCGGCACGGCGTGCCTGCTGGTCTCGGGCGAGGAGTCGCGCGCCCAGGTGGCGTCGCGCGCGAGGCGGCTCCGCATCCCGGTGGACGACGTCGGGTTCGCTCCGGGACGCGATCTCGACGTCGTGCTGGATGCCGCGCGCGCTACGCGGCCGGCAGTGCTTGCCGTCGACTCCATCCAGACCCTCCGCGATCCGCACGGTGCGGCGATGCCGGGCGGCGTGACCCAGGTCCGCCTCTGCGCCGACGCGCTCGTCGGCCTCGCCAAGTCCGAGGGCATCACGGTGATCCTGACCGGCCATGTGACGAAGCACGGTGATCTCGCCGGGCCACGCGCGCTGGAGCACGCCGTCGACGTCGTGCTCGCGTTCGAGGGCGATGCTCGCTCGGGGCTGCGGGTGCTGAGCAGCGGCAAGAACCGGTTCGGAGCCGAGGGCGAGACGGCGTGGTTCGAGATGGGCCCCCGCGGCCTGGCCAGGATCGATCCGACGGCGATGCTGGTCCCCGGCGAGTCGGCACCCGGATCGGCCGTCGCGATCGTCCAGGCCGGCCGGCGCGCGCTTGCGGTCGAGGTGCAGGCCCTCGTCGGGTCGGCCGACGGCGCGGGGAGGCGGCAGGCGACGGGGCTGGACGCACGTCGGTTCCAGCTGGTCGCGGCGGTGCTCGACCGCGCGGCAGGGTTGCCGCTCGGTCGAGCCGACCTGTTCGGGGCCTCCTCGGGCGGCATCAGGATCGACGATCCGGCGTCCGACCTGGCCGTCGCCGCCGCGCTGGCGTCGGCGGCGACCGGGACGATGCCCCCAGCCGGGGCTGCCTTCGTGGGCGAGATCTCGCTCACCGGTTCCCTCCGCCCCGCTCCGGGGATGCAGCAGCGCTTGGCGGCGGCCCACGGCGCGGGCTGCACGGCGGTGTTCGCTCCCGGGCCCGTCGAGGGCGCACCCGACGGGCTGACGGTCCGCACGATGGGCCACGTCACGCAGGCGCTCGGCTGGGCGATCTCGGGGGTGGCGACGGCGCGCCGGGCCCGTGCGTCGTAGTGCATCCGGACCGTCCGAAGCGTCGGATGCGGGCTCTCACCTGCGGGTTCGTGTTGCGGTGGAAGGGCTCCGCGTGCTACCCTCCTGACTAGTCAGCCGCGCGATTCCGCTTCCAAGGGAGGGTTCGTGACGTTCCGAAAAGGCGACACGGTCGTGCATCCTGAACACGGTGCCGCAGTCATCGAAGAAGTACGCGTCAAGGAGTTCCTCGGAGAGAAGCGGAAGTACCTGGTCCTTCGGGTGGTCTACGGTGATCTGACCGTGCTCGTGCCCATCGATTCGACCGACCAGGTGGGGTTGCGTCCGTGCGTTAGCAAGAACGAGGCCAAGAAGATCCTCAAGGTGCTCACCGAGGACGAGACGTCGGTCGCCGCCAACTGGAGTCGTCGGTTCAAGAACAACCTCGAGAAGCTCCACTCGGGTGATCCATACGAGGTCGCCGAGGTGCTCCGGAACCTCGCCATCCGCGACCGCGAGAAGGGCTTGTCGGCTGGAGAGAAGCGGATGATCACGAAGGCCCGTCAGATCTTGATCTCGGAGCTGTCGTTCGCGACCGAGAAGTCGGAGGACGAGGCCGAGGCGCTGATCGACGGCATCCTCGACGACTCCCACGGAGCGAAGGTCACGGCCGCACAGGCCTGATCGCCCTCCTGACAACGTTCCACCGCACCGCTTTTCCGGGCCTGTCTCAGGTCGTTCGCGCTTGCGTCCGATGACTGAGGCGGCGGAGGGAACCGTCCGAACGTCCCTCCGCTGAGGACGCGATGACGGTAGACGAAGGTCGGAAGGCCACGCTGCGCGGACGCCTGGTCGAGGCGGTCCGCTTGATCTTCGTCGCCGTTTTCGGAGCCGTCGGGTACCAGCTCGGGACCTATGCGACCGCCACGACCGGCGGTCGAGCGATCCTCTACGTCTTCCTGGGCGCCGCGTCCGGCTACGTCTGTGGCGGTGTGTTCGGCCGCCTCACGCTCGAGGCCGTTCGGGGCCTGGAGAAGGAGTTCTCGAGACGTCCGGCCGCCGAGGTCGCCGGCGGGGTCGTCGGCCTGGTGATCGGACTCGTCGTCGCCGCACTCCTGTGTCTGCCGATGTTGTTCATCCCGGTGACCCTTTCGTGGCCAGCTGCGTTGTTCGTGTTCCTGGTCCTCGGCTCGCTGGGGATCCGGCTCGGCCAGGCGAAGTACGAGGACATCTTCGGTCTCTTCGGGATGAAGCCGCGGGCGACCGCGCGCGCTGGGGGTGATGTCCACGTCGTCGACACGAGCGCGCTGATCGACGGGCGGATCGCCGATCTCGTGTCGACTGGCTTCATCTCAGGCACCGTGTTGCTGCACGAAGGTGTCTTGCACGAGCTCCAAGCGATCTCCGATTCATCGGACCCACGGCGGCGGACCCGGGGACGCCGCGGGCTCGACGTGCTGGTGGAGCTCCAGAAGGCTCCGACGGTGCAGTTCCAGCTGGTCGAGGAGCCCGGGGTCCAAGACGTCGACGCCGCGCTCGTCCGGCTCGCGCGCGAACGCAGCGCGTCCCTGATCACGGTTGATCACAACCTCGCGAAGGTGGCCGAGGCGCTCCGGGTTCCGGTCGCGCAGATCAACGCTCTCGCGTCGAAGTTCCGCCTCCCCTACACGGCCGGGGACGGGCTCGTCGTCCGCCTCGTGAAGGACGGTCGCGAGCACGGACAGGGGGTCGGCTACCTCGACGACGGCACGATGGTCGTCGTGGAGGACGCCGCCGGGCTGATCGGCGGTCAGGTCGAGGTGCAGGTCCGGAACGTCCTGCAGACGACGACCGGGAGGATGATCTTCGCGAACCTCGACGTGGCAGCTCAGCCAGGCTGAGCCTCGGGCGATCCTTCGGATCGACCTGCGCGTCCCGACCGCTTCTGCCATGCTGCGGCGATGACCGATGGGGGTCCGCGTGCCGCGGCCATCCTGCTTGCCGCGGGTGCGGGGAAGCGCCTCGGTGCGGAGCGCCCGAAGGCCCTCCTGCCGATCGGAGAGCGAACGATGCTCGCGGTCGCCGCGGCCGGCGCCGCCGCCTCCCCGAAGATCGGGGCGATCGTCGTGGCGGCGCCCCCCGGTTACGAGGAGGAGGCGCGGTCCTGCGTCGAGGGGCTGCCCGTCCCGACGACGATCCTGACCGGCGGACGCACGCGCCAGGCATCGGTGCGAGCGGCCCTGACGGCCCTCGCGGCTGATGCCGAGATCGTCGTCGTTCACGACGCAGCCCGGCCGTTCGCGCCGCCGGACCTGTTCACGGACGTGATCCGCGCCGTGGAAGCGGGCGCCGACGGGGCGGTTCCGGTGATCGCCGTCGCGGACACCGTCAAGCGGCTCGACGGGGTGCGCGTCGTCGACACCGTCGCACGGACCGAGCTGGGGCTGGCGCAGACCCCGCAGGCGTTCCTGGTCGGAGTGCTCCGCGACGCCCACGAGCGCGCGCTCGCCGCCGACGACAGGGTGACCGACGACGCGATGCTGCTCGAACGGATCGCGACCGTGGTCGCGGTCGCCGGTGACCCGATGAACTTCAAGATCACGACGATGCTCGATCTCGCAAGCGCCGAGGCCCGGATGGGAGGCGTCCGTGCCTGAGGCGCGTGTGCCCCGGAGTGGTCTCGGCTTCGACGTCCATCGGTTCGCGACCGGCCGCGAGCTGTGGCTCGGCGGCGTCCGGTTCGAGGGCGAAGACGGCCTGATGGGGCACTCCGACGGCGACACGGTCTGTCACGCGGTCGCGGACGCGCTGCTCGGCGCATCGGCGCTCGGTGACGTCGGCGAGCACTTCCCAGAATCCGACGCCGCCTCCGAAGGGGTCTCGGGATCGACGCTCCTGGGTCGTGTCGTGGAACTGCTCGGCGGCGCCGGGTTCACCCCGTCCTCGTGCGATGTGACCGTCGTCGCCGACCGGCCCGCGATCGCTCCACGTCGCCAGGAGATACGGTCCCGACTCGCCGAGATCCTGGCGATCCCGATCGACAGGATCTCCGTGAAGGCCACCCGCCCCGAGGGCCTGGGGCTCGCCGGTGACGGGATCGGGTGCCTCGCGGTCGCGGTGGTGATGTGAGCGCGGCGAGTGCGGTGATGCGGTCGAGCGACGAACTGATCACGGGCCGGCGCGCCGTCGCCGAGGCGATCGGGACGGGACGAGCGATCGAGGTGCTGGTGGCGCCCGGCGCTCGCCGGAACCAGGGGCTTCGGGCGGTGCTCGGCGCGGCCGACCGAGCACGGGTCCCCGTGCGCGAGGTCGGCCGCGCCGACCTGGATCAGCTCGCGCGCGATCACCGAGGGGTGATCGCGCGGATCCGCCCGACCGGCTCGTACGCAGGCTCCTTGTCGGAACGTGATCTTGCGGAGACCGCGTGGGCCGACGACGCCATCGCCGTCGTGCTCGATGGCATCGAGGATCCGCAGAACCTCGGTGCGGCGGCGCGGTCCGCCGAGGCCGCCGGCGCGTCCATCCTCGTGAGCCGGACCCACCGCGGGGCTCCCGTGACGGATGCGGCCGTCCGCGCTTCCGCCGGCGCGCTGCTGCACCTCCGGCACGCGCGCGTCGCGAACATCGCTCGGGCGATCGAGCGGCTCCAGGACGTCGGCTTCACCGTGATCGGGCTCGACGGTTCGGCGGAGCGGAGCATCTACGACACCCGATGTCCCGAGGGACGTGTGGCGATCGTGCTCGGGAGCGAGGGTTCGGGTCTGTCTCGCCTGGTGCGCGAGCGGTGCGATCTCCTCGTCGCTCTCCCGATGCGCGGCCGCGTGGACTCGCTGAACGCCGCCGCTTCGCTCGCCGCCGGGCTCTACGCCTTCGTGCTTCCGCGCGCGCTCGGGGGGGACCGGTGAACGAAGGGCCGTCGGAACCGACGGAGCCCCCGGCTTCGGGACGCGCGAGCCGGCCTTCGGGCTCGCGCTTCGAGGATCTCACGAACTTCGAGGTGCCGGTGGATGCGGTCGTCACCGGACGCCGGACCCCGATCGTGATCACCGCCGCGGTCGTGCTGTTCGCGGGAGCGTCGTTCGCCGTCCTCTACGTCGTCTTGCTCCTGCCCTTCGCATCTTCCGATCGGGGATCCTCGGTCTCCGGCGTCCTCGTCGGCTTCCTGGTCGTGTACGGGGCGCTTCAGGCGCTGGCCGGGGTGCTCGTGCTCCTGCTGCGGCAGAGCGGGCGGTGGCTCGGGATCGTGCTCGCGGTCGTTGGGATCGGGCTCGGTATCGCGCGAGCGTCCTCGACGCCGGCGAGCGGCCTCGTCACGATCCTGCTCAACGGGTTCGTGATCTATGCGCTCGCCTCGAGCGGTCCGGCGTTCCGTCGAGGGTAGACTCGGCATCTCGCCGGCGTGGCGCAGCCCGGTAGCGCAACCGACTTGTAATCGGTAGGTCGTCGGTTCGAATCCGACCGCCGGCTCTCGATCTCTTCCCGTTGAACAGGGGCAGACGGTTCCTTCCTCGGCGAACCCGGATGTGGCG
>DASWDB010000074.1:0-16189 GCA_036395715.1 Actinomycetota bacterium | reverse complement strand
ACGCCGTCGTACCGCGCGCCGGCGACGCCCACGCCGGCCCCGGCCCCTCGGAAGGGTGTGCTCGACTCGATCTTCGCCCCGCGTGCCCCCGGTGCGCTGCCCGTGCCCAGGATCCGCACATCGATCACGCGTGGGCTCGCGACCGTCCTTGCGACGCCGGCGCTCGTCGTGGCCGTGCCGCTCGTGCTCATGGCCGAGTGGCTCATCCTTCTCGCCTTGGGCTTCCAAGGACCGTTCACCATCCTGGGAGCCACGTTCGCCATCCCGCCGATCTCCACCTCCACCGACGTGTCGCTCGCCTCGAACCTCTTCTCGGCGGTCGGCGCGACCGGTCCGGCAGCGGCGCTCGCCCCGCTCGCGGGCATCACCGGGTTCCTCGTCATCCACGCGGCGTTCCAAGCGATCGTGACCACCGTCGCCGTGGAACGGATGCGGACCGGATCGGTGTCCTCCTGGAGCGTCCGCCGGGGTGTGCATGTGTGGCCGGTCACGATCGCCGTCGCCGTGGTGAACCTTGGCGTGCTGATCGTCGCGAACTTCGTCCAGCTCCTCGGCGGAGGGATCGGCTTCATCCTTGCCGTTGCCCTGCTGGTCGCCGGGGTTTACCTCTTCGCGTTCGCTCCGGCGATCTCGGCCGATGAGGAGCTCTCGTTGCCGGTGACCATGTCCAAGGCGGTCCGGGCGGCCCGGCTGCCCGGTTCGAACAACCTCGCGCTCGCGGTGCTGTACGCCGTGCCGTCGTTCGCCCTCTTGCTCGCGCCGCTCCCCGGGAGCGTGATCGGCGTCAACCCATCGGTCGGCGCGTGGGCCGCCTCGATCGTGATCAACGTGCTGCAGATGGCAGCCGTCGCGATGTTCGCCTTCCGCTACCTGGCGATCGGCGCGACCGTGGCCGACGCGCCGACGCCGCGGACCGGCCGGCGCGGCTGAGCGTCGTATCGTCGCTGGTAGGATCGTGGCGCCGGCGCGCCTTCGCGTCGAGCACACACGCTCGGGGACCGCATGCCGGGGTCCCGCAGGCTCTGCGGGCCGCCATCGGGTCGATCCGAGCGGAGGACACAACCGAAAGGAGCACACCATGCCGGTCGTCACTCGGCGGGAGCTCCTCGAGGCGGGCGTGCATTTCGGCCACCAGACGCGACGGTGGAACCCGAAGATGCAGCGGTACCTCTTCGGGGAGCGTTCTGGAATCTACATCATCGACCTCGAGCAATCGTTGTCCGGCCTCGAGGAAGCGCACTCCTTCGTCCAAGGGCTCGGCCGTCGCCGCGGGATCGTCCTGTTCATCGGGACGAAGAAGCAGGCCCAGGAAGTCGTCTCGGGATACGCGGCCCGGATCAACATGCCGTTCGTCAACAACCGGTGGCTGGGCGGCATGCTCACCAACTTCAGCACGATCCGCGGGCGGCTGCTCCGTCTCCGTGAGCTTGCGGAGATGGAGGACACGGGGGCCATGGAACGGCTCCCCAAGAAAGAGGCTATCCGACTGCGCCACGAGCGAGAGAAGCTCGAGCGGAACCTCGGGGGTATCCAGAACCTCGAACGACTGCCCGACGCGATCTTCGTGATCGACACGAAGAAGGAGCACATCGCGGTCACCGAAGCTCGGAAGCTCAACATCCCCGTGATCGCGATCGTGGACACGAACTGCGACCCCGACGAGGTCGATTACGTCATCCCCGGCAACGACGATGCGATCCGCGCCGTGAGCCTGGTGACGCGCGTGGTGGCCGACGCCCTCGCGGAGGGCTATGGCATGGCGAAGGACGACGTCCTCGAGCGATCCACCGCACAGGCTCCGCCCGTCCCGCCCGGGCCCCGGCCCCAAGCCGCGCCGGCCGCCGTCGATGAGACGCCGTCGGCGGAGGAAGCCGCTGCGATCGCGGCGACCACCGTCTTCGAGCCCGACGTGCCCGAGCCGGAGATCGTTGCCGAACCCACCGAGGAACAGGAAGCGACGAGCGACGAGGGCACGCCGGCGCCGGTGGGAAGCACCGCGGAGGAAACCTGAGATGCCGGACATCACCGCTGCCATGGTGAAGGCGCTCCGCGACGCGACCGGCGCGGGCATGATGGATTGCAAGCGCGCGTTGATCGAGGCCGATGGCGATGCGGAGCGCGCGGTGGAGATCCTTCGTGAGAAAGGCCTGGCGAGTCAGGCCAAGCGCGCGGGTCGCAGCGCCAACCAGGGCCTGATCGACGCGTACATCCATTTCAACAACACCGTCGGCGTCCTGGTCGAGGTGAATTGCGAGACGGACTTCGTAGCGAACACCGATGAGTTCCGTGCGCTCGTGAAGGACCTGGCGCTGCACATCGCGAGTCCCGCCGCGCCGCGTTGGCTCAGCCGCGACGACGTCCCTGCGGCCACCCTCGACCATGAGCGGAAGATCTTCGAGAAACAAGCGATCGACGGGGGGAAGGCCGAGAACGTGATCCCCAGGATCGTGGAGGGCAAGTTGGAGGCGTTCTTCAGGGACAACGTCTTGCTGGACCAACCGTTCGTCAAGGACGACTCGAAGACCATCCAGAGCCTCCTGGACGAGGTTGGTGCCAAGACCGGCGAGAAGGTCGCCGTGCGGCGGTTCACCCGGTATCGGCTGGGCGAGGACCTGGAGTAGGCGGGTAAGCTGGCCCTCGACCGAGTGCGGCCGACCAGTGGAGGGGACGACCAGGCGCATGAACGACGGCGGAGACGCACGACCCACCTACCATCGGGTCCTGCTGAAGCTCTCCGGCGAGGCGTTCGCGCACGACTCGGGTTCCGGGATCTCCGACGGCGCGACCGCCCTCGTCGCCCGACAGCTCGCCGAGGTCGTGGATCTCGGCATCCAGCCCGCCGTGGTCGTCGGCGGCGGCAACATCTGGCGTGGTCGCCAAGCGCCGGGGATCGATCGGAACCGCGCGGACTACATGGGGATGCTGGCAACGGTGATGAACGCGCTCGCACTCCAGGACGCGCTCGAGAAGATCCACGTCGCGACGCGGGTGCAGACGGCGATCACCATGAGCCAGGTCGCCGAGCCGTTCGTCCCTCTCCGCGCGATCCGGCATCTGGAGAAGGGGCGCGTCGTGATCTTCGCCGCCGGGCTGGGCGTCCCGTACTTCTCCACCGATACATGCGCGGCCCAGCGCGCGCTCGAGATCCATGCCGATGCGTTGCTCAAAGGGACGAAGGTCGACGGCGTCTACACGGCTGACCCGCAGCTCGATCCGTCGGCCGAGCGCCTCGACCTGCTCGGATACGGTGATTTCCTCCGCGAAGGCTACGGGGTCATGGACGCGACGGCGGTATCGCTATCGATGGAGAACAAGTTGCCGATCATCGTCTTCGATCTGCGCGAGGACGGGAACATCCGGCGGGTCGTGACCGGTGAGCCGATCGGCACGCTCGTGCACTGAGGACCCATGACGATCGAAACCGCATCCAACGACGCCACCCACAAGATGGAGCAGGCGGTCGCCCACCTCAAAGATGACCTCGCCGGGATCCGGACCGGGCGAGCGGCTCCGGCCGTCATCAACCGGGTGACGGTCGAGTACTACGGGACGCCGGTCCCGCTCAACCAACTCGCCGGTGTGTCCGTGCCGGAGCCCCGGCTCCTGCAGATCCAGCCGTTCGACAAGAGCGCGATCTCCTCGATCGAACGCGCGATCATGCAGAGCGATCTCGGCATCACGCCCAGCAACGACGGCAACGTGATCCGCCTCGCGTTCCCGCCCCTCACCGAGGAACGCAGGAAGGAGCTGGTCAAGCAGGTCCACCATCGGGCCGAGGAGGCCAGGGTTGCCGTGCGCAACGTCCGGCGACACGCCAAGGAGGAGATGGAGAGGCTTGAGCGCGACGGGGCTATCTCCCAAGATGACCTGATCAGGGCCGAGAAGGAGCTGCAGAAGCTCACCGACCGCTTCGTGACCGAGGTCGACGAGATCCAGGGTCACAAGGAGCAGGAGCTGATGGAGGTCTAGGTGGCCAACGACAAGGGCAACGGCGAAGATCTCTTCGAGGACCTGGACAAGTTCTTCGCGCCGATCCGTGACGTGGACTGGGACGAACCAGAGGGACCAACGGGGAGCGCACCGAACGAATCGCACGTGGAGGTGCGTTCGGAGGAACCCCCCGAGCCGACCCAGGAGCTGCTCCCGGCGGACGTGACCCCGGGTGAGTTCGACGAGGGGGCCGCCGAGGGAGAGCCGGCCGACGCGTGGTACGACTCGGGCTCCCTCGAGCCGATCGACGACATCCTGGGCGAGCCGGCATCGGACGACGCCGAGCCCGATGTCGTCGTGGTCGATGCGGGAGACCCTGCCGGCGCGGCAGGAGACGGCGGGTCGGAAGGCGACGAGTTCCAGCCGATGAAAGCTGGGTCCCTCGAAGGCGAGCCGTCCGAGGAGGATCTCGAGGCCGCAGCGGCGCATTTCTCCGGCTCACTCGCAGGCGAGAGCTCGTACGCGACCGAGCCGGTCGACGTCCTGGGCGAAGGCGAGGTCGGCGATCTTCTCTCCGACCTCGGTGCCGGGCCGTCCGCTTCGTCCGAGGAGGTCGAAGCGGATCTCCTGTCGGACCTCAACGACCCCGATGCGCCGCCGAGGACCGTGGTCGTCGGCGGCGAGGGCATCAGCGGGCCGAGCTGGCAAGAGCCGGCAGCGGTCGAGGTCGGTGCCGAGCTCGACCGGCGCGGCCCGCAGTCCGGCGAGCGGGACGTGCCCGCTGCGTTCATGACCGGCGTCCTCCTTGCGGGCGTGGCGCTCGCGGCATTGTGGGCCGGCCCAGCCGCCTTCGCCGTCGTGGCGGGGATCGCGGTGCTCGTCGCTCAGGGCGAGCTGTTCGGGGTCATGGTGAAGGCCCACAACCAACCCGCCACGCTGGTCGGGCTGGTCGCGGGGGTGCTGATGATGGCGGGGGCGTACTTCCGCGGCGAGGCGGCGACCCCGGCGATGTTCGCGCTCGGTGTGATGGCGACCTTCCTCTGGTTCATGACCGTTCCGGCGGAACACCGCACGAACGTCACCCGGAACATCGGCATGACCGTGTTGAACATGGCATGGATCCCGTTGCTGGGCGGATACCTGATCGCGACCCTGAAACTGGATGACGGCAAGGCGCTCGTCTTCGCGATCATCCTGCTGACGTTCCTGTTCGACACCGCCGCCTTCCTGATCGGATCGGTGTCCGGCGGCGGCTGGTTCCAGCGTCCGCTGGCTCCGAACGTGAGTCCCAAGAAGTCCTGGGAAGGCCTGCTGGGGGGGACGTTCGCCACCGTGGTGGCGTCAGGTGCGTTCGTCACGTCGTTCGTGGGCCCCTTCGAGAACCGACGGATCGATGCGCTGCTCCTGGGGCTGGTGGTGGCGATCGCCGCCACGCTGGGCGACCTCGCCGAGTCCGTGGTGAAGCGGGATGTCGGTGTGAAGGACATGGGAACCGTGCTCCCGGGCCATGGCGGGGTCCTCGACCGGATCGATTCCCTCCTGTTCGTGGCGCCGGCCACCTTCCTGCTTTTCCGCGTGATCTTCACGTAACGTCCAGTTCACGGCGTTCCGACGGCCTCGGAGTAAGCTCGTCGCCATGCGGTCGATCACCATCCTCGGTTCGACGGGGTCCATCGGGACCCAGGCGCTCGACGTCGTTCGCCGGCATCCGGAACGGTTCAAGATCGTGGGGCTGTCGGCGGGGGGGATGAACCAGGAGCTCCTGGTCGGTCAGGCCCGCGAGTTCCTCCCCCCATTCATCGCGATCGCGGACGAGAACGCCGCCGCCGATGTCAAGACCAAGCTGGGACAGGTGAAGGGTGTCGAACTGATCGTCGGGCCCGAAGCGGCGGAGATCATCGCGGCGAAGACCGACGCCGATTTCGTCCTGAACGGACTGGTCGGCTCGGCCGGCCTCGCTCCGACGCTGGCGGCCCTTCAGGCGGGGAAGACGGTCGCGCTCGCGAACAAGGAATCGTTGGTGGTCGGGGGCGAGCTCGTGATGGATCTCGTGAAGGGCGAGCCCGAGCGTCTGCTTCCGGTGGACTCGGAACACGCGGCCCTGGCCATGGCGCTACGCCACGAGCGTCGCGAAGACCTCAAGCGTGTCGTGATCACGGGGTCCGGCGGGCCGTTCCGCGGATGGACCAGGGGCGAGCTCGGCCGCGCATCGGTCAAGGAAGCCCTCCAGCATCCCGTCTGGTCGATGGGTCCGAAGATCACGATCGACTCCGCGACCCTGATGAACAAGGGACTCGAGGTGATCGAGGCGCACCACCTGTTCGATCTGGAGTACTCGCAGATCCATGTCCTGATCCACCCCGAGGGACAGGTCCACGCGCTCGCCGAGTTCCGTGACGGCAGCCTCCGCGCGGAGATGGCGACCGCCGACATGCGGCTGCCGATCCAGCTCGCTCTCGCGTGGCCGGAACGGCTGCCGGACGGGGTGGGACCGGTCCCGCTCACCGATCGCCCCCTCACCTTCGAGCCGGTCGACCACGAGGCCTTCCCCGCGGTGGACCTCGCCTACCGGGTCGGCGGGCTCGGACTGACGTTCCCCGCGGTGATGAACGCCGCGAACGAGGTCGCGGTCATGGCCTTCCTGGAAGGGAAGATCGCATTGACGCGGATCGTCGAGATCGTGCAGTCGGTGGTCGATGAGCACGACCCCGCCTCGGTCGTCTCGATCGTGAGCATCGAGCGCGCGGACCATTGGGCGCGCCAGCGAGCGGTCGAGATCATCGAGGAACGGTAGCCTCGTGAGCGCCCTCGCCATCGTCGCCTTCTTCGTCGGCCTGCTCGCGATCATCCTGATCCACGAGTTCGGTCACTACCTGGTGGCCCGGAGATTCGGGTTCCGTGTGCTCGAGTACTTCGTCGGGTTCGGACCCAAGCTCTGGTCGTTCCGTCGCGGGGAGATCGAATATGGCCTGAAGGCGATCCCGGCCGGCGGCTACGTGAAGATCGCGGGGATGAACCCCTTCGAGAACGACGTCCCTCCCGGCGACGAGGACCGGGCCTACGGAGCGAAGCCGGTGTGGCAGCGAGCGATCGTGATCCTGGCGGGTCCGCTCTCGCACTTCTTGGTGGCGGCGATCATCTTCTCCGCGCTGCTCATGACGACCGGAGAGACCGACCGGACCCGGGTGTCGGTGATCTCGGACGTACCCGCGAGGCTGGATCGCCAGCCGTCTCCCGCGGCGGTCGCGGGGCTGCGACCGGGGGACATCATCACCCGCGTCGGAGACCTGTCCGCACCGACCCCCTCCGAGATCGGTCCGTACGTGTCGCAGCACGCGCACGAAGCGATCCCCGTCCAGGTCCAGCGGGGCGACCGGGTCGTGAACCTCACGGTCACGCCGATCGTGCTCCATCCGGGCACCGATCAACAGTCGGTTCGGCTCGGTATCGAGCTCGGGCCTCAGCCCCTCGGGTTCTTCCCGGCGATCGCCGGTGGCGTTGCCGACGTCGGGAAGTACACCAGGGTGTCGATCGTCCAGATCGGCCACGCCTTCGGGCCCCAGGGCGTCGTTCGCGTCTTCCACCTGCTGTTCGAGGGCGCGTCCAGGAACCAGGGCGACGTCGCGTCGGTGGTCGGCGTCGGCCAACAGGTCAGCGCGATCGGCGCGACCGGCAACTGGGCCGCGTTCTTCTGGGTGTTCGCCTACGTGACCCTGTTCATCGGGATCATCAACCTGCTCCCGCTGCCGCCGTTCGATGGCGGCCATCTCGCGATCTTGCTGCTCGAGAAGGCCCGCGGGAGGAAGATCGACATGCGGAAGGTCGTCCCCGTATCCGCCGCCGTGTTGCTGTTCCTGGGGTTCTTCGTCGTCTCCACGATGGTGCTCGACATCTGGAAGCCGGTGCCGATCGGTCCGTGACCTGCGGGAACGACCGTCGCCCATCACGATTTCTCCATCGACCGGACACCCCGCCCTCGACGATGCCCGCGTACGATTGGCCCGTGAGCGAGCAGACCGTGCTGGTCGTCGACGACGAGGAGGCGATCGCAGAGGCGGTACGCGCCCGGCTCGAGAATGAGGGGTACCGGGTGGTCGTCGCGCTGGATGGCCCGGAGGCCATCGAAGCCCACCTCGAGCATCAGCCCGATCTCGTCGTGCTGGACCTGATGCTCCCCGGCATGGACGGTCTGGAGGTCTGCAAGCAGATCCAGCGGGATCGGTGGACGCCGGTGCTCATGCTGACGGCGAAGACCGAGGAGGCCGACAAGGTCGCGGGGTTCGCGGTGGGGGCCGACGACTACCTGACGAAGCCGTTCAGCCTGCGTGAGCTGACCGTCCGCGTCCGCGCGATCCTTCGGCGGGTGGACCGGATCAAGGGGGTTCAGGACCAGGACACCGGTCCGATCGAGCTTCACGGCCTGACCCTCGACGCGGCTCGACGACGTGTCGATGTGGATGGAGAGGAGATCGCGCTCACCCCGCTCGAGTTCGAGATCCTGCTCGCGCTCGCACGCGAGCCCGGTGTCGTCTTGAGCCGCGATCAGCTGATGGACCGCGTCTGGGGTTATCGGGACTACGCGGGCGGCAGGGTGGTCGACTCGCACGTCGCGCGGATCCGTCGGAAGCTCGGCGAGGATGGCAACGACCCTCGATTCATCCGGACGGTCCATGGGGTCGGCTACGCCTTCAGGGAGTGACGCGCCATGGCGATGCGCCCTCTCGAGAAGCTGCCGACCATCCGCGCGAAGCTCGGCTCGGTGATCGTGTTCGCGGTCGCCGTGACGCTGCTCGTCAGCTTCGTGCTCATCGCGTTCTACCTCCGGAACTCCCCGCGCGATACCGAGGAGATCGCAGCGCTCGGACTGGCGGGCAAGGCCGCGCTCGGCGAGCTCGACCACATCCCGGCGAACACGATGGTCGTCACCCGGGATGCGGATGGGAACGTCACGGTCCAGGGGGCCGACCTCCACCCGCAGATCCCGACGTTCGACGACGGCGTCCCGCACTGGGGCGTCACCGGACGCATCACGTTTGCGGCCGTGCCCACGAGCGACGGCGGCTGGGTGACCGTGCTGCGGCCGTCGCCGTCCCGCGGATCGCTCGGCCGGATCTCGGCCACGTTCGGGTTCCTCCAGAGCGCCTGGTGGCAGTTCCTCCTCGCGGGGGCGGTGGCGGGATTCATCTCGCTCCTCCTGGCGAGGTGGCTCGCACGCGGGATGACCCAGCCGCTCCGAGACATGGCGGCGGCCGCGCGCCGGATGGAGGTGGGGGACTACAGCGTGCGCGTACGGGCGCGGAGCCGCGATGAGGTCGGCCAGCTCGCGGCGGCCTTCAACCGGATGACCGCCGAGCTGGAGGACCTCGAACGGAGCCGGCGGGATCTGGTCGCCAACGTGTCCCACGAGCTGAAGACCCCGATCACCGCGATCCGCGCTCACCTCGAGAACCTCGCCGACGGCGTCGAAGTCGCGGACCCGAAGACGCTGCAGCTGATGTTGTCGCAGACGGAGCGGCTCGGGAGGCTCGTGGACCAACTGCTCGACCTCTCACGGCTCGAGTCCGGCGAGGTTCCCTTCCAGGTCGAGGTCGTCCCGCTCGCACCGCTCGTCTCCCGTGTGATCTCCGAGATCTCGATGGGTCGCTCGATCTCGGACGTCCGGATCGAGCCCGACGTCCCGGTCCATCTCGCCGCCGAGGCCGACGAGGAGCGGATCCATCAGGTGTTGTTCAACCTGGTGGACAACGCGGTGCGATTCACCCCTCCGGGCGGTGAGATCCGCGTGACCGCTCGTCCCGAGGGCGCGCGCGTCCAGATCAGCGTGACCGACACCGGTGTCGGGATCCAACCGGAGCACCTCCCTCGCGTCTTCGAACGTTTCTATCGTGTCGATCCCGCCCGGTCCCGTGATGACGGAGGGACCGGGATCGGTCTCGCGATCGCACGGTCCATCGTCGAAGCGCACGGAGGTCGGATCGTGGCGAACAGCGATCCGGGCCACGGCAGCGCGTTCACGTTCGACCTTCCGGCGGTGGAAGCCGCCGTTGCGGCCAATGACAGGAGGGTCAGGTGAAGTCCGCGACCTCGAGCGTCATCGTGTCCACCGCCAACCGATACGACTACCTCGACCTGACGGATGACCTTCGGCGGGCGATCAAGGATTCGGGTGTCACCGACGGTGCTGTCGTGGCCTTCTGTGCCCACACGACCTGCGCCCTGCTGATCAACGAGTGGGAAGACGGAGCGCTGCAAGATTTCCGGCAGCAGGTCACACGGATCGTTCCCCACGACGGCGTCTACTACGCGCACGATGACTTCGAGGTGCGTACCCAGAACATGCACGAGGACGAACGCAAGAACGGCCATGCGCACGTCAAGGCGATGCTGCTGTCGGCGACGTCGCACGCGATCCCCGTGATCGCCGGGGAGCCGGGATTCGGCCGGTGGCAGCGGCTGATCTTCTTCGAGATGGACGAGCCCAAGGACCGGACGGTCACCTTCCACGTGTTCGGTTCGTGACGCGGGGCTGAGACACTGGCGGCAGCTATGGTCGAGCGGAAGAAGACCCGGCAGATCCAGCTGGGGCGCGTGGCGATCGGCGGCGATGCGCCCATCAGCCTCCAGTCGATGACGACGACGAAGACCGCGGACATCAACGCGACGCTCCAGCAGATCGCATCGCTCGTCGCGGCAGGGGTCGATATCGTTCGCGTGGCCGTGCCGCACTGGGAGGATGCCGAAGCGCTGGTCGCGATCGCGGCGAAGTCGACCGTCCCGGTCGTCGCCGACATCCACTTCCAATGGAAGTACGCGATGGCCGCGCTCGAGGCCGGCGTCCAAGGGCTCCGGATCAACCCGGGGAACATCAAGTATCAGGACAAGGTTCGGCTGATCGCGCGCGAGGCAAAGGCGCGCGGGGTGCCGATCCGCATCGGCGTGAACGCGGGCTCGCTCCAGAAGGATCTCCTCGCGACCTACGGGAGTCCGACGCCCGAGGCACTCGTCGACTCGGCGCTGCAGGAAGTACGCATCCTCGAGGACGAGGACTTCGGCGATATCAAGATCAGCGTGAAACATTCGAGCCCGAACGTGATGATCGAGGCCTACCGCATGCTGGCCGAAGCATGCGACTACCCGCTGCATCTCGGGGTGACCGAGGCCGGTCCCATGCCGATGGGGGCGGTCAAGAGCGCCGTTGGGATCGGGACGCTGTTGGCGGACGGGATCGGCGACACGATCCGCGTCTCGCTCACCGACGACCCGGTCGAAGAAGTCAAGGTCGGCAACGCGATCCTGCAGTCGCTCGGGCTCCGGAAGCGAGGCCTTGATCTGGTTGCCTGCCCGTCGTGCGGGCGAGCCGAGGTCGACGTCCTCGCCTTGACGAAGCGCGTCGAGGCGGCCATCGAGAAGGAGCGGTTCGGCGTGCCGATGCGGGTCGCGGTGATGGGCTGCGTCGTGAACGGGCCCGGCGAGGCACGCGAAGCCGATGTCGGCATCGCGAGCGGGAACGGGCTGGGCTTCGTCATCCGACAGGGGGAGGTCGTTGCGAAGGTCGGCGAGGACTCGCTCGTTGACGCGCTGTTGGTCGAAGCGAGGAAGGTGGCGGCCGAGAAGGCCGAAGCGGGTACCGAGGCGTGATCGTCTCAGGCGGGGACCCGCCAACCGGCCGGCTCGGTTCGTGAAGATGCTTCCGTCGCCGCGAACCAGCTGATCGGCACGCCGACGGCCGCGACGTTCCGCACCAGGACCAGCAGCTTCACCCAGCCGCCGTCGGCGGTCGGCGCGGCCGCCTGGTCGGGCCATGCGAGCGCGAGCAGTCCGGTGAGCACCACCGCGATCGCGGCGATCGTCGCCGTTCGCGTGTCGCCTTCGTCTCCCTCGAACGCGAGCGCCATCCACGGCAGGAACCACGCGGCGTACTGCAACGAGAACTGCGGCGCGAACACGGTGAGCGCGACGACGGCCGCGAGCGCCGCGCCGCCGGCCGGATCGTGATCCGGTCCGGCGGCGCGGCGCCAGATCGCGACCTCGCATACGAGCAGTCCCACGAGCAGCAGGGCCTTCATCCACGGGGCGGCGAAGCCGATCCGCAGTGCATCGGCTTCGGACACCGGTATCCCGCGACCGGCGATCCACAGCACGGAGCCGACGGTGCCCTCGACGTGCCAGCCGTGCACGTCGGCGGAGGTCAGAACCTCGAATGGCCCCTTCGGGCCGCCCGCGAGGTACCACCACGCCCCGAGCGCGAGCATGACGATCGCGAACCCGGTCAGGGCGGGACGCCAGGTCCGGCGCATCCACAGGATGGGAACGAGCACCAGCGGCCAGAGCTTCGCCATCACCGCGAGGCCCAGCGCGGCTCCGCCCAGCGCCTCCCCCCGGTGCTTGGTCCAGGCGATCGCCCAGGTCGCGAGGGCCACCGAGACCAGATCGAAGCGGAGGTAGATGAACGACAGAAGCGGAAGCCCGAGCACGAGGTAGACGATCGCCGGTCGTCGTCCCCATCCCCATGCGAGGGCGGCCGCGGTTGCGATGTCTGCCAGGAAGGCGAGGAAGGCGATCCGGACGGCGGTCGCGGTTACCCCGGCACCCCCGATCATGCGATCCGTCGACGTCTCCAAGGGCATCGTGGCGACGGGGAAGTTCCGATAGGGGGTGGCCGGCGACGTCGCGATCCGCTCGGCGCGCAGGACCTGGACGTCGGTCACGGGGCGCCGTCCGGCTCCGAGGACGACGAGCGCGAGGATCAGGACGCGGACCACCACCAGCGCGGCCGGAAGCGCGGTGCGGCCCGGCGCGATGGGGCGCACGCTTGGGCGACCGTCGGACATGGCCCTCAACCGTAGCGATCACCCGAGCCGATGACGAGAGAACGATGCATGGCGGCCGAACGGTGTGGGTGGGGATCGTGAGCGTGCTCGCCTCGCTGCTCGTGGTTCCCGGGCCGGCGACGGCGGGCTCGGTGCCGGGAACGACGTGCCCGGTGTTCCCGCGCAGCAACGTGTGGCACATGAACGTGTCGGCGCTGCCCGTGAACGCGAAGTCGGCGAGGTGGAAGCACGCGACGCACGCGGGATCGACCTTCCTGCACCCCGACTTCGGCCCGCCCTCATACGGGATCCCGTATGCGGAGGTCGGGGCGGGACACGCGAAGGTGTCGGTCGGCTTCACGTACGCGACGGAGAGCGATCCTGGTCCGTACCCGTTCGGCCCCGACATCCCGATCGAGGGCGGATCGGATCGCCACGCGCTCGTCATCGACCGGAGCGATTGCACGCTCTACGAGCTGTTCGCGGCCAGCTGGAACGGCGGGGACCCGAAGGCCGGCAGCGGTGCGATCTTCCACCTAACCGGTCCGAAGGCGAATCGGCTGCGACCGGCGGGATGGACGAGCGCGGATGCCGCCGGACTTCCGATCTTCGCCGGGTTGTTGCGCTACGACGAGGTGAAGGCCGGCTCCGTTGATCATGCGATTCGGATGACGGTCGGATGCACGCACGACACCTACCTGTGGCCCGCACGACACGCGGCGGGCACGACCGATCGCCGATGTCCGCCGATGGGTGCCCGGTTCCGACTCCGTGCCTCGTTCGATATCGGTCGGTTCGGCCCGAAGGTGCGGGTCGTGCTCCGGGCGATGAAGCGGTACGGGTTGATCGTCGCCGACAACGGCAGCGATTGGTACTTCCAGGGAGCCGTCGATCCCCGATGGACCTACCGCTTCGTCGACCAGCTGAAGCGGATCCCGGCGAGCGCCTTCGTCGCCGTCGACGAGCACGCCTGCAGGGTCGGGAGAGCGTCGGCAGCGTTCGCGTACGGGCCCGGCTGTCCGGCGCCTTGATCAGGTCCGCAGACCGAGGAAGTTCTCGACGATCCGCGGTCCCTCGGGCGTCAGGATCGATTCCGGATGGAACTGAACGCCGTACCGGGGGAGTTCGCGATGTTGGGCGCCCATGACCAGCCCGTCTTCGGTCCACGCGGTGAGCTCGAGCACCTCGGGCAGGGTCCGGTCGACGACCAGGGAGTGATAGCGCCCCGCTTCGAACGGCACCGGGACGCCCGCGAGGATGCCTCGTCCCTCGTGGAACACGAGGGATGCCTTCCCGTGGACGGGCTCGGTACGGCCGATGGTTCCTCCCGATCCCATCCCCAGCGCCTGGTGGCCGAGACACACTCCGAGGACGGGTATCTCGTCGGGCAGTTGGGCAAGCAGCTCGGCGAAGACCCCCGCATCGCGCGGATGCCCGGGTCCTGGAGAGAGCACGACCGCCTCAGGGCGCAGCGCGAGCAGCTCCGTGGTCGGCCGCTCGTCGGACTTCACGACTCGTGTCTCTCGACCCAGGCTCTCGATCAGCTGAACGAGGTTGAAGGTGAAACTGTCGTAGTGATCCACCACGAGGATCATGCGGCGGACGGTATCATGCGGCCTGGTCGAACCTGGCCCGAGCGCCCCGAGCGGAAGCGACGAGAGGATGCGGCAGACATGACCGGAACGCAACAGGGCCTGGTGCTGTCGATCGTCGTGCCGGTGTGGGGCAAACGGCACGACCTCCCCCGCCTGCTTCCCGCGTTGCAACGGGCGCTCGACGGCGTCGAGCCTCGTTCGGAGATCCTCGTCTGCACGACGGACCCATCGCTGCATCGCATCGTGGAGGCGGAAGGAGCCGTGTTCGTCGAGTCCAAGCGGGCCGGGTACGGCGACATCCTCCAGACCGGGATCGAGGCGGCGCAGGGTGATCGCGTCATCACGATGGACGCGGACTTCGCGTACGCGGCGGACTTCGTGCCCATCATCTGGGCGCATCGCGACGACGCCGAAGTGGTGATCGGATCGAGGTACGTCCGCGGCGCCGTCGCGGAGATGGGCTTCAGCCGTCGGACCGCGAGTCGGCTGCTCAACTGGGTCTATCGCTTCGGGCTTTCCGTTCCGTTCCGCGACCTCTCGAGCGGGTTCCGTCTCTACCGTCGACGGGTGCTCCTCGACATCAAGCCGCTCGAGGCGCACGGGCTCGACATCCTTCCCGAGATCATCGTGAAAGCGCAATGCCAGGGCTGGCGGGTGATCGAGGTCCCCTTCTGGTACCGCGGCGCGGAGCCATGGAACCGTGTGCGCATGGTGCAGTTCGGGCTCGCGTACCTCGAAACGCTCGGGCGACTCCTGAGCCTCAGGAACTCCGTCCGCGCGGCGGATTACGACAATCGTGCCTTCGACTCATGGATCCCGCTCCAGCGCAGCTGGCAGCGCCGGAGGTTCGAGGTCGTCCACTCGTTCATGGGACCGCAGGCGAGTCGTTCGACCCTCGACATCGGCTGTGGCTCCAGCCGGATCGTGCAGACCTTGCCGGGCGTGGTGGGCATGGATCTCGGGATGCACAAGCTCCGTTGGCTCCGCGCTCCCGGCCGCCACCTGGTCCAGGGCTCGCTGACGCGCCTCCCCTTCGCCGACGGCGCCTTCGACACCGTCATCTGCTCCGAGGTGATCGAGCACATCCCGCGTGACCAGGTCCATCTGGAAGAGCTCGTCCGCGTCGTCGCCCCCGGGGGTCTGTTGATCCTGGGAACGCCCGACTACAGCCGCAGGCGTTGGCTGTTCCTGGAATGGCTCTACGGCAAGGTCTTCCCCAACGGGTACGTCAAGGAGCACATCAATCGATACACCCGGGCCGGGCTCCAAGGGGACCTGGAGGCGCTGGGTCTCAGCATCCAGAACCTCCGCTACGTCGGCGGGTCCGAGATGATCTTCTCGGCGCGCGTCCCGGGGGCGGCCTCACACGCCGTCGCCGCGGGTTGAACCGGGCGCCACGGCCGGGATCAGCGCCGACGCCTTCGCCTTCGTTTCGCGAAGCTCGGTCTCCGGGTCGGAGTCGGCCACGACGCCCGCACCGGTTTGAACGGACGCGGACCCGTCCGTGACCACGACGGTCCTGATCGTGATGCAGAAGTCGAGATCTCCGGCGAAGGTCAGGTATCCGACGGCCCCCGCGTAGGCGCCGCGGGCGTCCGGCTCGTGTTCGGCGATCAGTTCCATCGCCCGGCGTTTCGGCGCCCCGGTCACGGTTCCGGCCGGGAACGTGACCGCGAGCGCGTCGAAGGGCTCCATGTCCTGTCGGAGGTCGCCCTCGACCGTCGAGACGATGTGCATCACACGGGAGAACCGCTCCACCTGCATCAGCTCGGTCGGGCGAACGGTGCCGGGCTCGCAGACACGCCCGAGGTCGTTGCGTGCCAGGTCGACCAGCATGGCGTGCTCGGCGCGCTC
>DASWDB010000073.1:0-14406 GCA_036395715.1 Actinomycetota bacterium | reverse complement strand
GGCCCAGGAACCCGACGGGGCTCAGTCCGAACTCCTGATGCTCCAAGAGTGTCTTCGCCAGGCCGGTCGCAAGCTCGCCTTCGCCCACGATGAGGGTCCGCTCCGATGCCACGCCCCGCACCTTCGCCGCTCGTCCCAGGGCGTACGCGACCGCTCGTCCGATGATCACGGCGATCGCGCAGAGCGGCGCGATCAGGGTCAGGTTGCTCAGGTGGGCCTTGAGATCGATCAGCGGAAGCCTGCCGATCGCGCCGACCGACACGAGAAGCAGCAACGACAGCGCGACGCGACCCAACAACCAGGCAGCGTCGTCCCCTAGACGCGGGTTGACCCGAAAGACGCGAGAGGAGTCGCTATTGAGGATCAGGAAGGTGAGGACCGCGAACACGATCCCGATCGGACGGAACCCGATGAGGGAGATGGGACCGAACCCGATGAGCAGACACACGCTCCCGAGCGCGACCGCATCGGCAGCGGGAAGGAGGCTCGACAGGGGAGGACGGAACCGCAGGGGGCGCGCGGGCTCGTAGACCACCTCAAGGGGTTCGCGAACAGCCATCTGTCACGCTCCACCGCGGGGTGCGCGATGCACGGTCCCGTTGATCGTGCTTCCCAATCGCCCCTCCGCGGTCTGGAGAACCGAGTGTGGCGGTCCGGTCCCTTCCAGCGCATGCGCGGTTCGCCGTAAGAAACGTACCCAGCCGATGCGAGGCCGTCGGCAAGCATCCAGAGGACACGACGAAGACTCCACCGAGACTGATGCGTGTCGCCGTTCACATCACGCATCCGATGTAGCGAGGCTACGTTCGAAGGCGTCGACGGGCGCGTTTCGGTCCGACGACGACCAAGGAACGATCCCCCTGGACCGGGAACCGTAGCTCGGGTACGGCGTTCATCAGATGGCCAGAGGCATGGCGCCCGCGTACCGTTTCCCCTCGAGGCAGGAGCGTCCGCGGCGAGAGGAAGGGTTAGACGGCGTCATGGGCATCACCATCGATCATCGTCCCTGGTCTCGCCGCACGCGATCGAAGGATGACGGAGTGACGGATGCGCCACCGATGAAGCATGGCCTCTCGCCGCCGCTCACGCCGTGTCTGGTCGAGGTCGCCGGTGTGGCTGGTTCGGGGAAGTCAACCCTCACCCGGTCGATCTGCGAAGGGCCCTGGTTCAGCGTGGGCGGGTTCATCCACACGCGGCTGCCATCCCATCTCCTCCGGGTCGCGAGGGCGACCCCACGCCTGCTGCCGATCATCGCCTCGGATCGCCGATCGCCTCGGATGAGTTGGCCGGAGTTCAAGCTCATGGTGTACGTGACGCAGTGGCGGAGCGTCCTGCGCCGTGCGATGCATCGTCGCGGCGGTGTCACGGTGCTCGATCAGGGGCCGATCTACGCCCTCGTTCGGCTGAAAGCTGAGGGGAAGCCGTTCACCACCACGCCGGCGTTCGACGCGTGGTGGGAGGACATGTTTCGGCTGTGGGTTGGAGAGCTGAGCGCGATCGTTTGGCTAGATGCGTCCGACGACGTCCTGTGGCGGAGGATCAACGGGCGGACGCAGCTCCACAAGACGAAGGGCGAGGGGGCCGCGGAAGGGCATCGGTTCATCGAGACCTACCGCCGATCGTTCGACGCGATGCTCGGTCGGATCGAGACCTTGGGTGCGCCGGAGGTGCTTCGTTTCGATACGGAGGAACTCACGGCCGCCCAGCTCGCCACGAGGCTCCGGCCTCGCTTGATGGCACATGCTCGATAGCGACGGCCGACCCGTCCCGACCGACCGGCACGATAACGCCGGGCGCAGGCTCAAGGTCCTTCACCTGATCTTGATGCTCGGTGAGACCAACGGTCAGTACAACGAGCACTGCCTGCCGTTGATCGGAGAACGCGATCTCGCGATCAGCACCTACTTCGTGCCGCGGCTGACGCCGCCTCCCGAGATCAAGCTGTTCGCGGGCGACGGAACGCTCAGGGGGTTCTTCCGAAGCTTGGGCCGCGCCCTGGACGCCGATGGCTACGACGTCATCCATGCCCACGCGCCGCAGTCGGGCGTGTTGCTGCGGCTCGCCGTGCTCGCTCGCCCTCGGTCGCGCCGGCTCCGGCGTTCGCTCGTCTATACCGTGCAAGATTCGTTCTACGACTATCGGCTTCGAGACAAGGCGTTGATGGTCGTGCCTCTGATGACCTTCCGTCGCGTGATCTTCTGCAGTCGGTCGGCGTACGAGAGCCTGCCGCGGGCGCTGAAGTGGCTCGTTGGGGGTCGATGGCGGGTCGTCCAGAATGCAGCCGACATCGACCGGGTCGATCGCGCCATCGACGTCGGCGCCATCGACAGGCAGGACGGGCGTTTCACCGTTCTCTCCGTGGGTCGTCTCGATGCGGTGAAGGATCCGTTCGCCATGCTCGATGCGTTCGCTCGGAGCGTCGAGCGAGACGATGACGGTCGACTCATCTTCATCGGTGGCGGGCGGCTCGGAACGGCGCTGGAAGCCCGCATCGACCGCTCGAGCCTTCGGGATCGCGTAACGTTGCGAGGCCTCATCCCTCGAGAGGAGGTGTTCCTTGCGTGCGCCGGAGCCGACATCTTCGTGTCCACCTCGCGCGGCGAGGGCCTCCCGTTAGCCGTCCTTGAGGCGATGGCTGCCGGATGCCCCGTCATCCTGTCCGATATACCGCCCCACCGAGAGCTCGCCGAAGACGCCGGTTTCATCCCGTTCGTCGAGCCGGGAGACGTCGAAGGGTTCGCGAGGGAGATCAGGCGCTACCGAGCGATGTCGTCCGACGAACGGCGCGAGATCGGTCGCCGGTGCCGCGCCCACGTGATCGCGCGGTTCACGTTGCCCATCATGCGGGCCGCCACCGATGCCGTGTATCTGGAGACCGCACGACCCGTGGCGTCCCACCCATGATCGTCGAGTTCATCGGCTGCAGCGGGGCAGGGAAGACGAGCCTCGCCGAGGGGCTTCGGCGGAGGAGCCACGCGCCTCGTGCCGCCGTCCTGTCCATCGATCTGGTGCGCGACCGTCCAGGTCTGCGATGGATGAGCGATCCGAGCCTGATCAATCTCGCCGCGGACGTGATCTCGTTCCCGTCGTTCGTCCGGGCATACGGGCGCGACGGTGACTTCGTCCGGTTCGCGTTCGACCGGCTCCGGCGGCACGCTCCATCGAGGTTCGCGAAGTACAACTACCGGCTCAACATCGTCCGCAAGCTCGGCGTGCACGAGTTGGCACGCCGCGCGTCCGAACGGAAGACGGTCCTGGTCGACGAAGGGATCGTGCTCTCCGCGTATCAACTCTTCGTGTACAGCGATGCTCCCTACGCAGACGTCGATCTCGACCGGTTCGCTCGGCTGGTTCCGTTGCCGGACCGCATCGTCTACGTGAAGGCTCCGCTCGATCTCCTGGTGGAACGTGCGGTCCGACGACCCGACCCGCGTCGAGAGTTGGCCGGAAGGAACCGCCACGAGCTGGCGGACGGGCTCGCGCGTGCCGCGGAACTGTTCGACCGCCTGGCGGCGAAGGAACCGATCCGCGAACGACTCCTGATCGTCGAGGTGGGAGACGACTCCCGACAGGGACTCGAGGAGGCCGTTCGCCGGGTCGCCGAGAACGTGGACGGAACCGGGCCGACCGACCCTGCCGTGGTGTCGGCTCCTCGGGGTCCGATGGAGGCGCCGATCCTCGCGGGCGGCGACGGGGTGCCACCGATGCCCATCAGATCGATCGCATTCGTTGGGTCCGAGGCGAGCGGGAAGTCGACGATCCTGGACGAGGTCGAGGCCTGGCTGGGTCGCGACCACGAGGTCCGGCGGATCCATGCCGGGAAGCCCCCGAGCACATGGGTCACCTTCATCCCCCATGTCCTCCTCCCCGCCTTCCGGACCCTGTTCCCGGAGCAGCGCCTGTTACGGGTCGAAGCCAAGATGGAGAAGGACCCTCCGGCGCGAGGGAGCTATCCGCTCCTGTTCGCGTTCCGCTCGGTGATGCTGGCGTATGAGCGCCGCGCCCTCATCGTCGGAGCCCTCGAGCGATCCCCGAACGGAACGATCGTGCTGAGCGACCGGTACCCGTCGGGCACGGCCGGCGCCCCGGACGGACCGCAGCTCGGACATCTCCCCCTCCCCTCCGGCAGACCGTCGGCTCGTCGGATCTTGGCCGCGCTCGAGGGTCGGCTGTACCGGGACATCCCCGCTCCCGACATCGTGTTCCATCTTTCAGCTCCGCTCGAGGTCACGCTCGCACGGAACGCCAGCCGGCAGAAGAACGAGCCCGAGGCATACGTCCGGCTACGGCATGCGACAAGTGCTGATCTCCGCTTCGACGGTTCCGTGGTCCATCGCATCGATACCGATCGAGCGTTCGAGAGCGTCGTGGTCGAGATCAAGGATGCGATCCGGGAGGCGATCGACCGAGCCGATCCGGGCGCACCGTGACGCTTCCCGATTTCATCGTCGTCGGCGCGGCGAAGGCGGGGACGACGGCCTTGTATTGGTACCTCGCCGATCATCCCCAGGTGTTCATGAGCCGCGTGAAGGAGACGAACTACTTCGCGTTCGGCCTCGACGAGCGCGGCCACTTGCTCTACGGCGATCCAGAGCTCCATCACTTCCCGATCACGACGCTCGACGCGTACGAGCGATCGTTCGAAGGCGCGGGGGATGCCCGCGCCGTCGGTGAGGCTTCGCCGATCTACCTCGAATGTCCGCAGTCGGCCACCCGGATCCGAGACACGGTCCCCGATGCCCGCATCCTCTGCGGTCTCCGCGACCCCATCGATCGAGCCTATTCGGACTATCAGATGTACCTCCGTTCACGGGGACGCAGGTTCGACCCCGCACGTGAGCTCACGCCATCGGCCGCGTGGGCGCGCCCCGACTCTCATTGGATGCAGATCAGCATGTACCACGAGGCGCTGCGCAGGTACTTCGACGTGTTCCCCCGCGAGCGGATCTTCGTCTTCCTGTTCGATGACCTCAAAGCCGATCAGGTCGGTCTCGTTCGCGACATCTACCGATTCCTGGGGGCCGACGACGGCTTCGTGCCCGACTTCGGCACGCCTCACAACGTCGGCGGGATGCCCGCGAGCATGCTGCTCGAGCGGGTCCTCACGAACGACTCCCTCAGGAGGGCGGTCGATCCGTGGATCCCGCAGCGAGCGGCGGACTGGGCGCGGCGAACACGGACGCGGAACCTGCGTCGCGCGCCCCGGTTGCCGAGCGAGCTCGGGAAGGAGTTGCGCGAGCGGTTCCGAGAGGATATCGGCCAGACCGCCGAGCTCATCGGCAGGGACCTGAGCTTCTGGTTGGAGCGTTGATGGTCCCCGTGGCTCACCGCGGGACGTCGACGACGTCGTGCTTGCTCGAACGTCGGTAGAGCTTCATCGCCGGCTGGAGCACCAGGCGCTGCTTGAGTCCGTACGTGGCCAGATGTCGCCGGTTGAAACGCTTCGCCTGACCGTCGCGGAACGCGGTGACGGAATCGGCGAGCGACGGACCGTATTCGCGCTCCATCGCTGGGAAGAGCTCCTCCTTCACGTGCCGGTAGAGCTGGAGATCGGCCTGGTTCGCCTCGACGATCATCCCCCGGGTGCGGGGGTCGTCCAGGAGATCCTTCGCGATGTGCGAGCTCTTGGCGACGTTCACCGGCGCGTAGCGGATGTCGAGCTCAGGTGCGCGGAGAGCCCGCAGCAGGACGATGGAATCGTCGAACGCCTCGGTGAGCCCGACGAACATCGCCTTCCGGGCGATCAGCGAGATCGCGTCGTTCGCGTCCGCGGTCCCACCGATGCGTTGCGTCTGCGCGTTGCGAACCCAGTCCTTCTCGATCCATGTCTCGAAGGGAAGGTCGGTCCTCTTCCGATGGTCGAGGCGATACTGGAAGCGCGACGCGCAGAGCGCGACCGGTTCACGCAAGAAGGTCAGGTACCGGAACTCCGTCCCCGGCTCCTCCAGGTCGATGTATCCGCTCACGCGGTGGCCTGCGATGCTGGTCAGCCGCGGATACAGGCGACGGACACGCTGCAGGTCCGCGGTCGAGAACGGCGGGTCCGTCCACGCGCCGTGCCACGGCTCCACGTCGCAGTGCCGAGCCCCGTAGGAGCTGCGCAGGATGTATCGCACGGTCGTTCCGGCCGTCTTGTTGATGTGGACGAACACGAGGAGGCGGCGCGAAGCGCTCATGGCCACTCGTACCCCAGGTCATGACTCGCCGCGCCGGTCAGGCGCGCGATCACGCGCAGGTCGCCGTCGCTCAGCCGCTCCATCCACGAGCGGTCTTCGCGGATCGCCTCCACCCCGCCGAGCCGCATCGAGTTGCCGATCACGTGACGCTCGGATGGCTGCAGGTGATCGGCCACCGGGATGGGCTCCACCGCGATGAACCTCGCGACTCGGTCCAAGGTCTCTTGCGGTTGCGCGCACAGCTCTTCGTAGTGGAGGCGCATCCATGCTTCGCGAGGGAAGGAACGACCGACGCGTTCGGCCTCCACGTTGTAGTGGCGCCATTGACGGGCCGCGTGCGCGACATCGACGCCGGTGTGCTTCATGATGCTTGCGACGTTGCCCCGCGGGTCGCGGACCAGATGGATGACCTTGACCTGCAGGCCGGGCGTGCCGGCCAGGTAGCGGGGACGTTGATGATCACGCGCCGTGTCGACGAACACGGTCCTACCGGTCTCCTCCAGGACCGACCGCGCCAGGCTCCAGGTGGACGCCCTGGCCTCAGAGACGCGCCGGCGAACCGGAGGGGTCCTGCCGACCGTCGCGTCGCGGATGGCCGTCAACGAGTGGTTCCCGAGCGAGCTGACGACGATCCCGTTGAGCCAGCGGCGCCTCGAGACCCGGATGTGCGTGTTCCAGAAGTTCGTCTTGAACACCGTCACCGGGTGGCCGAGCTCCTGCGTCCGTCGGGCGATGCGATGCCAGAAGCAGCACTCCGCGAAGAGCACACCACACGAACAGCGGTACGTGTCCAGGTCCACCTTGGCCGTGAGCCCGGTGGCCGCCCCGATCGACGTACAGGCGGGGTGATTGGCCATCAGCATCCCCAACAGGGTGGAACCCGTGTAGGGGCTCCCGGGCATGCTCACGTACCGGACGGGCGCGTCCGTGTCGTCGGCTGCATCACTCATCCGTCGCCCATGTCCCTGTTGGAGGTAAAGGCGTCCCCGGGTGCGCGTGACTCGACCTCTGGAGATCCGGCCGCCGAACGCTCCCTCCGTGCTCCACCGTGAGCGAGATCGATCCACAGATCGAGGTTCCGGCGCATGGTCACGGACACGTCGTACGGCCCGCTCTGCGTTCTCGCGGCGAGCCCGAGCGCTCGCCGCTTCCCCGGATCGCGGAGGAGCATCTCGATCGCTCCAGCCAGTGCGTGGGGATCCTCTCGAGGCACGATCACGGCTGCGGCCCCGAGGGCTTCGCTTCCGGACACGTCGGCGGCGACCATCGCCGAACCGCACGAGAGCGCCTCCAGGGATGCGAGCGACATGCCTTCCCAACGAGACGGCGCGATGACCACGTCTGCGGCGCGGTACTCGGGCGCGGTGTCCTCTACGGACCCGCGCCACTCGATCCGATCCGCGACGCTTAGCGAGGTGGCGAGCTCCTCCAACTGCCTGCGGTGGCCGAGGGTGCTCTCCCCCCCGACGAGGCGGAGCCGGGATGTGCGATCGCTCAGCAACGCGAGCGCGCGGATCGCGACGTCCTGACCCTTCTGCTCGCTCAGCCTTCCTACGCAGACGATCAGCGGGTGAGCGACGTCCCTTGCCGCAGCCGCCCCCTCGGGGGAGAAGTGCGCTCGATCGACACCGTTCGGTATCAACAGCAGGCGGGCGTCCGGCCCGAGCACCGCACGACCTTCCGTCTCCTCCCGTTCGGAGACGGCCACGATCGCGTCACACCGGCGAGCCAGCGATCGCTCGATCCGCCGGTAGAGGCGCTCTAGCCGGCCGCCGACGAGCCACGACCAGTAATGGGGCGTCATCACGACCGCGGGGCGGGCGCGTGGCGGCAGCGACGCTGCCGCCACGCGCCCGAGCGCGGCCGCCTTGGACGAATGCACGTGCAGGACGTCGCGCCCGCGGGCGAGGCGGCGGAGCGTCAAGACGTCGAAGGGATCACGGAGTGCCGGCCGTCGCGCCATGTTGAGCGTGTGATGCCGGGCGCCGACGTTCTGGACCCACGTCGCCAGGGGCCCTCGGGAGGCAGCCGGGCTGATCACGGTCACGCCGTGGCCGGCTTCCACGGCAGCCCTCGCCAACTCCCGGACGTACATCGCGACCCCGTAGTCGGCGGGTTGGGACACGATCACCACGTCGAGCGATCGGTTCCCGTTCGGTCGTGCCCTAGACCGGCGCGGCATCGCCCGTCCTCCGTATCGCCGGCCGGTCCTTCCAACAGCTCAGATCGATGCCCAGCAGTTCCTCGAGCGCATCGAACTCGTCCACGTACCGCCGGCTGAGCTCGCTCTTGCGGGCCGCATCCAGTTTCGGGATCCGGGTGCCGCTCGTCATGAATCGGCGAACACCCAGTCGACCGCCCAGGTCGACGATCGATTCAAGGTGCCCTCTCCTTAGACGTCGACCGGTCTTGACCGCGAGGTTCGCGATCCGCGGATACCTGGGCATGGTGCTCGGGTTCACGCGTTCGGTCGCTGCTGGGAATCCTCGCTCGGAGATGCCGAGGAACGCGCCCAGATCGCGACGGACGGTCTCGCCGCCCACGACCGCTTCCTCGAAGAGGACGGGCAGGATCTGTGGCCGAGCGAAACGGTCGAGGTACCTCCGCAGATGGCCGCTGTAATAGCCCATCTCGAGGGCGTGCGGTCTGGTCCCCAGGAACTCTTCGAACGACCCACGGTAGTTGCGTCGTTGGAGGAGGAACCCGTACTGGGAGTACGCGCGGTCGACGGGGTGCCGCAGCATGACGAGGAGCTTCGCGGACGGCAGGACCGTCGCGATCCTCGCCGGACACTCCTGACCGTAGAGGTATTGCGGAGAGATCTCGCCGATCGCTTGGTACCCGCCGGTCCCCTCCGGAGGGAAGAATCCCTCGTACCACTCGAGCCCTCGATCGAAATGTCGGTCGAAGAATCGCACTTCCTTCCGCCGCGTGGGCAGGTACGCGTCCGGATGCCCGGACAGCAGCGTGTGCAGCCAGGTCGTTCCGGCGCGCGGAACCCCGATCCCAAGGAACGTCGGGAGCGTCATCCGGGCAGGCCCCGGGCACCCGCCGTGACCGATTCCACCGCGTCGGGACCCTCGCGCACCCGTGATGTGGGTTCGCGGACGATCGATCCGGCCGCCACGCACAACGTCAGGACGAGCCAGGTCGTCTTGCGATGTTCATAGGACAGGGTGGAAGCGCCGATCGCCCATACCGCGAGGAGGGTGACCCAGAACCTCCTGTCCCACTTCGACTGGATCAAGGCGTACTTGAAGGCGATCCACAGGATCGCGGCGAACAACGCGAAGCCAAAGAGTCCGAGCTCGACCATGACCGACAGGTAGGAGTTGTGCGCCACCTTGTCGAGGGTGTTCACGGAGCGGTACTGGTCGGTCCCCACGCCGAAGAAGGGATGCTCGGAGAGGGCGACGAACCCCTGAGCCCACTGCGCGGTCCGTCCGTTCAGGTCGCCTTGGCTAAGGTCGGTCCCCGTCGTCCCGAGCCGCTGGAACGACTTCAACGGTTGAACGATCGGCAACACCACGAACATCGTCGATGCCAGCAGTGCGACGACCGCGATCCGCGCCGACGCCTTGAGGCGGGTCAGCAGGGCGAGGCCGAACAGCAGACCGACCGCGGCCGCCACCGAGGCGGTCCGGGTGCCGGACAAAGCGATGCCAACGAAGCCCACGGGCAGATACGCCAGGTTGATCGCGCGGGCTCGTCTCGAGGTCTCGGGTGCCGCGGCGAGGTAGCAGGCCATCGGGACGCCCAAGGCGACCGTGAAGCCGTACCCGTCCGGATTCGTGTTGCCCGGGCTGAAGCGCTGGTAGTGCGTGTAGAAGGCATGCGAGCCGAGGTAGTTCGCGAAGGCTCCCGCGATGGCGACGTAGGAGCCGAGCACGTATGCCTGGAGACCCATCAGGACTTCCGTTCTGGTCCGGTACAGGTCCCAGAGCGTGAAGGTGAATACCAGGGACTCGACCCATCGCAGGACCGCGCTCATGCTGTTCACGGGGTCGGCGCTCCAGAATGCCGTGAGCGCCACCCAGAACACGAAGATGCACGTCACGTAGAGGAAGGTGATCGGCTTGCGTATCTGCCCGGTCATCGCGATCAGCGCGACCCAGAGCACCGTCACCACGATCCCCATGACCGTCGCCACGGTTCCGAGCCCCGACTGCAGCGCTCCCTCCCAGGGGATCGTGAAGATCAGGACCAGCGACAGCGCGTAGACGACCCGCCGCATCGCTACCCCCCCACCAGGACTTCCAGGTACCGCCTCACGACGGTCTCTTGTTCGTACGGTTCCCAGCTCTCCGCCGGCGGTGGCGGCAGCGCTCCCGACAACGCCGCCTCGATCCCTGCAGCGAGCGCCTCCTCGTCCCCGACAGGCACGAGCGCGCCGTACTTGCCTCCCTCGAGGATCTCCCGCGGGCCGCTGAGGCAATCCGTGGCGACGACCGGAACCCCGCAGAAGAGCGCCTCGATCAGCACCGAGGGAAGGCCCTCCCAGCGGGAGGACAGCACGAAGACGCCCGCACCCGCCATGTGCGGGTACGGGTTGGGGACCCAACCAGGAAGATCGACGGCTCCCGTCAACCCCCGTTCGGCGACGAGCGCCTCGAGGGAGTCTCGCTCGGGTCCGTCGCCGAGGATCATGAGGCGACACGGACGTCGGATGGTCACCCGAGCGAACGCGCGGATCAGCGTGCCGAAGTCCTTCTGCGGTGCGAGACGTCCGACCCCGAGCACGACGGGGACCTGCGCGGGGCCGAACCACGGATGGTCGAGCGGCTCCGCCACGAGCGCTCGCAGTTCCGTGGTCACGATCGGGTTGTGCACGACCTCGATCAGGTTCGGTGCCACACCCGCGGCACTGACGAGATCGTCCGCCGTTCCCCGGGCGACCGACGTCACACCGTCGGCCCATGGATAGAAGCGTTTGATCAGTCTGGGCATCAGCCGATGTCGCCGCCGCGGCGAGTGCGCGGTTTCGAGCGAGAGCGCGTTCTGCTCGTTCACGATCAACCTCGTGTCCACCCGGGCCAACGTCCTGGCCCAGATACCGACGATGTTCACGTAGTTCATCGACGCGAGCATCGCGTTCGGGCGCTCGCGGCGCAGGTAGCGCACCAGGCCGGGGATGCTCGAAAGGACGCGTCTGGAGTGGAGGTCCACGATCCGAACCGAGTCCGGTACCTCACGCAGGTAGTGGCCCTCGGCGCGGCTGAGGACCAGGTCCACGTCGTATCCGTGATCCGCGATGCCTCCGGCGAGCTTGAGCATCGCCCGCTCGGCCCCGCCGCCGTCCATGTTGGCGGTGAAGATCGCCACCCGCTGCTTCGCCTTCGTCGTCACACCTGGCCCACTCATACGAGCCGCACCACCTTGCGCAGCCGCCGCCACACCGTTCGCCGCATCGACGCCGAGAGCCCACCGAGGTAGGCCAGAACGGCGACGCCCGCTGCCGACGTCCCGCCACCCAGAACCAGCACCGCCCATGAGTGCGCATGCACGACGGTTCCGAGCGCGGTCGCGAGACCGAAGATCGCCGCGGTTGCGAGCGCGGGCCGGATGACCCCGCGGAGCTGATCCTCCGGTGGGATCCCCAGCATCCGACCGATCATGAACGGATAGCCGACGCTCTGGATCATGCGGCCCAGGATGAACCCGATGACGAGGCCGATGATCCCCCAGTGGAACGGTCCGAGGAACAGCCAACCGAGGACGACGGAAACGGCGGCCGAGAACGCGCCCAGCTCTGTCTTGTGACGAAGATCGAGGGTCAGATCGATGATGTTCGTGTCCGTCCTGATCAGGGAGAACTGCAGCACGGCCAGCACGATCATCAGCATCGTGGGCGCCCCCGGGTAGTACTGCGGCCCGACCCAGAGCCGGAGGAAAGACTCTTCCCAGATCAGGATCGCCGCGCCCGTCGCGATGCTGAACAGCCACACCAAGCTCATCGTCTCGTTCCGGATCTTGATCGCGCGGGGGAGATCGCCCACGCCGACGAGACCGCCGAGCCCAGGCATGATCGCGAAGATGATCGTTGCGACCGCGACGACGATGGCCTGGGGAACGAACCGAGCCAACGTGTACGTCGTCACGAGCGTGGGCGATCCCGCGATCCCCAAGACGACGACGTCGCTCGCGAGCATGACGGTCATCACGAGGTTCCACAGCAGGAACCACCAACTGAGCCCGATGAACCCGCGGATCTCCTCGAACCGAGGCCGCGCGATCCCGAACCAGCCCACGCGTGACTTGGCGATGTAGACGTATGCGACGCCCCACAGCACGGTCCCCGTCAGGTCCGCCACGGCGAGTCCCGGGACACCCCACCCCAGGTACGCGGCGACCGCGAGCAGGCTCTTGCTGATGAACACCAGTAAGACCGTCAGGCCCAATCGCTTGTAGCCGAGGTTCTCGCCCTGCAGGACCGACTGAGGGAGATAGAACAAGCTGAACAGCATCGCGTCGACGACCAGGATCCCCGCGGCAAGACGAACCGTGTGATAGAGGCCGTGGGGAGCCCCGAGCCAGACCGGCGCCATCCACGCGAGCACCCCGCCGACGATCGCCAGGATCGGGAGGAAGAGGATCGAAACCGCGAGGGCGTTACCGACCTGCCGGCGCTTGAAGTCGTAGTCGGTGGACCGCTGCTCGTGGGCGATCGTCCACTTGAGCGCCTCGCCGGGCCGGCCGCTCGCCGGCGAGGCGTGGCCGATGAGCCGCTGCAGGAATTGCCAGACCCCGAACAGGTAGTCACCGAGCTTGGTGAGCAGGAAGGGGCTGATCAGCAGACCCGCGATGATCCGTGCGACCTGCTCCGCCGTCGATGCCGCGGCGTTGAGCGATGCCTTCTTGGTCAGGCTCCCGTCGGAGAACACTCGCGAGATGACCCGTGCAAGAGCGCCCCCGCGCTCGGGAGGCTCGACAGGAGGTGATCCGTCTTCGGGAACGCCTGGGGCCTGCGTGCGCATCGTCACAGCCTCGACCAGATGAGGGACTTGATCTCGGACAGGACCTCGTCCCGCGAGGCCGCCGCATCGATCACGATCGCCGGCGTCTCCGCCCAATCGAGGCGCCAGATCTCCTCCGAACGGGGACGGACGGTCGATTCCGGCTCCATACCGGCCTTCCGTTGCACCGCGACGTCCGGGTGGACGCGGAGCACGACGAGGATGTCGGGGTATCGGATCCGTTCGTAGTACCCCCGCTCGCGAGCGGCGAGCGCCCCGGCCAACCCCCGCAAGCGAGCAGGGTCAGTCGCCCGTGCCGTCACCGCGCCATCCATGCCGGAGACCTCCGGGAGCGGGTAACGATCGCAGAGCACGATCTCCCCGTTCGACGCCAGCCGCCGGGCCCGTCGGTAGGTTCGGTATCGGTCCCGCGCGGTGAGCACCTCCCACACCAGCCGTGCGCGGTCGCGCACATCCATCGATCCACCCTCGGTCGCGAGCGTCGACCGGAGGCTCGACGCGGAGGAGGTCGGCCGGCGCTTCACGGAGGCCGCGAGTTTCATCGAGCCTTTGACGGCTGCACTCACCACGGACCATCGCGGCTTGCCCATGTGCACCGTCACCGCGAAGAAGTTCTCCTTCGCGAGCCACCGCGTGAGCCCTTCGAGAGCCGTGGTCTTCCCCGCCCCGTCGCCCCCCACGATCCCGATCAACACACCTCCCCCGGCGAGCCGGTGGGCGACCGGCCCACGCCGGAACACCTTGCGACGAGCCAGGGTGCGGAACCGTCGCCACATCCTCAGGGAGGTGTCGACGGCACGCGGCCGGCGCGCCCAAACCGCGAGCTCGCCTTGCAACGTGCTCGCCGTTCGGATGCGGAGCCAAACGCCCGCGCCGGGCTGCACGGCACGCAGGCACCTGTTCCAGAGCTCCACCGAGACGAACGGGATGTGCCGATCCATGAGACCCCAGACGTCGGAGAGATCAACCCGGGTGACCAGGTCATCGAGCTCGCGACGCTCGCTCCTTGACAACGTCGATTGCAGCGACAGGAACGCGTCCCAGGTGGAGTGCTTGATCACCATGCGAACCAAGAACAGGCCAAGCTCGAACTCCGGCGCCGGCACCATGAACGGTGTCACGGGTCGGGCCGAAGCCAGATAGGGGGCCTCGATCGGCAGGTGATAGTTCTTGGTCATGTCGTCGCCGACGACCAGCTGATAGTGCGCATGGATGTGCACGAAGCTCCCGGAACCGCGATCGACGCCGTACGAGTG
>DASWDB010000072.1:0-6796 GCA_036395715.1 Actinomycetota bacterium | reverse complement strand
CCGGGTGGTCGACGGCCGCAGGCCCGACCTGCGCGGCGCCACCCGGCGATCCGAGACCCGAGACCGAGTCTGCGAACCACTCCGCGTTGATCGGGGTGAACTGCTTCCACTCGCCGGGGACATCGTCCTCGTAGAAGATCGCGGTCACGGGGCATACCGGCTCGCACGCGCCGCAGTCGACGCATTCGTCCGGCTGGATGTACAGCATGCGCGGCCCCTCGTAGATGCAGTCGACGGGGCACTCGTCGACGCAGGCGCGGTCCTTCACGTCGATGCACGGCTCGCAGATCGTGTAGGTCATCGCGTTCCCCTTTTCACCCGTTTCGACGGTGTTGACCGGTGAAATCCTATCGTGTCGAGCGGATGACTCGGACGATGAGCGGCCGTTCGGTCGCGTCGTGAGCCGTCAACCGTTGGGGGCCAGCGCTTCGAGGGTGCTCAGCGCGCTGCGGGCGAGGGGCGTCCCGGGCACGATCGAAGGGTAGACCACCACGAGGTCGGCACCCGCCGCCCGGTACTCCTCCAGGTGGGCTCGGGCGTGCGCGGGGTCGCCGAGCGCGGCGACCGCGCGGACGAAGCGCTCCGGGACGTCCGCCGGACGGGCCGCCGCGTGGGCCGCGGCGGCCTGCCTCGCCTCCTCCCCCAATCCCATCTGCGCGAATTGGCGCGCGTACGCCGGGGAGCTCGCGTACTCGGCGGCGGCCGTGCTCACCGCGAGCCGCGCGGCCGCGGCGTCCGCGTGCACGCACGCGCGCACGTAGACGCCGACCGAGATCTCGTTGGGGTCGCGGCCGGCCTCGGCCGCGCCCTCGGCGAGCTGCTCGCGGGCGCGCACCACGCGCCCCGGCGTGCACCAGTTCAGGAGCACCCCGTCGCCGACCGCCCCGGCGAGACGCGTCGCCCTCGGACCGAGCGCCGCGACCCAGATCGGCGGGGGCCGCTCGGGAACGAGGTCGAGCCGGAGCGGCTCGCCCTCGGGGGTCGTGGCCGGCTCGCCGGCGAAGGCCGCTCGCAGCATCTCGACGGTCGCCCGGAGACGGTCGAGTGCCCCGCGTACCGCCGGACCCGTCCCGACGCCCAGGATCAACCTGCCGTTCGACCGTTCCTGGACCGTCGCGCCGGCCTTCGCGAGCAGGCGCGGCGAGCGCGCCGGGATCGGAAGGACCCCGCTCCCGAGCATCAGCGCTTCGGTCTCCCCGGCGATCCCGGTGAGCGCGGCGAGCACATCTCGCGAGCCCACCTCCGGCATGAACATGGCCCGATACCCGAGCGACTCGCCGATGCGCGCGAGTCCGGACAGGTGACCCCACGGATAGGGGTCGCGGAGCGCGAACGCGGTGCCGGTGATCCGGGCGGCGGCGGCCATATGCTCGGATGGTGGCAGACCGATGGATCTGGTGACCTTCGCGACCGAGGACGGCATCCGCCTCGAGGCGGAGCTGCGGATGCCCGACGCCACCCCTCGTGGCGCAGCGGTGATCTGTCACCCGCACCCCCGGCACGGCGGGTCCAAGGATCACCCGCTCCTGTGGGCGATCCGCAACGATCTCGCCGCCGCGCGTGGCCTCGCGGTCCTCGGGTTCAACTTCCGGGGTGTCATGGGGTCCGCCGGGACCTACGGCGGCGGACGTGACGAGCTCCGCGACACCCGCGCCGCGATCGAGGCGGCGCGCTCCCTTGCCGGGGTGCAGGACCACCCGACGATCCTCGTCGGGTGGTCCTTCGGCGCGAGCGTCGCCCTCCGCGAAGCGTTGGACGACGCTCGGGTGAGCGCGCTCGCCCTCGTCGGGATCCCGCTGCGCCCAGGCGATATCGAGATGCCGCCGCTCCCCGATCGGACGGATCTGCGGCTGTTCGCCCGGCCGGCCTTGCTCCTGGCCGGCGAGCACGATCGGTACGCGCCGCCCGAGGACCTGCGCGCGTACGGCGCGCAGTTCCCGCAGGCCGAGGTCGTGATCGTGCCCGGAACCGACCACTACTTCTGGCGTCGCGAGAAGGAGGCCGCGTCGGTCGTCGGCGCGTTCGCCGACCGGGTCCTCAGTCCCCGGTGAAGGTGCCCGCGTCACGCGTGGTGTGACCGTTCGTTCGCGGGTCCATCCCCCGGTCCCGACGTGGGCGCCAGATCCAGACGAACGGCAACACGATGAAGACCCCGCCGAAGAGCCCTCGCCATACGACGAGCCCGAGGACGAGGGAGACCACGCACACGGCGACCCAGAGCAACGGGTTCCCCCACCAGGGCCGCCCGGGGAACGACGGATCCCCGTCGGGCGGGCGAGCGGTCGCGGGGTGCGTCGTCCTTTGCGCGCGGGCCGCGCGCCGGGCAGCAGCTCGCTGACGGAACAGGATCAGGAACCCGGCCCCGAGGGCAACGATCGTGACGAAGGGCAGGACCGTATACAACGACGGTTGGTCGGCGGCGAACGTCGCGCTCACACCCCGAGGCTACCCCGACGGGCGCATCGGGCCGCAGCCAAGGACGGACCTCGGGGGCGGTCTCACAGCGGTACGTGCGAGAGGACCATGATGCGCGGTTCGGTCATCTCCTCCATCGCGAATCGCAGACCCTCACGGCCGAAGCCCGAGTCCTTCGAACCCCCGTACGGCATCTGGTCCGCGCGGAACGCCGACACGTCGTTGATGATGACGCCGCCGACCTCGATCGTGCGGTGCGCCTCGAACGCGCGATTGATGTCGTTCGTGAACACCCCGGCCTGCAGCCCGAACCGCGAGTCGTTCACGAGCTTGAGCGCGTCCTCGAAGGTCTCGTACGGGCTTATCGTCACGACCGGGCCGAAGATCTCCTCACGGCAGACCTTCATCTCGGGCGTCACGTCGGACAGCAGCGTCGGCTGGAAGAACGGACCCTCGCCGGCCCCACCCGTGAGGATCTCCGCGCCCTGGGACACGGCCTCCTGGACCCAGCCACCGATCCGGTCGACCTCGGAACGCTGGATCACCGGTCCGACGTCGACGGTCGGATCGAGCGGATCGCCCACCTTCAGCTGCTGCACCTGCTTCGTCAGGAGCTCGGCGAACCGGTCGTAGACGTCGCTCGCGACGTAGACCCGCTGGACGCTGATGCAGCTCTGTCCCGCTTGGTAGTAGCCGCCGAACGCGATGCGCTGAGCCGCGAAGTCCAGGTCGGCATCGGAATGCACGATCACGCCGGCGTTCCCACCGAGCTCGAGCGTCACGCGCTTCTTCGGATCGAGGCCCTTCAGGTACCAGCCGATCTCCGAGGAGCCGGTGAAGCTGATCTTGCGGAACCGCTCGTCCCGGGCCATACCGTCGGCGACCTTCGAGCTGACGGGTAGCACCTGGAACATGCCCTTGGGCAGATCCGTCTCGTCGAAGAACTCGGCCAGCCGGAGCGACCCGATCGGCGTCGCCGACGCCGGCTTCACGGTGATCGGGGCGCCGACGCCGAGCGCCGGGGCAACCTTGTGGGCGACGAGGTTGAGCGGGAAGTTGAACGGCGTGATCCCGAGCACCGGCCCCAGCGGGAACCGACGAAGCACCCCGACCCGTGACCCTAGCGACCGTTCCGTGTCCAACCGCATCAGTTCGTCGTCGCCGTGGCGGATCACCTCCGATGCCCAGCGGAAGGTCGAGATCGCGCGGGTCGCCTCGACCTTCGCCCATTTGATCGGCTTGCCGCCTTCGCGCGCGATCAGCTCGGCGTTCTCCTCGACCGTCTCGGCGAGCCGCTTCGAGATGTGGTCGAGGGCCTCGGACCGCGCCCAGACCGGGAGCTTCTTCGACTCCTCGAAGGTCGCCTCGGCCGTCGCCATCGCCTCCTCGACGTCGGCTGCGGTCGGGACGCCCACCTCGGCGACCACGCTGTCGTCGAACGGGCTCTTCACCTCGAAGGTGCCCTCGCCGGTGCGCCACGCACCGTTCACGAGGAACGGACGGATCGTCATGTCTGTTCACCATCCCTCATGGATGCGGGGCGCCACCCGGACGCCCCGCCCCACGTCTCGTCGATCGCTCAGTCGAGCGACACCATCACGTGCTTGATGTTCGTGTAATCCTCCAGGGAGTAGACGCTCATGTCCTTGCCGTGACCGGACTGCTTGTAGCCGCCATGCGGCATCTCCGGTGTCAGCGGGATGTGGGTGTTCACCCAGACGCAGCCGTACTGGAGGCGACGGGCCATCCGCATCGCACGACCGACGTCGCGCGTCCACACGCTCGAGGCCAATCCGTAATCCACGCCGTTGGCCCACGCGAGTGCCTGCTCCTCGTCGCTGAATCGCTGGACCGTCACGACGGGGCCGAAGACCTCGCGCTGCACGATCTCGGAGTCCTGCGTCGGGTTCGCGACAACGGTGGGCGTGTAGTAGAAGCCTTCGTTCCCCATCGCCTTGCCTCCGGTGAGAACTTCCGCGCCGGCCTCCTGGGCCCGCTCGACGAACCCCTCGACCCGCTCGAGCTGCTCTTTCGAGATCATGGAGCCGACGGCGACGTCGGGCTCGAAGGCGCCGCCGACCTTGAGACCCTGGACGGCCGGAACGAGGTCGCCGAGGATCTTGTCGTAGACCTTGTCGCCGACCAGGACCCGGGCCGCGGCGGTGCAATCCTGCCCGGCGTTGAAGTATCCCGCGATCGAGATCCACTCGACGACGGCGGCGAGGTCCGCATCGTCGAACACGACGAACGGCGCCTTCCCGCCCAGCTCGAGGTGCACGCGCTTGAGGGTGTCGCTCGCGTTCGCCTGGATGAGTTTGCCGGTCGCGACGTCGCCGGTCAGCGAGACGATGCCGACGTCCGGGTGCCGCACGAGCGTGTCACCCACCGGGATCCCGTCGCCCGTGATCACGTTGAAGACGCCGGGCGGGAAGATGTCCGACGCCAGCTCCGCGAGCTTGAGGGCCGTGAGCGGCGTCAGCTCCGAGGGCTTCAGCACGACGGTGTTGCCCGTCGCGAGCGAAGGCCCGATCTTCCATACGGCCATCATCAGCGGGTAGTTCCACGGCGCGATCAGCCCCGCGACGCCGATCGGCTCGCGGCGGATGAACGAGGTGAATCCGGCCATGTACTCCCCCGCGCTGCGTCCTTCCAGCGTGCGCGCGGCGCCGGCGAAGAACCGGAGGTTGTCGACGATGGGAGGGATCTCCTCGGACATCGTGAGCTCGTAGGGCTTACCCGCGTTCTCCGCCTCGAGCTTGACGATCTCCTCGGCGTGCTCCTCCACCGTGTCGGCGAGTTTCAGCAACGCGAGCTGGCGGTCCTTCGGGGTCGTGTCGAACCACGTGCTCTCGAACGCTCGCTTCGCGGCGGCGACCGCCTTGTTCGCGTCCTCCGCGGTTCCCTCCTGGACCGACGCGATCACGGCGCCGGTGTGGGGGCTGATGATGTCTCGGGTCTGTCCGTCCGAGGACGCGACCCACTCGCCGTCGATGAACATCTGATAGCTGTCCGCCATGGTGCCCTCCTGGTCGCGTTCGACCGCTCCGAACAGCCAGTATCCCGCGTTCCAGCGCATCGACACCACCCGGCTTGACCCCCGGGCGAGCCGGACGGACGATGAAGGTGAGTTCCGGAGGTGATCCGATGCACCGGTACCTGGTCGTCGCGAATCGGACGCTGGCGGGCGCCCACCTGTTCGAGCAGCTCAGCGAGCTCACGCGGCACGACCGTTGCTCGTTCCACGTCGTGGTCCCGGCCGAGCCTCCGAGGAACCACGCGTGGACCGAATCCGAGGCGCGGACGATCGCGGCCGCCCGGCTCGAGCAGGCGCTCAGCCGGTTCGCGGCGCTCGATGCGGACGTGGACGGCGAGGTGGGCGACGCAGACCCCGCCCTCGCCGTCGAGGACGTCCTGCTTCGGGGCGAGGCGTTCGATGCCATCGTGCTCTCGACGCTTCCGCCGGGCCCGTCGCGATGGCTCAGGCTCGACCTTCCCCACCGGCTCGAGGGCAGGACCGGACTCCGCGTGATCCACGTGGTCGGTCACCCCGAGCCGGCGGGAGCCGACTCGGCCTGACCGAGGTGACTCCGGCCCGTCGGACCGGCAGACTGTCTCCATGGACATCCCACAGGAACGCAAGCTCGTCACCGAGGTCCCGGGGCCCAAGAGCCGCGCGCTGTTCGAACGTCGCGCCTCCGCGATCCCACCCGGGGTCGCCAACATCCACCCGATCGTGACGGCACGTGCGTCGGGGGCCATCGTCGAGGACGTCGACGGGAATCGTCTGATCGACCTCGCGACGGGGATCTCGGTGTTGAACGTCGGGCACACCGCGCCCGAGGTCGTCGCCGCGGCACAGCGGCAACTCGAGCTGGACACGCACAGCTGTTTCCACGTCACCGCGAACGAGCCGTACATCGAGCTCGCGGAGCGGCTGAACGCGCTCGTCCCGATCGACGGCCCGGTGAAGACGATGTTCGCCAACTCGGGCGCCGAGGCCGTGGAGAACGCCGTGAAGATCGCCCGGAAGGCGACCGGGCGATCGGCGGTCGTCGCGTTCGATCACGCGTTCCACGGCAGGACGTTGCTGGGCATGTCCCTCACCGCGAAGGTCATGCCGTACAAGCAAGGGATGGGGCCGTTCGCCCCCGAGGTGTATCGGCTCCCGTTCGCGTACGCCTACCGCTGGCCGAGCGGTCCCGAGCACTGCGCCGAGGAGGCGCTCGCCTACGCGGTGGATGAGATGCACAAGCACATCGGCGAGGACAACATCGCCTGCGTCGTGCTCGAGCCGATCCAGGGCGAGGGCGGCTTCATCGTGCCGGCACCGGGGTTCGTGAAGGGCATCGCGGAGTTCTGCGCGGCGAACGGCATCGTGTTC
>DASWDB010000071.1:0-27477 GCA_036395715.1 Actinomycetota bacterium | reverse complement strand
GCGCCCGAACGCACCGTGTTCTCATGGATCAACGGTCTCCCGAACGGCCTGTCTGCCCCGGCACATGCCGTGCAATACCTCGGCGTGCTCGCCGTCGGGCCGATCGTCGCGGTGATCGCCCTGGCCGCGCGGCGGCCGCGTCTCGCGGCCGCCGCACTCATCGTGACCGGCCTCAAACTCATCGCCGAACGGGTCGTGTGGCACGTGGTCGCACGCCAGCGGCCGGGAGTGACCGAGCAGCCCGGGGTGGTGATCAGGGCTGGGACCCCGACCACGGGGCTCTCGTTCGTGTCTGGTCATGTCCTGCTGGTGACCGGGCTCGCGTGGTGCGTGACGCCGTACCTCCATGGGGCGTGGCGGTCGGCGCCGTGGATCGTGGTCGCGCTCGTCGCCTTCGCCCGGATCTACCTCGGGGCCCACAACCCGCTCGACGTCCTGGGTGGGTTCGGGTTGGGCCTCGCGATCGGCGGCCTCACGAACCTGACCGTCGGCGTTCCCGGACAGCCGGCACGCCGGGTGTCCGACGCATAGTGAGAGGCTCAGCCGACCGCGGTCGGGCCCGCCACGTCGTGCAGACGGCCGGTTCGGACGTCGTAGACGAACCCGGACACCGTGACGCCTTCCGGGAACCCCTCGGTCGCACGGATCGCATCGATGTCGTCCCGAGCGCTCTGCTCAGGATCCGCGAAGCTGAGGAACTCGATATCCACCTCCACCCCGGCCTGGTCCCGGATCATGTCCCGGAGCACGGGGTCGGTGAACTTCGTCATCCCGCAGTCGGTGTGATGGATCACGGCGAACTGCCGGGTCCCGAGCAGCCAGCTGCTGATCAGCAGCGACCGGATCGCGTCCTCGGTCGCCCGGCCTCCCGCGTTCCGGATCACATGCGCGTCGCCGATGTGGAGCCCCAGGAACCTCCCAGGGTCAAGTCGGGCATCGATGCACGTCAGGACGGCGAGAGGCCGCGCCGGCGAGATCTCGAGGTCCCCCCTTGTCGAAACCTTCCGCGAACGACGCGTTGGCTTCCCTGAGTCGATCCACCTCCGACATGTCTCCTCAACCGAGCTCGACCGGCGCGCCGACGAGCGAGCCGTACTCGGTCCACGAGCCGTCGTAGTTCTTGACGTTCGGATACCCGAGCAGCTCCTGCAGCGCGAACCAGGTGTGCGAGCTGCGCTCGCCGATCCGGCAGTAGGCGATGACATCGCGGTTGGCGGTGATCCCCTCGGCTTCGTACAGCGCCCGGAGCTCGTCCGCGCTCTTGAACGTGCCGTCATCGTTCGCGGCCTTCACCCACGGGATGTTCGCTGCTCCGCCGATGTGCCCGGGAACCTGCGCCTGCTCCTGCGGAAGATGATCCGGGGCAAGCTTCTCCCCGCGGTACTCCTCGGGCGAGCGGACGTCGACGAACCCCGTCGGCGATCCGACCTTCGAGATCACCTCGTCGCGGAGGGCGCGGATCTCCGGTCGCTCCTCGCCCAACAAGACATGGTCGGTCGGCTGATAGCCGGGCACGTCCTGGATCAACTCGCGGCTCTCCAGCTCCCACTTCTTCCGGCCGCCGTCCAGCAGCTTCACGTCGTCGAACCCGCGGAGCTTCAGCAGCCAATAGGCGTATGCCGCGAACCAGTTGTTGTTGCCACCGTAGAGGACGACCGTCGTTCCCGATCCAACGCCGGCGCCCGAGAGCAGCTCGGCGAAGCCGCCTTGATCCAGGTAATCGCGACCGACCGGCGTATGGAGGTCGGTGGTCCAGTTCCAGCCGACGGCGCCGCGGATGTGCCCTTTCTCGTACGCCGTCGTGTCCTCGTCGACCTCGATCACTCGGACATCGGGGTCGTCGAGCTGTCCCTCGAGCCAGTCGGTGGAAACCAGGACATCGGGGTTCGCGTACTCGGTCATGGGGATGATCCTCCTTGGTTCGACGCGGTGCGTGGATTACCCGGGATGGGATGGTGCTCGCCCGTCAAGGTCGACAACACAAGCGCGACGGGATCATGAGGCCGACGAGTCCACGGGCGCGCGTCCGGATCACGATCCTCATCCCTGCGGTTGGGTTCGACGCTGGTTGTACTCGTGTTGCAGGTGCAACGTCAACCGAGCATCAGAAGATGCCGAGCGACGCCTTCGCCTCGTCGGACATCAGCTCCGGTGACCACGGCGGCCGGAAGACGAGCTCGGGCCGAACGTCGTCGATCCCCTCGATCGGCGCCAGGAAGGCACGGATCTGGTCCTCGATCAGTGGCCCGATGGGACACCCCATCGTCGTGAGGCTGTACGTGATGTCGACGCCTCCATCGTCGTGCACATCAACGCTGTACACGAGTCCCAGATCGACGATGTTGATGCCGAGCTCGGGGTCGTAGACCTGCGTCAGTGCCTGCAGGACCCGCTCGCGAAGACCGCCCTCGGGGGCCTCGCCCGCCGTCACGGGGGTCTGCGTCGCCACGTCGTGCTCATCCATCGGATCGCTCCCACCCTCGTCGTTCGTTCTTGTCGGCCATTCGTCCGGCACGGATATTTCGGCATTATGCTTGCCTCAACGATACCGCCCCTTCCGTCGAGGAGACCGATGTCGATCCGTGCCCTCATCGTTGATGACCATCCCGTCACCCGAGAAGGGCTCCGAACAGCCCTGGAGCTCTCCGAGGACGCCGTGGTCGTGGTCGGCGAGGCCGGCAGTGGGGAGGAGGCCGTCGAACAGGCTCGGGAGCTCACGCCGGACGTCGTGTTCATGGATGTCCGGATGCCCGGGATGGACGGCATCGAAGCGACCCGCAGGATCCGGGAGGCTTCGCCGGAGACGAAGATCATCCTGATCACGATCGACGAGTCCCGCGGGGCGATCTCCGAGGCGATCCAGGCGGGGGTGTCGGGATACCTGCTCAAGGACGCTTCTCCCGATGCGCTCGTCGATGCTGCACGCAACGCCATCGAAGGCAACGCGGTGATCCACCCACAGCTCACGAAGACCTTCATCGAGGAGGCCCAGGCGGTGGGGGAAGAGCCCAAGACCGCCCCGCTGTCCAAACGCGAACGCGAGATCCTCCAGAAGGTCGCCGATGGGGCGACGACTCGACAGGTTGCGACCGAGCTCGGAATCTCGCCCCACACGGTCAAGACCCACCTCGAGCGCATCTTCGAGAAGCTCGGCGCCAACGATCGGGCCCAAGCGGTCGCGATCGCGATCCGCACCGGCATCGTGCACTGAACCGGCTTCCGCTCGGCCGTTCGACCCCCTTCGGGGTAGCTCGCTCAACCTCCGAGAGGGTCGGCCGATATCCCCAGCAGATGGCGACCGTCCTGCTCTTCGACTCGGCGGACGAGGTCGCGCGCCTGCAGTACCACATGATCCACGCGGCGCCCGATCTCGAGATCGAGGTCACGTCCGACGCGTTCCGCGCGGTGGAGTCGACCGCCCGGACGCGTCCGGACGTGGTCGTGGTCGACCTCGGGCTCGAAGGTCCCACCGGTCCGGAGCTGGTCCGACGCCTGCGCGCCTCCTCGCCGACGACGAGCGTCGTCGCTCGCTCGACCGGTCGCGATCCTCAGCGCATCGCCGAGACCCTGGCCGCGGGGGCGGCCGGGTACGTCTTGCGGGATGAGGGTCCCGAGGTCGTCCTCGGAGCGGTCCGTGCCGCGCTCGACGGGAGTGTGGTCCTCTCGTCGATGGTCGCCACGGCGTTCGGGGCCGAGGTTTCTCGGACCGTGGTCCGCGCGATGGAGCTCGAAACCGAGCTCGATGAGCTGCGAGCGAACGTGTCGCAGGGCACGTCGGCGAAAGCGGATTTCCTCGCGAACATCTCCCACGAGCTGCGCACGCCCGTGACGGTGGCCAAGGGGATCGCCTACGTCTTGCGGAACCCGAGCGTTCCGCCCGCGGAGCGCGAGCGATTCATCGAGCAGCTGCAATCGTCCTTGGACAACCTGATGCAGATCGTCGAAGAGATCATCACGGTCGCCGAGCTGGAACGGGGCACCTTCGCGCTTCAGGTCGCCAACGTGGATCTCGGTCCGCTCGTCCGCCACGCGGTCGACGAGGTATCCCGTTCCTATCCCTCCGTTCCGATCACGGCGCAGCTGCCGGACACGTTCCACGCGATCGCGGATGGCGCTCGCGTGGGCGGGGTCGTCCGCGAGCTTCTCGACAACGCCTGCCGCTACTCCCCTCCCGGCCATCCGGTCGAGCTGCTGGTACGCACGCTCGACGAAGGAGTGGTCGTGACGGTGACCGATCGTGGCGAGGGACTGGACCGGAGCATCGCCAACCAGGCGTTCGACCAGCCGTTCTCCACGGGCGAACCGACGCTGCGGAAGGAGAAGTCCGGTGCCGGCGTGGGTCTGCACCTTGCACGCCAGATCGTCCTGGAGCACGGCGGTGTGATGTGGGCCGATCCGCTGCCCGGCGGTGGCACCCGGATCTCGTTCTGTCTGCCGATCCGGGAGGGGCAACGGCTCGCCGCTCCCCCCGTCGGTGTCCCCTAAGCCACGCGATCCGTGGTGGCGGTGGACGCCGGTGAAGGCGTATCCTCCGCCCGGGAGACCCACTGGGTGCAAAGAACGATCCTCGGGTTGGTCGTGATGCTCGCCGCCCTGAGCTGCACGGGCGTCGGTGCGCGCACCCCCCACCCCGAACACCCCGCGATCCTGGTCCGTCCGACGGGATCGCCCTTCGTCCGGGTCACGGCCGGCTCGGTGAGCGGACTCGTCCCCCACGGATGGGATGCCCTCCCGGTGGACGGGAAGGACTTCCACGAAGGGTTCGTCGCGTCGCCCCACCCCGCTGCGTGGCCTGAGATCCGAACGAGCACGGCTGGTTTGGTTGCCACCTGGGTGGACGCAACCCGCGTCGGCGTCCCGAGCGACCTGTACTACCTGGCCGCGACGGGGCCGTTGCTGTCCGAGCTCCGCGACCAGCCGGGGTGCACATCGTCGTTCCAGAAGGTGTTCGCCAACCACCTCCCGACCTTCCTCCATGGTGCCGCCGATTCCGCCGGCGATTTCGTGGCGCGAGGGGGCGGGGTGTGTCGATCCCACACCCACCCGGCGACCCGCTGGTCCTACTTCGTCGCCGCGCCGGGGTTCGGGCCCGTCGGTCGTATCGGGATCCCTGGATCGGGTCTCTACATGGTCGTCGCGGCGACCCGAGAGTCGCCCCGGGCGCGGAACATCCTCGCCGATCTGCTCGCTCACGTCCGCTTCGGGCGGGATGGCATCGGGGACTTCGAGCGGGCGGCGCGGCCGTCGGTGGCGCTCTAGCGCGGACGGCGATCCACGAACGGAGGCCGCACGACGGTGGCGCCCCCGCGACGGCCCCTGATGTCCACCTCGACCTCCGAGCCCACCGCGGCGACATCTCCGGGCCAGAGGTAGGCGAGCCCGATCCCGGTCTGGAGCAGCGGGGAGAAGGTGCCGCTCGTCACCTCTCCGATCACCAGGTCTCCCTCGAACACCGGGTAATGCGCGCGCGGGATGTGTCGCCGCTCGTGCATCCGCAGGCCCCGGAGCCGGCTCGGGAGTCCTTCGCGCTCCTGACGGACGAGCGCCTCGCGGCCACGGAAGTCCTCCTTGTCCAGGGAGACCGCCCATCCGAGTCCTGCCTCGAACGCCGTGGAGGACTCGAACAGGTCCTGCCCGTAGAGCGGGTAGCCCATCTCGAGCCTGAGCACATCACGAGATGCCAATCCGCACGGCGCCCCGCCGAACGTCGCCATCGCGCCCATGAGCTCGCGCCACAGATCAACCGCGATGTCCTCGTACGTGTACAGCTCGTATCCGACCTCTCCCGTGTATCCCGACCGGGTCACGATCACCGGTCGACGGTGGAACTCCGATCCCGCGCACCGCATGAAGGTCAGATCTGCAGCTTCCGGGAAGAGCTTCGTCACGATCGACGGTGACGCCGGACCCTGCACCGCGAGGAAACACCAATCCTGGTGGTACATCAGGTGGACGCGGTCGGGCGCGACCGCTTCGCCCAGGATCTGCAGGACGCGCTGGGTATTGGATGCGTTCGGCACGACGAAGTACCGATCCTCGCTCAAGCGGTAGACGATCAGGTCCTCGATCACGCCGCCACCCTCGTTCAATACGAGGTTGTATTGCGCCCCCCCGATGGTGACGGCGGACACGTCGTTGGTGACGACTCCCTGGAGCAGGCCGAGCGCCCCTGGTCCGGCGACCTCTACCTTGCCCAGATGCGTCAGGTCGAACAGCCCGACTCGCTCGCGGACCGCGCGATGTTCCGCGAGCGCCCCCTCGTACTCGATCGGCATCAGCCACCCGCCGAAGGGACCGAGCTTCGCACCGAGCGCGGCATGCTCCGTCTCGAGCGGCGAGTGCTTGAGATCGGGTGCGGCCTCCATCGGCGGCATCGTACGCGCGGGCAAACGGGTAGGCCGCCTGGTCGGGTGTGGGAACGCAGGTAGACTGGCTCTCCGCATGGCCGATCCGTTCGATATCGTCGTCATCGGAGCTGGTACCGGCGGCTATTCCACCGCCCTGCGTGCCGCGCAACTGGGCAAGAGGGTCGCCATCGTCGAGCAGGACGAACGCCTCGGGGGGACCTGTCTGCTCCGCGGCTGCATCCCCACCAAGGCGTTGCTGCAGTCGGCGGCGGTGATGGATACCGTGGAGCGCGCATCCGACTGGGGGATCAAGGCTGCGGGCGAGCCCGACTGGTCCGCGATCGTGGCCTTCGAAGATTCGATGGTCGACAAGCTCGTGAAGGGGCTCACCGGACTCGTCAAGCATCGAGGGATCGAGGTCGTCTCGGGGAGGGGGCGGCTCCGTGCTGGTCCGGCGGTGGACGTCGGGGACCAACGGCTCGAGGCCTCTGCCGTGGTGATCGCCAGCGGGTCGCGTCCGAGGATGCTTCCGGGGCTCGAGATCACCCCCCGCATCATCACCAGCGACCAGGCCCTGTGGTACGACCGCATCCCCGCCTCGGCGGTCGTGATCGGCGCGGGAGCCGTCGGCCTCGAGTTCGCATCGCTCTACCGATCGTTCGGAGCGGAGGTGACCCTGCTCGAGGCGCTGCCTCGCCTGGCGCCGCTCGAAGACGACGAGGTTTCCGCCGAGATCGCGAAGGCTTTCCGGAAGCGCGGCATCACCGCGGCCGCGGGTGCGGCCGTGAAGGCGGTCACCGACACCGGCGAGGCTGTCCAGGTCATCTACGAAGCGGAGGGCGCGTCGCACGGCGTGACGGCCGACATCTGCCTCATCGCCATCGGCCGCGAGCCGGTCACCGACGGGCTCGAGCTCGAGGCTGCCGGCGTCGCGATCGACGATCGAGGCTTCGTTCAGGTGGATGAGCTCCTGCGGACGACCGCGGCCGGCGTCGTTGCCGTGGGCGACGTGGCCGCGACCCCGCTGCAGCTCGCGCACGTCGCGTTCACCGAAGGGATAGCGACCGCCGAGCGGCTCGCTGGGATCGACGTGGCGCCGATCGAGTACGCGAACATCCCTCGCGTCACGTACTGCACCCCGGAGATCGCCAGCGTCGGCCTGACGGAAGCGCAGGCCGGTGAGACCGGCCGCACGCTTGTGACCGAGAAGCTCGACTTCCGCGCGATCGGCAAGGCGAACATCGTGGGCGAGGGTGGCTTCGTCAAGGTCGTCGCCGAGGCGGGCGAAGGCCCAGTGCTCGGGGTGCACATGATCGGACCGCATGTCACCGACCTGATCGCCGAAGCGATGTTGATCACGTCCTGGGAGGCGACGCCCGGAGACGTCGCCGCGCTGATCCACCCGCATCCGACCCTGTCCGAAGGCATCGGCGAGGCGATGCTCGCGCTCGCCGGCAAGGCGCTGCATTCCGCGTGAGGAGGACCGTGGCAACAAAGGTCGAACCCGATGCCGCAGCGAGCGGCAGACCGCTCCCCGACGACCGGCTGAAGGAGATGCTCTACTCGTTGAAGCTGGCTCGTCACTTCGATGAGCGGATGGAGGCCCTCTACCGTCAGGGTCGACTGCCCGGAGCCATCTACTCCGGCCGTGGTCAGGAGGGGACGCACGTTGGCGTCGCCTATGCGCTCGAACCCGAAGACTCGTTGTTCCCGACGCACCGCGACCTCACGGCGCAGCTCACGAAGGGCCTGGATCTCAAGCGGGTCATGGCGCAGTTCTGGGGCCGGATCGACGGATACCTGCGGGGCCGGGATGGCAACAGCCACATCGGCGACTGGTACGGGCACCGCACCTACGCCGTGATGTCCCACCTGCCGATCGCCTATCCGGTCGCATGCGGTGCAGCGCTCGCGTACCAGCGTGCCGGGAGCGGGCACGTCGCCCTCGCGATCTGCGGCGACGGAGCGACGTCGAACGGTCGGTGGCATGAGGCCCTGAACACCTCCACGGTGTTCCGGCTGCCGGTCGTGTGGGTCGTGAACAACAACCAGTTCGCTTACTCGACACCGAATGCGAAGGAGTTCGCCGTCCCCACGATCGCCGAGCGCGGAGCCGCCTACGGGATGCCCGGCATCCGCGTGGACGGGACGGACGTCCTCGAGGTCTATGGCGTCGCCCGTGAGGCCGTCGAGCGAGCCCGGAGAGGCGACGGACCCACGCTGATCGAGGCGGTTTCGCTCCGGTGGCGTGGGCATGCCGGCCACGATCCGGCGAAGTACGTGCCACGGGAGTTGCTGGAGCACTACATGCTCTCCAAGGACCCCGTGAAGAACTTCGAGCGGTACCTGAAGGATCAGGGCGTCGTGACGGACGAGGACGTCGCCGACATCCAGTCGCGGGTGGAGCGCGAGTTCGAGGAAGGTCACGAGTACGCCCTCGCGTCGCCGTTCCCCGAGCCCGGAGACGTCACCAAGGGCTGGTGGGTCGAGGACGGCTACTGGGTCGGCGAGCCCGGCCGAGCCGGCGGCACGGAGGCGGGCTGATGGCGACCCAGCAGGTGGAAGCCGGCGCGGCCGGGCACGGCGCCGAGCCGCGGGGCAAACGCGGCGAAGACGGGCAAGCCACCTACCTGATCGCCATCGCCGAGGCGCTCTGGGAAGAGATGGAGCGTGACGAGCGCGTGTTCATGCTCGGTGAGGACATCGGTGCGTATGGGGGCGCCTTCAAGGTCACGGAAGGGTTCATCGAGCGGTTCGGGCCCGAGCGCGTGATGGACACCCCGATCGCGGAAGAGACGATCGTCGGCATGTCGGTCGGCGCCGCGATGGAGGGGCTTCGGCCCGTGGCTGAGTTCCAGTACGCCGACTTCATGTCCAGCGGCTTCGACGAGATCACGACGGTCCTGTCCCGCTACCACTACCGAGCGGGGGTGCCGCTGCCGGTCGTCCTGCGGGGGCCGAGCGGCGGCGGGGTGCGGGCGTCGAGTTTCCACTCGATCAATCCCGAACCGTGGTACGCGTACGCGGGCGGGATCAAGATCATGTGTCCCGCTTTCCCCTCCGACGCGAAGGGCCTGCTGAAATCCGCGATCCGCGACGACAACCCGAGCCTGTTCCTCGAGCACAAATGGATCTATCGGCGCATCAAGGAGCAGGTCTCCGAAGACCCCGAGTTCCTCGTCCCGATCGGCTCTGCGGACGTCAAGCGGGAGGGGACCGACGTCTCGATCATCACGTACGGCGCGATGGTCCACAAGGCGCTCGAGGCCGCCGAGTCGCTCGCACAGCGGGGCATCTCTGCGGAGATCGTCGATCTTCGCACCGTCTACCCGCTGGACGAGGAGACGATCCTCCGCTCGATCGAGAAGACGTCACGCGCGCTCGTCCTGTACGAGTCGTACCGGTTCCTCGGGATCGGGACGGAGGTGGCGGCCGTGATCGCCGAGAAGGCCTTCGAACACCTGGATGCGCCAGTCGTCCGGTTGGCGCCGCCCAACGTGCCCGTCCCCTTCTCGCCGCCCCTGGAAGATGCGTTCCTGCCGCAGATCGCCGACATCGAGGCGGCCGTCGACCGGCTGGCCGGCTGGTGAGGAGGACGAGGTGACGACGATCCAGATGCCGCAGCTCGGGGAGACGATCGTCGAGGGCACGATCCTGAAATGGCTGAAACGCGAGGGGGACGCGGTCGATCGCGACGAGCCGCTGTTCGAGATCTCGACGGACAAGGTGGATACCGAAGTTCCCTCGCCCGTGGCGGGCACTGTCGCGAAGATCCTGGTCGAAGAGGGCACGACGGTTCCCGTCGGGACGGCTTTGATGGAGATCGACGAGGTGGGGGCCGCTTCAGCTGACGCTGACGGAGCCTCCGGTGGCGCGGCTTCCTCACCCTATTCGTCGGCCGCGGAGTCTGCGGGAGCTGCTCCGGAACCCTCCGAGACCGCGGCCTCCTCAGAGGGGTCGTCAGCCGCGCCACCTGCGGCTCCTGCGGCGGCCCCACCTGCGGCTCCTGCACCCGCGCCTGCGGCGGCCCCGGCTCCAGCACCGGCTGCTGCTCCTGCTGCGGCGATGGCGAACGTGCCGGATCGGGGGCCGCGTTCGCAGATCCTTTCGCCGCTCGTGCGGCGGTTGGCGAAGGAGCACGACCTCGACCTCGCTCAGGTCGCCGGAACCGGGAGCGGCGGCAGGATCACGAAGGCCGACGTGATGGAGGTCATCTCCTCGGGTGGCGCGCGGGCGGCCGGACCCGCGACCGCGGGTGCGGCCGCGCCTGCGCAGCCGATGCCCGCGCCGAGCGCGGGCATCGGCGAGGAGGTCGTGCCCGTCTCGCACATCCGACGAGCGATCGCCGAGCACATGCTCGCCTCAACCCAGACCACGGCGAGGGCCTGGACGATGGTGGAGGTCAACGTCGATCACCTCGTGAGACTCCGCGAGCGGATCAAGGCCGCGTTCGAGGAACGCTACGGCATCAAGATCACGTACCTCCCCATGGTCGTCCGTGCCACGGTCGAAGCGTTGCTGGAGTACCCGGACGTCAACGCGCGGTTGGATGGCGAGAACATCGTCCGTCATCGGTTCGTGAACATGGGCATCGCCGTCAGCTACGACGCGGGACTCATCGTGCCGGTCGTCAAGGGTGCCGACGGGATGAACACGATCGGCGTCGCTCGTTCGATCGCGGACCTGGCGGCGCGCGCCCGCTCCCACCAGCTCAAACCCGATGAGGTGCAGGGAGCGACGTTCACGATCACCAACCCCGGTCCGTACGGGTCCATCGCGAGCGTCCCGATCATCAACCAGCCGAACGTCGCGATCCTGTCCTTCGATGCGATCGTGAAGCGCCCCGTGGTGATCGACGATGCGATCGCGATCCGGAGCATGGTCAACATCTCGATGTCGTGGGACCACCGGGCGATCGACGGCGAGCTGGCGACGCGGTTCCTCGCGCGCGTGAAGCGGAACCTCGAGAGCTGGGACTTCGCGGAGGATCTGGGCGTCTGAGGGACGTCCATGCCATGCCGGTTCCCGCCTGGCTGATCCGATCCGGAACGGTCCCGTACGACGTCGCGAACGCGGCGATGCATCGGCTCGCGGAGCGACGGCTCGCCGACGAGATCCCGGACACGATCATCCTCCTCGAGCACCCCCCGGTGTTCACCGCGGGACGTCGCGCGAAGGTCGACGAATTGCTGTGGTCCCCGGATGAGGTCGAAGCGCGCGGCGGGCTCGTTCGGATGATCGACCGAGGCGGGTCGTTCACGTACCACGGGCCGGGCCAGCTCGTCGGCTATCCGATCATCGGGCTCGGGTCCAGACCGGACGCCGTGGACTACCTCCGCCGCTTGGAGGAGGCGGTGATCGGCATCTGTGGGGATGTCGGCGTCGCGGCCGAGCGGCGCGCCGACGTGCAGACCGGCGTGTGGGTCGGCGACGACAAGATCTGCGCGATCGGCGTTCGCCTGATGCGCGCGCGCGTCACGCTGCACGGGTTCGCCCTCAACTGCGAGACCGACCTCTCATGGTTCCGCGGCATCGTCGCCTGCGGCCTCCCCGACCACGGACAGACGTCGCTTTCGGAGCAGCTCGGACGGCGTGTGGCGGTCCCCGACGTCATCCCGATCGCCGAACGGCGCCTGGCCGACGTGTTCGACCTCTCGTTCGTGTCCGCGCCCGTCGAGATCGTGTCGCCGTTCCAGGTCGCCGGTGCCGTCTGACCCGCGGGTCCATCCGTCGGCCCTCGGCTTCGAACGGGCCGTGACGGACTACGAACGAGGACGACCCGGGTTCCCCGACCGAGCCATCGGGTTCCTCGACGATCGGTTGTCCCTGGCTCCGGGTCGAACGCTCCTCGAGCTTGGCGCGGGGACGGGGAAGCTCACGTGTCTGCTGGCACCGTCTGGGGTGCGCATCATCACGATCGAGCCGCTCGCCGGGATGCGCGAGGCCCTCAGCCGCGCCCTCCCGGACGTGGAGGTCCTCGACGCCGTGGCCGAGGACCTGCCGCTGACGGAAGGTTCTGTCGATGCGGCGGTGGTGGCGCAAGCCTTCCATTGGTTCGACGGCGAACGTGCCCTGGCCGAGCTCGGACGGGTGCTCGAGCCGGCGGCACCGATCGCTCTCGTGTGGAACGTCCGCGACGAGTCGGTCCCGTGGATCCGGGAGCTCACGGCGCTGATCGAACCGTACCGCGGCGACACACCGAGCCATCGCTCGCTCCGGTGGAAGGCCGCCTTCGATGCGAGCGACGCGTTCCTGCCGCCGGAGCTCATGTCGTTCCCGTACCTGCACGCCACCACCCGCGAGCGGATCGTGGCTCGCGTCGTGTCGATCAGCTTCATCGCCACCCTCCCGGCTGAGGAGCGCGAGTGGGTCGCTGCCGCCGTTCGGCGGATCGTCCCGACGGACGAGGTCGCGTTCGCGTACCGGACGGATGTCTGGATCAGCCGCATGCGACCAGCGGCATGACCTGAGGTTCAGGCTTCGGCGACGATCGCGTAACGAGGGCGTCTGGTCAGCGACCCGAGCGGCCACGGTTCCCGCCGCTCCGCAGCCCACTCGACGTCGAGGAGCCGCTCGAGCTGCACCGCATGCCAGCCGGCCGCGAGCACGGCTTCGACGAACGGCGCCGGCGTCGTGGTTCCGACGAGGGGGAGTCGGCGCACCACGTCATCGGGATACGGCCCGTGATGATCGCCGGCGACACCCCGGATCCGTTGGATCGCGGCGGCGACCCCGTCCTTCACCTTGACCAGCCGCCCCTCCCCGCCCCACGAACCCTCGAACAGGACGAGACGACCGGAGGGCGCAACGCCACGCCAGGCACCGAACGCCGCGACGGGATCCGGGAGCGTCCATGCGACGTGTCGTTCGATCACCGCATCGAACGGTCCACCGGGCGGCGATTCCGCCGCGCCGACCACGAACGAGATCGCCGAACCACGCTCCTCCGCCTTGCGGCGAGCGCGGTCGAGCATCCCTTCGGAGAGATCGAGCGCCGTGACCTCATGGCCGAGATCAGCTGCGAGCAGCGATAGGGAGCCCGTGCCAGCGCCCACGTCGAGGACGCGCGACGGCGGCGGCGGGAGGAGACGTCGGAGCACCGCCCTCCAGGCGGCAGCCTCCACGGGATCCTCGATCGAGTGGCCGACCGAACGGTCGTAGTGCTGCGCGTCGGCGTCCCACCAGGCCCTGATCGAGCCGTGCAGATCGGGCGTCGTCATGGACTCCCTCGGTCCTTTCAGAACAGTGCCGACGCGAGCCGACGCCGATATTCGGGGACGAGCTCGTGCTCGTCCCCGAGCACCGCGAACGCCGTGATCAGGGCGTGCCGGGCACCGTCACGATCCTCGGCGAGCGCAGCGATCATGCCAGGGAGCGCGGCCGACCAATCGCCCGCCGCCGCGAGCCGCTTCGCCGCAGCCAGCGACCCGTCGCCCGTCTCGTCTGTCCAATCGTGGACCTCGAGCGCCGCATGGATGCGTTCGGCCTCCGGCGCCGGAAGATGCTTCGCCACCAGCGTCCGGGCCTCGTCGAAATCGCCGCGATCGATCATCAACCTGGCGAGTCCCAAGGCCGCCTCCTCGTTGTCCGGGTCGTCCGCGAGGGCGTCGCGGAACCCGCGCTCCGCCGTGGCGACGTCGCCGGACTCGGCGGCCTGCTCGGCGTCTTTCGCGTCGAGCTCGGCCGCGGTCGGCAGGATCGAATCGATGAACCGGTTGACCTCCTCTTCCGGATAGGCCCCGATGAACATGGAGACCGGCTGGCCGTCGCGGAACGCGACGACGGTCGGGATGCCCTGGGATCGAACGGCCTGCAGGAGTGACTGACCGACACCGTTCGCGTCGATGTCGACCTTGGCGAGCAGGAACGCCCCTTCCCGCTCGGCAGCGACCTTCTCCAGCATCGGCCCGAGCGTCCGGCACGGACCGCACCACTCGGCCCACAGATCCACCACGACGGGCCGTTCGCTCGAACCCTCGATCACCGTTCGTTCGAACGTCTCGTCGGTGACCTCGACGACATGTTCCATGGTCGTGCTCATGCTAGGAGAGTTCCTTCCCTTCGGATGACCGGGCGCCACCAGCACACCGTCACCCACGCCAACACCTCGACCTGCCGGGGTTGTTCCCGTGACGCCGCCCGGAGATCGGTCTGCCCTCCGGTGTAGACTCCCCGGCAGGGTGCGAGGAGGCACGACGTGTCCGCGCAGGTGACCGAGACGGACCACGGGTCCCCGGGCCTCGCCGTCGACGATCTGCTGGCCATGCACCGGACCATGCTGACGGCTCGGCTGATCGACGAGGCCGCGCTCCGACAGAACCGGATGGGACGTGCTCCCTTCGTCGTCCCGGTCTCCGGCCACGAGGGCTGCCAGATCGGAACGGCCTGGCCGATGCGCAGAGGCACGGACATCTGGGTCCCCTACTACCGCGATCTGGGCGTGGTCTTGGTCGCGGGGATGACGCCCGAGCAGATCTTCCTCGGGGTGTTCTCGAAGGCGACGGATCCGACATCGGGCGGACGACAAATGCCGAGCCACTGGAGCTCGAAGGAGCTCGGGATCGTGAGCCATTCCTCGCCGATCTCGACCCAGGTACCGCACGCGGCGGGGATCGCCTACGCCATGAAGTATCGGAACGAAGATGCCGTCGTCGCCAGTTGGTTCGGGGAGGGCGCAACCAGCGAGGGTGACTGGCACGAGGGCCTGAACATCGCCGCGATCCATCGCCTGCCGGTCGTGTTCATCTGCGAGAACAACGAGTACGCGATCAGCGTTCCGCAGTCCAAGCAGATGGCCGTGGCGGATGTCGCGAGCCGCGCGGAGGGGTACGGGATCCCCGGGTTCGTGGTCGACGGCAACGACGTGCTCGCGTGCTATCGCGTGATGAAGGATGCGCACGACCGTGCCCGCGCTGGCGATGGACCCTCCCTGATCGAGTGCAAGACCTATCGGTACCTGCCGCACACCTCCGATGACGACGACAAGACCTATCGGTCGCGCGAGGAGGTCGAGGAGCGTCGGCAGCACGATCCCATCGAGCGGTTCGCGACCTACCTCGTCGACGCCGGCATCACCGATCGCGCCGCCCTCCAGACGGTTCAGGGCGAGGTGAGGGCCCAGGTCGAGTCCGCGATCACGGCCGCCTGGGACGCACCCGATCCGGATCCATCGACGGCGACCCGTCATGTCTTCGCCGAGGACGACGCGTGACGGAGAAGAACCTCGTCACGGCGATCCGCGACACCCTCCATGACGAGATGGCGGCGGACGACCGCATCGTGCTGATCGGTCAGGACGTTGGCGCGCGTGGCGGTGTCTTCAAGGTCTCCGAGGGATTCATGACCGAGTTCGGCGAGCAGCGTGTGGTCGATGCGCCGCTCGCCGAGTCCGGCATCGTGGGGGTCGCCATCGGGATGGCGCTGCACGGGCTGGTGCCGATCGCCGAGATCGAATTCGCGGACTTCATCCATCCGGCGTTCGACCAGATCCTTTCCGAGGCGTCGCGCATGCGCTACCGGACCAACGGCGACTGGGGATGCCCGATGGTCATCCGGGCGCCGTGTGGCGGCGGGATCCACGGTGCCCTCTACCATTCCCAATCGATCGAAGCGTTCTACGCGCACATCCCGGGGGTGAAGGTGGTGATGCCGTCGACGCCCGCCGATGCTGCGGGACTGCTTCACACGGCGATCGCCGACCCCGACCCCGTGTTGTTCCTGGAACACAAGAAGTGCTACCGGCTGATCAAGGGTGAGGTTCCGGATGTCCCGCAGACGACCCCGATCGGTCTGGCCGACGTGAAACGCGAAGGCACGGATCTGACCGTCGTGAGCTACGGCTACGAGCTCCACCGCTGTCTCGATGCCGCCGCCCGGCTCGAGGAGGACGAAGGGATCCATGCCGAGGTCGTCGACGTGCGCACCCTGGCGCCCCTCGATATGGAGACGATCCTCGCATCGGTTCGCAAGACCGCACGCGCGATGGTCGTGTACGAAGACAACCGGACCTACGGCGCAGGCGCCGAGATCGCCGCGACGATCGCGGAGCGGGCCATGTTCGACCTGGACGCGCCGATCGTCCGGATCGGCGGACCGGACATACCGGCGATGCCCTTCGCGGCGGCGCTCGAGCACTACTACATGGAGCCCGAGCCGGATCACATCTTCGTTGCCATGCGCGACCTCGCGCACTTCTGACCCCCGGCACCTAGAGACCAGCCCGGACGACCTACCTGGAAAGCCCCTGCCCGCGAGCGGGAAGCCCCGAACGGGGAAGTTCAGACGCCTCCTTCCCCGCCCGATAACCGGTGGGACGTGCCCCAACGTGTGCGGCCATCCAGCCCCCCGCGGCGGTCGAACGGGCGACGCGACGTGCTCATCGTCGCGACGGCCGTGGCCGTGCTCTTCGTGGTGGGCAGCGCCCTCGGCGTCTTCGCGCGGTTGCAGGATCGCCTCGCGTCCGACGGCCTCGGCGAGGCGCTCGGGCTCGCGCTCCTGGGGTTCGTCGGCATCGCCGTCCTCGCGCTGCGTCGGCCGTCGCGCGCCGACCGGGGGCCGCTCGCTGAGCCGGCCGACGCTCGGCTCCGAGCGCTGATCGAGGGTTCTCCCGCGATCTCGTACACCTGGGACCCGGCGACACACCGCCATCTCTACGTGAGCCCGCAGGTGGAGCAGCTCCTCGGCGTCTCTCCGGAGCGCTACCGGGATGACTGGGTGGACTTGATCCACACCGACGATCGGGAACGCGTCCTGGCCTCGTCCGCGGACGCGGACGAGGCCGGAACGCGGTTCGTCGCCGAGTACCGGGCGTACCGCCCGGACGGAGAGGTCGTCTGGATACGCGACGAGGCCAACTACGTCGCGTTCGACGACGGTGACGGCACGATCCTTTCTCAGGGGGTGATGTACGACATCACCGCTCGCAAGGCGGCGGACGCTCGAGCGGTCGCCGCCGAACGCCAGTTCCAGACGTTGGTCGAGCGGGTCCCCGCGATCGCCTACGTCTGGGACGGGGCGGACGTTCCGGGCCTGGCGCCGGCCACCTACATCAGCCCGCAGATCGAACATGTGCTCGGGTACGACGCTGCGGATTGGATGCGTGATCCAGCGGCGTGGCAGGATCACGCGCACCCCGACGACGCCTCGCGCGTGCTCGACGCTTGGGGCGCCGCCGTCGCGGAACGCCGGCCCTTCGTGGACGAGTACCGGATGCGAGCCGCGGACGGATCGTGGCGATGGCTCCGGGACGAGGCCAATCCGGTCGCGGAGAGCCGGGGAGGGAGTCTCATCTATCAGGGCGTGATGTTCGACATCAGCGAGCGTCACGACGCCGAAGACCGACTCCGCGAGGCGGAGGAACGGTGGCGCACGCTCCTCGAGCATCTCCCCGTCGTGGCCTACATGATCGATTCGACGCGCGAGGGCGAGGTCGGCGAGCGATGGGTCGCGCCCGGCATCGAGGCGCTCGTCGGCGTGCGCCCCGACGAGTGGCTCGGCGATCTGCAGACGTGGGCGCGGATGCTCCATCCGGATGACCGGGACGACGTCCTCGCTCGGTGGGAACGAACCGCCCGCATGGGTCTGCCGTTCGACATGGAGTACCGGATGATCCACCGAGACGGACGGGTCATCTGGGTGCATGATCAGGCCGTCTCGGTGCTGAGCGACGGTCGGTTCTACGCCGAAGGCGTGTTCTACGACGTGACGGCTCGCCGGACGGCCGAGCGTGCACTCACGCACGCTGAGGATCGGTTCCGGAGCCTCGTCGAGCGGCTCCCCCAGATCGTCTACGTCGAGGACGCGATCACCGGGGAAGACGTCTATGTCAGCCCGCAGATCGAAGCGGTTTACGGTTACACCCCGGAGGAATGGACGCAGGACCCCGGGTTGTGGGAGCAGAGCATCCATCCGGACGACCGCGCCTGGGTGTTGGCCGCCGATCAGGAGGACACCGGGGACCGTTGGAGCGTCGACCACCGTTCCATCACGCGTGACGGCCGCGTGATCTGGATCCACAACGATGCAGAGTTGTTGCGGGACGGTGAGGGCAACCCGCTGTACTGGCAAGGGGTGATCTACGACATCACCGAGCGTAAGCACGCGGAGGAACGCCTCCGAGAGGCGGAGGAGCGGTACCGCACACTCGTCGAGCAGCTTCCGGTGGCCATCTATACGGACGCGACCGACGATCTGAGTACCGCCCTCTACATCAGCCCGCAGTACGAGCGACTGACCGGATACACCCCCGAACAACGGCTGATGGACCCCGGTCTGTGGGTCCGCATGCTGCATCCCCACGATCGGGAGCGCGTGCTCGTGGAGTCGAAACGAACGAACGAAACGGGAGATCCGTTCGATGTCGAGTACCGGGTCGTTCGGGCCGACGGAACCGTCGCGTGGTTGCACGACCACGCGATGGTGGTCGCCGCTCGGGACGGCAAGCGCCAGTGGCACGGGGTCCTCCAGGACATCACGGCGGAGAAGGCAGCCGAAGAACAGCTGCGCGAGGCGGAGGAGCGGTACCGACAGCTGGTCGAGGAGATCCCCGCCATCACCTACCTCGATGAGTTCGACCCGACCGACCCCGATCTCTGGCCCACCATCTACATCAGCCCGCAGGTCGAGACGATCCTCGGGTACACGCCCGAGGAGTGGCAGGCGAACCCGCGGATCTGGCACGAGATGATCCATCCGGACGATCGCGAGCGCGTCACCGACGCGGAACACCTTCACTACGTGGATGGCGAGGCGCTCGACGTGGAGCACCGTGTCACGGCGAAGGACGGCACCGTCCGGTGGCTGCGCGACCAGGCCTCGATCGTCCGGGACGAGGATGGACGGCCGCGGTTCAGCCACGGGCTCCTGATCGACGTCGGAGAGCGCAAGGCGGCCGAGCAGGCGATGCACGACGCCGAGCGCCGATACCGATCCCTGATCGAGACGCTTCCGTCGGTGACGTATATCGACACGCTGGGCGAGGAGTCCATCACGGTCTACGTGAGCCCGCAGGTTGCCACGATCTTCGGGTACGGACCCGACGAGTGGCGATCGACCGATCGGCTCTGGCGCAGTCGTCTGCACCCCGACGATCGCGAGCGGACGCTCGATGCGGTCCGTGCCCACGCCACGACCTTGGAACCGTTCGACGCCGAATACCGGTTCCAGCATCAGGACGGCAGTTGGATGTGGGTCCGGGACCAAGCGGTCGTGATCCGCGACGAAGAGGGGACGCCGCTGTTCTCCCAGGGCGTCATGCACGACGTGACACGCGAGAAGACGGCCGAGGGAAGGCTCCGCGAAGCCGAAGAGCGCTACCGCGGCATCGTCGAGCACGTGCCCGCCGCGATCTATCTCGACCGGGCGGACGCCAGCATGGAGTCGGTCTACGTCAGCCCCCAGATCCTCGAGATCGCGGGAGTGACGCCGGAGCAGTGGTTGGAGGACGCCGAGCTGTGGCTCCGCCTCATGGATCCGACCGAGCGCGATGCGGTCGGGGCGAGCTACACCCTCGCGGCGACGTCGGGGATGCCGTGGAGCGCCGAGTATCGCCTGCATACCCCCGACGGACGCACGATCTGGGTGCACGACGAGACCACGTTCCTCCATGCCGACGACGGCACGCCGCTGTACCTCCAGGGCGTCATCTTCGACATCACGGAGCGGAAGCTCGCCGAGGAGGCCCTCCGCGAGAGCGAGCAGCGAGAGCGCGACGCCGCTGAGCGCTTGCGGGCGCTCGACGAGATGAAGAACACGTTCCTGGCGGCGGTCTCCCATGAGCTCCGGAGCCCGCTGACATCCATCCTCGGACTGTCACTCACGCTTGAACGAACCCCGGAGATGCCAGACGCCGATCGGGGGGATCTGCTCCGGCGATTGGCCCAGAACGCATCGAAGCTCGACCGGCTGCTCAAGGATCTCTTGGACATCGACCGGCTCAACCGCGGCATCGTTGAGCCGCAATACCGGGTGACCGATGTCGGTGCGCTCGCGCGACGGACGGTCGAGAGCCTCGACATCCTGACGGGACGGGAGGTCGTTGCCGAAGCCGATGCGGTCGTGATCGCGGTCGACCCGGCCAAGGTCGAACGGATCGTCGAGAACCTGCTCATGAACGCGGCCCGGCATACGGCCCCCGACCGCCGGATCTGGTTGCGGGTGGCGGCGCGGGACGGTGGCGTCGCGCTCACCATCGAGGACGACGGGCCGGGCGTGCCGGCCGAGATCCGCGCAGCGATCTTCGAGCCGTTCCGCCAGGGTCCGACGGCCTCCCCGCATGCACCCGGGACCGGGATCGGGCTCTCGCTCGTGGCCAGGTTCGCCCAGCTCCACGGTGGCCGAGCGTGGGTCGACGAGCGCGAGGGCGGCGGTGCCGCGTTCCACGTCTTCCTCCCGGGACAACGCGATGGGGCTCCGGCGGCCGCTGCGCTCCAGGACCGCGGGGACGAGGGCGGTGCACAGCTGTCGCGCGCGGACGTCCGATGAGGCTCAGACCGACGGCGTCCGGTCGCACCCGAGGTACTGCACCACCGCGTCGTAGGCGCCGCCGAGGCGGCGCGCCGGCGCGGCCGCTTGGGCGGCGACCCCCGAGAACCGATCGTCGTCGCCGACCCCGTGGAGGAGGTCGCCGTAGTCATCGCGAGCATCCGAGAGTGCCTGGCCGATCGTGTCGGGGACCGCGTTGGACCCGGCGATCGCGCCGATCGTGCTGCCGAGTTTCTCGATGTCGCCGCGAACCTCGCCCACGCTCGCATCGCCACTCGGCGCCTCGAGGAAGCTCACCGTGGCTCGGAGGTTCCGCAGGTCCTGACACAACGATGCCGCTTGTGCCTGATCCGAGCCGTTGCACCCCGTCGCCGTGAGCGCGACGGCGGCAACGAGGGCTGCAACGCGGAGGGTCGGTGACACGGCCCGAGCGTACACTCGCCTTGATGGCCGACCGTGAGCACAACCCGTCGGGTCGTCGTTTGCACCTCCCCATCGTCGGGGTGACGAACGGACCCGGTGTGAACGCACCCGGCTCCCGCAAGCCGCCGTGGCTCAAGGTTCGCCTCGCGACGGGCCCGAACTACACGGAGCTCAAGGGACTGATGCGAGACGCGTCGTTGCACACCGTGTGCGAGGAAGCCATGTGCCCCAACATCGGAGAGTGCTGGGAAGAGCGTGAGGCGACCTTCCTGATCTTGGGAGCAAAGTGCACCCGCCGGTGCGGTTTCTGTGACGTCATGACCGCGAAGCCCGACCCGGTCGACGAGGACGAACCCCGTCGGCTCGCCGACACGGTCCGATCGATGGGTCTGCGCTACGTCGTCCTCACGGGGGTAGCGCGGGACGATCTCCCCGATGGCGGCGCAGGTGTGTGGGCGGCCGCGGTCCGTGCGATCAAGGACGCGGTCCCGGGGATCGGCACCGAGGTGCTGCCCTCGGACTTCAAGGGCGGCAGGGGGGACATCGCGACCGTCCTGGATGCGGAACCCGACGTGTTCGCCCACAACCTCGAGACGGTTCGTCGCCTGCACGACCGGATCCGGCCCGCGTTCGGCTACGACCGGTCGCTGGACGTGCTGCGCTTCGCGAAGCGCCACCGTCCGGGGCAGGTCACGAAGTCGAACCTGATCCTCGGGATGGGAGAACGACCGGACGAGATCGCCCCGGCGATCAGCGACCTGGTCGATGCCGGCGTGGACATCCTGACGATGGGTCAGTACCTGCAACCGACGAGATACCACCTGCCGGTCGATCGATGGGTGACGCCCGATGAGTTCGCCGAGCACGAACGGGTCGGCGAAGGGCTCGGGATCGCGCACGTGGAGGCGGGGCCGCTGGTCCGATCCAGCTACCACGCGGGTGCGCAGCTCCGACGGGCATCGAAGGTCGGCGTCACCGTGTCGTCCTCCTGACCCGCGCCGTCCGGGCCGCCCCGAACGCGTCGGCCAGGTCCGGGAGCTGGTGATGAGCGTTGCGACCGCTCGGGTTCGGCAGCACCCACAGGCGCGCGCCGACGAAACGTTCGTCCTGAAGACCAAGCGACGCCTTCGGATGCTCGAAGCCGATGCGGTACGCGGTCACGCCGAGGATCGCCACTGCGGCCGGCCGGAACCGTCGGATCTTCGTTCCGAGGGCTCGGCGACCATCGCGCAGCTCGCCCGTCGAGAGTTCCGCCGCTGTGGCGGTCGGGCGACCGACGATGTTCGTGATGCCGATCCCGATGCCCGGGAGGCTCCCATCGTCGAGGGGAGACCAGACGTGGTCGGTGATCCCGGCGAGGTGGAGCGCCTTCCAGAACCGGTTGCCGGGCCGCGCGAAATGATGGCCGACAGCTGCGGAGAAGAGCCCGGGGTTGATGCCGACGAACACCAGCTCCAGCCCGGGACCGAGCACGTCGGGCACCGACCGGTCCCGCGCCGCCTCTAGATCCTTTCGCGTCGGCGCCCTCGACATCCCGGCCAGCGTATCGATGAGTGCGGAGGAGCCGGCCTGTAAGCCGGATCCTGTGCGCGGCGCTCACGCGCCGCCGGCGACCATCTCTCTCGGTCGGGCGCTCGCGCGCCCGCCGCGTCGCGGTTCGCCCGCGCCGTGCGGCTACCCGGGAGCTCGGGCGGGCCGCCCTCGAACGCTCCCTGCTCGCCTTGCTCCGGACGGGGGTTGCCGAGCCGCGGCGGTCGCCCGCCGCGCTGGTGGGCTCTTACCCCACCGTTTCACCCTTACCTCCGCGCCTGAGCGCCGAGGCGGTTTGCTTTCTGTTGCCCCTTCGCGAGGTCGCCCCCGCCTGGCTCTCGCCAGCGTCCTGCCCTGCGGAGTCCGGACTTTCCTCACCCCGGTCCGGTAAGGACCCAGGGCGCGGCCGCCCGGCCGGCTCCTCCGCCTCCGACGGTACCGCTCAGGGACCCCGGGAAGCCAGCCATGCGTCGACCCCCTCGTTGGCGAGCCGGTCCGCTTCGGCGTTCCGCTCTCGCGGGACGTGCTCGAAACGGATCCGTTCGAACGCCGAGGCGAGCTCTCGGAGCTTCCGGTGGAGTGGCTGCAGGTGCGGGGTCTTGACCTTGTAGGTGCCCGTGAGCTGGTTGATCAAGAGCTGGCTGTCCGACCGGAGCAGCACGTCGCTGGCGCCCAGCTCGCGCGCTCGTTCGAGCCCCAGGATCGCCGCCGTGTACTCGGCGACGTTGTTCGTGGTCTCGCCGAGGCCCACCGAGATCTCCGCGACGACCTCGCCGTCGGGCGTCGTGAGCTGCGAACCGGCGCCGGCCGGACCCGGGTTGCCGCGCGCCGCCCCGTCGCACCAGACGATCAGCCTCGTCACAGCACGAGGATCCGTCGACAGTACTCGCAGCGAGCGAGCCCCTCGGTCCGCTTCACGCGGTCCAGCTCGACCGCCGAGAGCTTCTCGTGACATCCCTGGCACACGCCGTCGACGAGCGCGACCGCTGCGACGCCCTTCTTCTGCCGCCGCAGATCCTCGTACAGCTCGAGCAGCTCCGGGTCGAAGCGGGCCGTCAGTCGAGCACGCTCGTCGCGACGCGTCGCGAGCTCGGCGCCGACCGCATCCAGCTCGCGTGCCGCGTCCCCGGCGACGTGGTCGAGGGCGCTGCGGAGCTCGGTCGCGTGCTCCTGCGCCTCCTTGGCGCGTTGCTCGACGTTCTCACGTCGCTCGAGCACGACGAGCAGCTCGTCCTCACGCTCGGACTTGCGCTTCTTGAGGTTGTCCACCTCGTGCTGGATCGATCCCAGCTCCTTCGCGTTCGCGACGGCCCCCCCGTACAGGCGGCTCTCCTCGTCGGCGGCCTTGCGCGCGAGTGAATCGATCTCGTGCTCGAGCTTGGCGCCGTCGCGGTCGAACGTGTCGATCTCGAGGCGGATCTCGCCGAGCTCCCGCTCGGCGAGATCCGCCTGAGCGCGTGCTATCGCGAGCTCCCCCTCGCCTTCGAGTGCCCGTTTGCGTACGTCGAGCCGATCGATCGTCGTGTCGATCGCCTGCAGGTCGAGCAGTTGCGAGGGTGTCACCATCGGCTGCGGAGCCTAGCCGATGGAGACGGATGCGACGCTACACGGACGGCATGGCCGGCGGCGGCGGCGGCGGCGGTGTCATCTGGCCGGCCGATCCGGCCGCCGGCCCCCGATACGTGGCGGAGCCGAACCCGAGGATCAACAAGAAGATCACGCTGAGGAAGATCAGGCCGATCGTGAAGCCGACGCCTTCCCCGAAACTCTTCGAGAGATCGTTGTACACGATGATGAAGATCACGATGTTCACGATGGGGATCAGGTACAGCACGATCCACCAGAGCGGTCGGCCCACGACCTCCAACAGGACGATGAGGTTGTAGATCGGGACGAATCCCGCCCATCCGGGCTTGCCGGCCTTCCTGAAGACCCCGAGGAACGCCAAGCCGACGACCGCGTAGATGGCGAGATACAGGATCACCAGGCCCCCGGCGCCCCCCGAGCCGCTCGAGTAGGTCGTGTCCGCGAGCATCTGCGCCCTCCTTCCTCTCCGAGGGACCGAGCCTCGCATCCAGCTCGCAGCGAAGCAACGACCTCGGTGGGAGCGTGCGGCCGGCCGTGGGTGGGGCCGAGTCGGGTCTTGGCGAGGGTTCGGACCGGACGGGTACGCTTCCGCCGCATGGACGCCGAGCTCGCGGACAAGGTGGCGCTCGTCACCGGAGCCGGCTCCCCCACCGGGATCGGGTTCGCAGCCGCGAGGATCCTGGGACGGGAGGGGGCGGCGGTCGCGCTCTGCTCGACGACGGACCGGATCCATGAACGGGCGGCGGAGCTGCACGAGACCGGCACGCGAGCCGCGGGGTTCGTCGCGGATCTCACGGACCGCAGGCAGGTGCGCGAGATGGTCGATGCAGTGGTTGAGGCGTTCGGTCGGATCGATGTCCTCGTCAACAACGCCGGGATGGTTCACGTTGGGATGGAGGGACAGCCGGGCGGACCGTTCCTTCGCCTCTCGGATGCGGACTGGGACCTGGACCTGCGACTCAACCTCGAAACCGCGTACGCCGTCACGCGCGCGACGGTCCCCGGGATGGTGGATCGCGGCTGGGGCCGCGTCGTGATGGTCTCTTCGGTCACGGGATCGATCGCGACCAACCCGGGTTCGGCCGGCTATGCGGCGGCGAAGGCCGGGATGGATGGATTGATGCGAACCGTCGCGCTCGAGGTCGGCCACGCGGGGGTGACGGTCAACTCCGTTGCTCCCGGGTGGATCGCAACAGGGTCACAGCTCCCGGAGGAGGCCGCCGCCGGTGTCCACACGCCGATCGGTCGCTCGGGAACGGCGGCGGAGGTCGCCGAGGTGATCGCCTTCCTCGCCAGCGAGCGCGCGAGCTATGTGACGGGCACGTTGATCGTGGTCGACGGGGGCAACACGATCCAGGAGACCAAGGGAACCTGAGCCCTCACCGCGCCTGCTCGAGCACGGCGCCCAGGAATGCGACCTGTTCCGGCGCGACGACGCGCCACGAATCCGGCTCATGACAACCCTTGAACCATCGTCCGGATGGAGGATCCGGGAGCGCCTCGGCGAACGAGCGATCGTTCGTGTAGAACGGATCAGCGGTCCCGCAGTCGATCCGAACCGGCGTCCCGGTGAGGTGATCGGTCTTCGCGAAGACGTCGTGCCGCACGAAGTCGGTCGCAGAGTCGAAGGCATCCCCGGGACCGTTGAGCATCTCCTCGTACGACCGGAAGAGGGCCGCGCTTGCCGCGGCGATGCCGACGAACGCTCCCGGGTGTTCCTCCCCCGCCAGGATCGCTCCGTAGCCACTCATAGACCACCCCACGACCGCGCGGGGGAGCTCCCGCCCCAGGCCGTGACGATCCGCGATGCGCGGAAGGAAGTCGCGGATCAGCATCGTCATCCGGTCTTCGCCGGAGGTCCGTCGGTGCCAATAGGAATCGCCGGCGTCGACGCTCGCGAGCCCGAACGGGCGCACGGTTCCCGTTGCGATCGCTTCGGCGAGGAAGTCAGGGAAACACGACCAGCGCATCGTGTCGTTCGCGGTTCCGCCACGGCCGGGAAGCATCACGGCCACGGGCAGCGGTTCGCCGAGCCGGTGGCCTTGCGGGAACGCGAGGACGTAGCCCACGTCGACACCGGGCACCGCCGAAGAGCGGAACGAGCCGTACGCGACCTGCGACCCTGAAGTCGGCGGGATGGGACGGGGTCGCCGCAGGCGCCCGTGACGTCCTGCCACCAGTGGCGCACCGGAAGGCGCGGGATCACGGCGGCGCCTGCCGCGATCGCCGCGGTTGCGGCGCCGGCGGCTGCGAGCAGCCGGCGGCGTGGCAACCGCGGCGATCGCTCATCGGGCACGGCCTCCAACCTTATCGGCCGGGCGTTGCGATCCTGTGGCTATGCTCCGCGCGTGCAGCCACCTCCTCTGCGAACGGTCGTGCTGACCGCGGTCACGCTCCTCATCGTCCTCACCTGCATCCGCCTGGGCTTCTGGCAGCTCCACCGCCTGGACGGACGGAAGGAGGCGAACGCCGAGATCTCGGCCGCGGAGGCAGCGCCTCCTCGCCCGTTGCCCGTGCTGCTCGCCGGAACGAACGACCCAACGTCGCTCCGCTTCCGCCCCACCGTCGCCACCGGGACCTACGACCCGGCCCACGAGGTGCTCTTGTACGGGCGATCCTCGGTGCAGGGCGAACCCGGCGACCAGGTGTTGACGCCGCTGCGGCTCGCCGACGGTAGGGGCATCGTGGTCGATCGAGGCTGGATCCCGCTCGATCGAGGTGTCCCCGTCACGGGCGAGGCCGCGGCGCCGCCCGGCACGGTCACCGTCGCTGGGGTCCTGTTCCCGCCTGACGCGACCACCATCCCGACCGGGACCCCATCACCCGTGGAGCGGATCACGAAGGTCGACCTGGGACAGATCGGAGCGCAGCTCCCGTATCCGATCGTGCCCGTGTACCTGCTCCTGCAGACCCAGCGTCCGTCCCAGCAGGGTGCCCTGCCGGAGCCGCCGCCCCTTCCACCGCTCACGAATGGGCCCCACCTGTCCTACGCCGTCCAATGGTTCTCGTTCGCGACGATCACGATCGTCGGGTACATCGTCTTGCTGCGCCGCGACCGCACCGACATCCTCGCGGCAGTCGCGCCCCACCGAAGAGAGGAGGTCTGAAT
>DASWDB010000070.1:0-4401 GCA_036395715.1 Actinomycetota bacterium | reverse complement strand
CGGCGAGACCACGCTGACGGTCTCGGAGACGAACATCCCCTCGGAGGAGGCGAAGGCGATCTCCGAGGAGAGCTGGAAGGTGGTCCTGGACAACCTCAAGCAGCTGCTCGAGACGTAGGGCGACCCACTCCCCGCCTCATGATCCGCGAGCGAAGAGCTTGCTCAAGCCGAGCCAGCGACGCTTCGCGTCCGGCGGGGTCGCCCAGTCCGGGTTCCGGGCTCTCCGGAGCCGCGCGGACAGGTCCGCGAGACGAACTCGGTCGACGTGGTCCGCCGGCGCGACCCGCTCGACGGAAGACGCCAGCCGCCGGGTGAGCTCGTCGTCCATCTCGTTGGCGATCCTCGGATGTTTCTCGAGGATGCGGACCAGCGTGGCGGGAGGAAGCTGCAGGACGAACATCTGAGCGGTCGCCGTGATCGTGGCCGTCCTCGGGCCACCGTCGAGCACGGCCATCTCGCCGAAGTACGAGCCGGGGCCGATCGTGTCCACCTGGGTCCCTCCGACCCACACGGCGGCGGTCCCTCTCGTGACGATGAAGAACCCCTTCCCGGTCTCGCCTTCCTTCACCAGCTCCGACCCTCGTTCGTACCCCACGCCCGACGCGGACCGGAGCACGCTCATCAGGTCACGCCTGGACAGGCCGGAGAACAGCGGGACCGCATGCAGGGTCTCGAGATGCTCGGACCGGATCCACACGAGACCGACCGCGCACGCGACGATCACCAGGAGGAAGATGACGCCCGGAACCACCCAGGCGTTCACGGAAGAACCGATCCACGGATCCATCGCGGTGCCCCCCACCCACGAGGACGCTAGACCCGTGTCCACCGGGGTGTAAATGCCGCGAGCAACGGATGACAGAACTGTCACCATGTTCGTGAGGAGATCGTGGTGCTCGACGAGAAGGAGCTCACCGAGCTCGTGTCGCGGTGCCGCCGCGTGCCGCTCACGGAGAACGAGTACGTCGCGAGCGACTTCGTGGTCGCCTTGCTGGAGACCGTGATGGACTACCAGAACCCGACGACGACGGTCCGCCGAGCGGGGAGGTACTTCGAGGACAACCGGTGGGATGAGATCCGGACGCTCGACGATCTTGAAGGGGTGCTCGCGCGCTTCCCCGCCGATCAGGGAGGCAACGACGCGCTGGCGCGGTACCTGTGGGGGTACCACCACTGGCGACGCGCGCAGGAGCTCCGCGGTCTGGTCGCATACTTCCGCGAGCGGCGCGTCACGGATCTCGCCGCGTTGAAGGAGTGGGCGGCGACGACCACCTCGGAGGACTTCATCGGCCACATCAAGGGCCTCGGGACGGCCGTCTATCACGGACTGGTGATGCGCCTGGGCGTGGAGACCGTCAAGCCGGACGTCCACATCCTTCGGTTCGTGGCGGGTGCGGTCGGCCGACCGGTGAACGAGCCCGAAGCCGTCGCAGCGCTCGAAGAGGTCGCGAAGCGCCTCGACCTCAGCCCTCGGACGCTCGACTGGTCGATCTGGGAGTACCAGCGAGCGCTGCCCACCGCCCGAGGTCGGCGCCCTCCGGCAACGCGAGCGTCCAGGTGATCGGTCGGCGAGGCATCCCTGGCGAAGCCCTCCCCGAGGAGCGTGTCGCGCGGCTCGCAACCCATCTGCAGGGACGCGAGGAAGCCTTCGTCCAACGGCTGGCCGAGCTCGTCGCGGTGGACAGCGGGACCGGTTCGGTCGGAGGCGTGAACATGGTCGTCGAGCGCTGCGCCGGATGGCTTCGCACCGACGGTTGGGCCATCGAGCGACACCCCCTCGAGGGGGCGGAGGGACCGTTCGGTGACCTCCTCATCGCGGAACAGGACGGCGGAGCCTCGGGGACCACGCTGCTGATCGGCCACACGGACACCGTCTTCTCCGACGGGACGGCCGCGGCCCGGCCGATGACGATCGACGGGGACCGCATCCTCGGTCCCGGGGTCTGCGACATGAAAGGCGGGTTGGTGTCCGGGATCCTCGCCGTCGAGGCCCTCCGGTCCACCGACACACCGTTCGGACGGGTCTTGTTCGTCCTCAACCCGGATGAGGAGGCCGGCTCGCCCGCCTCGCGACCGTTCATCAGGGAACGGGCGCGTGAGGCGGATGCGGTATTCGTCCTCGAGGCCGCGCGAGCGAGCGGCGCGGTCGTCACGGCGCGCAAGGGCATCACCGACGCTCGCATGGAGTTCGTGGGACGTGCCGCGCACGCCGGCGTCGAACCGGAGAAGGGTAGGAGCGCGGTGCTCGAGGCCGCCCACGCGACGATCGCGGTCCACGCGCTCAACGGGAGGTGGGACGATACGACCTTCAACGTCGGCGTCAGCCAGGGCGGCACCCGGGTGAACGTCGTGCCGGAGCGCGCCGTCCTGACGATCGAGATCCGATCGAGGACCGAGGCGCAGCTGACGGCCGCCGAGGAAGAGCTCGCCCGGCTCGCGGATCGGTCCGTGGTGCCCGGCGTGACGACGACCCTCGAGATGAGCCGCGAGCACGATCCGATGGAGCGGAGCGACGGGGCCGCGGCCTTGTTCGAGCTTGCACGTTCGATCGCCGGCCATCTGGGTCTGACGCTGACGGAGGCGGCAACCGGGGGCGCGTCCGACGCGAACACCACGGCCGCGATGGGGATCCCCACCCTCGACGGTCTGGGTCCCGTCGGCGGCGATGATCACTCCCCCGCCGAGTGGATCCAACGCTCGAGCATGGTGCCTCGGACCGCGATCCTCGCCGCCTTGCTCGGGTCGGTCGCGGGACGTCAGCTCGGATAGAGGCCGGACGCGGCCGGGCGCGGGCCGTCTACCATCCGCAGTCGACATGGGAGCGCCGCAGGATCGTCGTGTCCTCCTCGCGTTCCTCGCGGTGGTCGTGCTCGGCGGCACCAACCTCGTCCTCGTGGTGGTCGTGACGCGACACCTGGATCCGCTCTGGGGCGCGGCGCTGCGGTTCCTGGGGGCGGCGCTCCTCACGTCGCTCGCGGTGGGGGTCCTTCGGGCGGGGTTGCCGCGCGGTCGGGAGCTGGCCGTGTCGGCGCTCTACGGCGTGTTGGGCTTCACCCTCAGTTTCGGACTCTTCTTCTGGGGGACACGAGGCGTGCCCGCCGGCATCGCCTCGGTGATCATCGGGTCGGTACCGCTGCTCACGTTCCTGCTGGCGGTCCTCCAGCGTCTCGAACGGTTCCGCGTCCGCGGCTTGGTCGGGTCGGTCCTCGCGGTCTGCGGGATCGCGGTGATCTCGGCGAGACCTCCGTCCGGAACGTTGCCGATCCTGTCGGTGCTCGCCGTCGTCGGGGCGGCTGCCGCGGCGGCTCAATCGGCGATCACGGTCCGGAGGATCCCCGAGGCCAAGCCGCTCTCGGTGAACGCCGTCGGGATGGCGGTGGGCTCCGTGCTGTTGCTGATCGGTGCCGTCGTCACGGGGGAATCGCTCGACGCGCCGCCGTCGGTCGGCGTCGGGCTGGCGCTTGCCGTGATGATCGTGACCTCCCCGTTGCTGTTCGTGCTCTACGTGTTCGTCGTGCAGCGATGGTCGGCCTCGGCCGCGGCCTACCAGTTGGTCCTCTTCCCGCTCGTGTCGATCCCCCTGTCCGCAGTCCTGCTCGACGAACGGATCTCGGCGTCGCTCCTGCTCGGCGCGCCGCTCGTGCTGCTCGGCGTGTGGGTCGGCGCGCTCGCACCCGATCGCGGCGCGCTCGTGGCGGCCGACTAGGCTGCCTGCCGTCATGATCGCGGCCGAGCGCTTCGACCTGGTGGTGATCGGGGGCGGTGCCGCCGGGGAGAAGGGGGCCGCGCGGGCCGCGTACTTCGGGAAGCGTGTCGCGGTGGTCGAGCGTCGGAAGGAACCGGGCGGTGCGACCGTCCACACCGGAACCCTTCCTTCGAAGACCCTTCGAGAAGCAGCGCTGTTCCTGTCGGGCTACCGGCAACGTGACCTGTACGGGGTCTCCGTCGAGGTGGCTCCCCATCTGGAGATCGCCAAGCTGATCGAGCGGAAGAACGCGGTCCGCGAGTTGGAGACCGACCGCATGCTCCAGAACTTCGCGCGGCACGGGATCGAGCTCGTGCACGGGTCGGCGCGCCTCATCGACGCGCAGACCGTCGAGGTGACCGATGACGTCGGCGATCCACGCCGGATGACCACGGACGTGATCCTGATCGTGACGGGGTCGAGCCCGTTCCGGCCACCGGGGATCCCCTTCGAAGACCCCGACGTACATGACTCGGACAGCATCCTGGAGATCGACCACGTCCCCGCGTCGCTCGCGGTCCTCGGGGGCGGCGTGATGGGCTGCGAGTACGCATCCATGTTCGCCGTGTTGGGCACCGACGTGCATCTCGTCGAGCGACGATCGCCGCTCCTGCCGTTCTTGGATGGCGAGATCGTGGGGCGCATGACGGCGGGGA
>DASWDB010000069.1:0-12987 GCA_036395715.1 Actinomycetota bacterium | reverse complement strand
TCGGGCGCGCGGAGCCCGCCGCCACGGAACGGGCCTGGTTGCTCGCCCGGTTGGAGCCGCTGCTCGGCCTCGAGACCGGAGGAGCCGACGGAGATCCGGTGTCCATCCCTGCGGCGGAGTCGGCCGCCGCGTGCGCGAGGCTCCTGCTCTACGCGTCGGCGGGTGCCCCGGCCGTGATCGCGATCGAGGACATCCACTGGGCCGAGCCCGCGCTCCTGGACGCGATCGGACGCCTGGTGGAGGCCTTCGCCGATTCCCCGTTGCTGGTGGTCTGCACCGGGCGCCCGGGGGACGGGTCGGAGGAGCGCGAGGCCTTGCCCGGCGCCGAGATCCACCTCTCGGAGCTCTCGAGGGAGGAGACGCGGGAGCTCGTGGACGGGGTAGCGGGGGCCACACCCGTCAGCGAGGACGTCCGGGAGGCCGTGGTCGCGCGTTCGGGCGGCAACCCGCTCTTCGCCCTCGAGCTCGTCCGGATGTTGGCGGAGACCCCCGGCGGCGGCAGGACCGCGGCGGTGCCGACATCCGTTCGTGCCGTGATCGGCGCCCGGCTCGATGCGATCCCGCGCACACATCGCGCGATGCTGCAGGACGCGGCGGTGGTCGGCACCGCCTTCTGGCCCGGCGCGCTCCTCGCACTCGCCGACGGCGAGGGCGACCGTCCGGCGATCCTCGAGGCGCTCGCGGAGAGCATCCGACGCGGCCTCGTCTCCTCGTCCGTCTCGTCGTTGATCCACGGCGAGCCGGAGTACGGCTTCACGCACGCCCTGATCCGCGAGGTGGCGTACGAACGGTTGCCGCGCCGGATCCGCGCCGCCAAGCACTTGCAGGCCGGCCGGTGGCTCGAGGGGGAGACCGGTTCGCTCGCGCGTGGATCGCCCGACCTCCTGGCGAACCACTTCGCGAGCGCTGCCGAGCTGGCTGGGGCGATCGACGAGAGCGAGGTCGGAGCCGCCGCACGCGAGCCGGCGGTCCGTTGGCTCATCGCCGCCGGCGACCTGACGGCCCGCGTCGACGAGGCCGGCGCCTTCGCGCTCTACGACCGGGCTCGCCCCCTCGCGCCCGAACGCTCCGAGGCGCTCGCGTACACCTTGGCGCGGACCGGCGTGCTCGGCCGGTACGCCGGCATGCTGCCGGGCCTCGAGTCTCTCTCGCGACTCCAGGCCTCGCTGACCCTGGAGCGGATCGGTGGTGACCCCCGCAGGGTCGGGGACGCGCTCGTTCGGCTCGCCGTGCAGCTCGGCGCGCTCGGCGAGGCCGCGAGCGCGCGAGCCGCGTACGACGAGGCCGTCGCCCTCCTGGAGCCGCTCCCGCCCGGCGTCGAGCTGGCCAAGGCGTTCGCGTTCCGTGCGGAAGAGGAGATGTTCGCGGGCCATCTGGAGGATTCCCTGACGTTGGCGGAGCGTGGGCTCGAGCTCGGCCGTGTCCTCGATGCTCCCGAGGTCATGATCGTGGCGCTGCACGTTCGCGGCGATGGACGGTGCTCCGCCGGCGACGTCGGCGGCTTGGACGATCTTCGGGAGGCGTTGGAGATCGCAACGGCGCGCGGGAGCGGTTCGGACATCGTGATCTCCCACACGTACGTCGCCGAATGGCTCTCCCTGATGAGCGGTCCCGCAGCCGGCCTCGATGCCTACGAGGAGGCCGTGACGCTCGCGGAGCACCGCGGCGCGTTCAACCAGGGGACGCAGGCGAAGGTGGCATCACTGAGCGCCCTGGTGGAGCTCGGTCGCTGGGACGACGCCCTCCGCCGGGTGGGCGAGCTCCTCCGGCTCGGCTCCGATCGCGTCGAGCCCCCGCTGCTGGTCGTGCTGAGGAGCACGCGCGCGGGTCTGCTGCTCGCCCGCGGCGAGGGAGACGAACTGGACGATCCGGAAGAGCTGATCGGCCCCGCCCGGCGAACCGGCGAGCAGCAGATGCTCGCGCTCGCCGCCACGGTCGCGGCGAGGATCGCGATGGCACGGGGGGACCGAGCGGCAGCGCGCGCGTTCGTTGCCGAGTTCGAGGAGGCGACGCGCGGCCTGGTTGCGACCTACCGGGCGACGAACGCGACGTCGGCGGTCCGGGTGTGTCTCGACCTCGGCGACGTGGAGCTCGCGCGGCTGATCGGCGAGCTCGAGGTGACGACGCCGCTCGAGCGGCTGTACGCGGACGCGACGAACGCCACCGTGTCGGAGATGGACGGCGACACCGACGAGGCGGCATCGCGCTACGCCGACGTGGAGGAGCGCTGGCGATCGTTCGGGTGCACGTTCGAGGCGGCGGCCGCGGCCCTCGGCCGCGGCCGCTGCCTGCGGGCGATATGCCGGGAGCGCGAGGCGGCGAACTCGTTCGCCGCCGCGCGCGCGGGGTTCGAGGAGCTCGGGGCGAGACCGTGGGTCGCTCGCACCGACGCGGCGTCGGCCTGAGGGCCCCTGGGATACTTCCCGCCCGTGGACATGGAGGAAGAGGGCCAGCTCGAGGCGGCCGCGCGTCCTCCCGGCGTCTTCTCGGGGACCGGCGGCAAGGACTACCGCGTCCTCGCGGCCGGGACCGCGCAGAACATCGTCGGGCTGGCGGTCTTCGTGGTCGGCACGTTCGCGGCGAACATCCTGATCGCGCGCTCGTTCGGCGGGGGCGGCGCGGGGGCCGTCGCGCTCGGGATCGTGACGATCGGGACGCAGTTCGCGTTCATCGTCGCGGCCGGCACGCGGTTCGGGATGGACATGGCCGCGGTCCGGTACGTCGCGATCGATGTGGGGGCCGGGCATCCGGGACGGATCCGACCGCTCGTGGGACGGGCGACCGAGATCGCGGCGGCGATCTCGATCGCGGTCGGGGTCGTCGTGTATCTGGTCGCCGGACCGGTCGGCCGGGCGCTCGGGGACGCGCAGACGGCGGGGGCCACGGCGGCCGCGCTCCGCGCGGCCGCCGCCGCGATCCCGTTCGTGGCGCTGACCTACGTCTGGGTCGCGGGCAGCCGCGGGCTGAAGGTGATGCGCCACACGCTCTACGTGCAGTGGATGGCCCAGCCGCTGCTCTGGATCGTCCTGATGCTGGTCTTCTGGCAGATCCAGAAGACCGAGGCGATGGCGGTGTGGGCATACGCCGGATCGTGGTGCCTCTCGGCGGTGGCGGCGCGGTTCTTCTGGAGCTCGATCAGCGGCGAGCCCACCCGCGAGGAGCTCGAGCCGAGGACGGCAGGCACGCTCGTGCGCTACGGCGCACCCCGCGCGCCCGCCGCCCTCCTCTCGCAGGGCCTGTTCTGGATCGACTATTTCGTCGCGTCCCACTTCATCGGTGCCGGCTACGTCACGGCCGAGGAGGTGGGCGTCTACTCGGCGTGCGTGCGTGTCGCGCTCGCGATGGTGCTGTTCCTCACCGCGGTCTCGTACGTGTTCTCGCCATTCGTCGCGGACCTGCACGCACGCGGGGAACGCGACCGGCTGGACGCCCTGTTCAAGGCGATCACGCGGTGGACCGTGGCCGGGACGATCCCGTTGCTGTTGCTGATGCTGATCGTGCCGCAGGCGATCCTGCAGGTGTTCGGCGGCGGTCGGTTCGCGAGCGGCAGCGATGCCCTCCGGATCCTCGTGATCGGGCAGGCGATCAACGTGAGCGTCGGGGCGGCCGGGTTCGTCCTGATCATGGCCGGTCGGACCGGCTGGGACCTGGTGGTTTACGCCGTCTCCGCGGCGCTCGACCTGACGCTCGCGTGGGTGTTGGTCCCCCGGTTCGGGATCGACGGCGCCGCGGCCGCGCAGGCGATCACGATCGCGGCATCGAACTGGCTCCGCCTGGCGCTCGTTCGACGGTTCGTCGGCATCTTCCCGTGGGATCGCACCTACGCCCGGCTCGTGGTGCCGGCCGCGGTCTGCGCGGTCGTGATGCTCGGCGTGCACCTAGCGGTCGCCGACACGAAGTGGTACGTGCAGCTGGTGACGGTCTCGCTGCTCGGCGGCGTCGCCTACGTGCCGGCGCTGCTTGCGTTCGGATTAGCTCCGGGCGAGAAGGTGACGCTCCGCAACGGTGTCGCGAAGCTCCGCGGTCGATGAGGCACCCTGCCCGCGCCTCGTGAAGGGCGGCGATCCGCGACGTTACCGGCCGCTGGCCACATCCTTCGGCGAGTCGGGCACCACGACGAGCCGCGGTGGCCCGGTGCGCCTCGCCGCGCGGTCGGCCGTCAGCCGGTCCGCCAACGTTTGGAGCTCGGCGACACGCCAGGACAGCAACCGTATCCGGGTCGCGTCACTGGCGCTGCGCTCGGAGATCTCCTCCCAGCGCTCGTCGAGCTCCGCGGCCATCCGGCGCTCGAGCCGGCGTCCGCGGACGTACGCGACCGCGGTCACCATGGCGAGCGCAGCGGAGGCCGACACTCCACACAGGATCCAGATCCCCACGGTGGCGCCGGGCGCGGCCAGGACCGAGCCGAACGCCACCAGCTCACGCGCTCCCGTCCTCGCGCTCTCGACCACGAGCTCGATCGCAACGGCCGACCATGCGACCGCGAGCACGATGAAGATCAGGGAAGCATCGAGCACGGTAGCGATGGTGCGCCCGGATCAGGCGCCGGTCAACCCCGCACGGCCTACGACATCTGTGGGAGCAGCGTGCGAAGCTGCGTGACCGCGTCATCTGGGGTCTCGGTGCGGACGATCGGGTCCCGTGCGAGGTCGTCCCGTCCGAGTTCCCACGTCCCCACCCCGATCACGGGCTTGCCCATCTTGAGCGCGAGCGCGATCTCCGAGAGCGTGCCGAACTCCCCGCCGACCGCGATCACGGCGTCGGCGCTCCGCGCGACGATCACGTTGCGCGCCTCACCGAAGCCGGTCGCGATCGCCACGGTCAGGTGCCGCGACGCGGAGTCGCGCTCGTTGTCCGGGAGGATGCCGATCGAGATGCCGCCGCCCGCGGCGGAGCCGCGGGCGGCGGCATCCATCACCCCACCGAGGCCCCCGCACACCAGGACGCACCCCGCCTCCGCGAGCAGCTGACCCACGCGTTCCGCCGATGCGAGCTCCCATTCCGTCGCGTTGCTCGCTCCGATCACCGCGACGTACGGGGGCGCATCCATCACCTGAGTATCGCTCAGAGATGCGGATACCGAAGCGGCAAGCCTCGAACCCCGACGTCGGCCACGACCACGCTCCACCCGCCGAGGCTCGCGATCGCCAGTCGATCGAGCCCGGGCCCGATGAACGCCACGTTCGTCGGCTGGTTCAACACGATCCCGTCTGGATCCTCCGCGAGGACCTCCGGTTCGCCGTCCGGTTCGATCCGATAGACGCGGTCCGGCCGGTAGCAGCCGACGAAAAGCGTGCCGTCATCGGCGAAGGCGATCCCGTCCGGCTGGGAGCCCGGAAGCTCGACGACGACCTCCGGAGGTCCGGCGGAGCCATCGTCGCCGATCGGGATCCTCGACACGCAGCGACCGTGGGACTCGATCACGTGGAGCCAGCCGGCGTCCGCGCTCAGACAGCACCCGTTCGGGAACCGCGGCACCGCATCGCTCCACACGATGGTCGCCCCGCCGGGTTCGACCCGGAACACGAGGCCGTCGTCTTTACCCCACGCACCGGAGTCGGTGACGTAGAGGTTCCCGCGGCCGTCGAAGGCGGAGAAGTTCGGCACGCGGAGCGGGTGATCGGCCGTCCCCTTCGAGTAGGTCTCCGCGTCGCCCGACGGCGCGATCCGCGCCACCTCCGCGCGACCGAAGTCGCATGCGTACACCGCACCGTCCCCGTCGGGCGTCACGCCGTAGATGAACCCGCCCGTGGACGCCATCTGCTCGACGGTTCCCTCGAGGGAGATCGCGTAGATCTGGCCGGCCTCACCGCCGGCGTACACCCGGCCGTCCGGCCCCCACGTGATGCCCTCGGGATGGTCGAGACCGGCGGCCAGCTCGCGGAACCCACCGAGCTCCACGGGTCAGGCCCCGTCGCCGACGCGCGCGTCGAGTTCCTCGGCGAGCGGCGCAGCCGTCGAGCGGCCGGCGCGCGGGCCACCGACGAGCAACGTGAGGGCGTACCGGCCGTGGGTCCAGGCCGCGAAGTACTGGAGGGTGTCCTTCGTACACGACGTGCACGGCGCGTGGGCGAACGCGATCGCGTCGGCGAGGCTGGGCGGGGATGAGACCTGCGTCTGCGAACCCAGGACGTCCGCGCCGTGCGCGCCGAGCCACGCCAGGTAGGCGGTCGCTCCGTCGGCGGAGCCGAACCGGAGGGCCCGGGCGACGACCTCCGTGATCGGCTTCCACCGGGCGGTGAACCGCCGCTCGACGCCGGTCTCGAACCCGGCGTCAGCGAGGACCACATCGAGCGAGGCCGGATCGAGCGCGTCGGCCGTGAGCGTCGACGCGTCCACGTCGCTTGCGTGTACGACGTATCCGGGAAGGGCGTCGGTCGGGAGGATCGGCAGAGCGGAGCCCGCCGATCCCGCGGACGAGGGTTGAGCAGCCCCAGAGGTGCTCGAACATCCCGCAGAGGCGGCCAAGCCCGCCACGAGTGCGAGCGCCACCACCACCACCCATCCGTGACGCCGTCGAACCACGCATCTCCCAGGGCTAGCCGCCGGCACCCGACCCGTGCATCATACGGATGCCCGTCCGGCGGCTTCGAGGGGAGACAGATGGCGAACGACTTCGATCGGCTCATCGCGAAGAGACTCCGACGGCGAGACTTCATGCGCTACGCGGGTATCGCGGCGGGTGCCGGGGTATTGGCATCGTGCAAGAAGGCCACGTCGGGCGCGGCACTTGCGAGCGGGGCCTCCCGACCTCCGATCGCGCAAGAGCCGGGCGGACTCAAGGTCTTCGACTGGGCCGGATACGGTGGCGGCGAGTACTACCCGAAGCAAGAGGTCCAGGTCTTCACCGATCCCTACAAGGCGGCGACAGGAGACACCCCGAAGTTCATCCTGTTCGCGAACGACGACGACGGCTTCACGAAGGTCGCGACCGGCAACGCACAATATGACGTGGTTCACCCTTGCGCGTACCGGTTCAAGGACTACGTCGACGGTGGTTTCGTCCAGCCGTGGGACCCGTCGCTGATCAAGAACTACTCGCAGCTGAGCCCGCTCCTCGAGCAGTTCGGGCAGATCAACGGGCAGCAATACTTCATCCCGGAGGACTGGGGCTACATCGCTCCGATGTACAACGCGGACCACGTCCAGCCGACCGAGGATTCCTGGAGCCTGCTGTGGGACTCTCGCTACGCGAAGCGGATCGCGTGGATCAACACGCTGGAGATGCTCGTGATCGCGGGCTATTACAACGGGGTCGCTGATCCCTGGACGATGACCGACGATGAGCTCGCGCAGCAGCGTGACTTCCTGATCTCGAAGAAGGACCTGGTCAGCTTCTTCTGGGACCAGTCGTACGACTTCTGGCTGAAGTTCAAGCGCGGCGACGTCTGGATCGGCTACGCCTGGCCGGACGCGTATGGGTACGCCAGCGCGCAGGGGATGAACGCCGTCTACATGCAGCCGAAGGAGGGGCGGATCCACTGGTCCTGCGGACTCGGGCTGTTCGCGGACTCGCAGAACTACTACCACGCGCACGAATACGCGGATACGTGGTCCGCGGTGAAAGCTGCAGCGTTCCTCGAGAGCTACTACTACTACGGTCATGCGAACACGACGGTCGATCTGAAGAAGCTTCCCTCTGGCGTCGTGAAAGCGCTGAACCTCGACAACCTCCAGGCCGCGCTCTCGCCGCCGCTTTCCCACCCCGAATCCTGGATCTCGCGGCGAGACGTGTATGCCGACTACTGGGGTCAGGTCAAGGCGGCCTGAGCACGCCGCCGTGGAGCGGGTCGACGACGTCCGGCGGTGGCGGCGTCGCGATGGGGCGTCGACCGCGGGGCTCCTGTCTGGGCCACTGCTCTGGCTGCTGCTGTTCTTCCTGGCCCCCGTCGTCTACGTCGCCGTCTACAGCGTGGGTGGGATCAAGCTCTTCCCGACCGACGCCGGCGTGCTCTCGCTCGGTGACTGGAAGCGCTTCCTGGTCGGCGGCTCCGTCTACATGGGGCTCTTCTGGAAGTCTGTCCGGATCTCGCTCACGGTCTCGTTGATCGTGGTGCTCCTGGCGTATCCGGTCGGGTATTTCCTCGCGCTCGTCGTCAGGAAGCGGAAATACATCTTGCTGTTGTTGATCATCGCCCCGTTCCTGACGAGCTACTTGCTCCGCGTGTTGGCCTGGGAGGTGATCCTGGGGTACTCCGGCGTGATCAACTCGTTCCTCTCCGCGGTGCACCTCCGGAGCTCGGACCATCCGGTCACGTGGCTGCTGAACAGCCAGTTCTCGGTTACGTTGGTCCTCGCCTACGTCTGGGTCCCGTTCGTCGCGCTGCCGATCTTCGTATCGCTGGACAACCTCGACATGAGCCTCCTGGAGGCCGCGAGCGACCTGGGGGCGAGCCGGCTCCGAACGTTCTGGCGCATCACGCTCCCGCTGAGTCTTCCCGGGGTGGTCGCAGCCTTCGTGTTCGTGTTCGTTCCCACGATCGGGGAGTTCGTGACCCCCTTGCTGGTGGGGGGACCGAGCGGCTACATGTACGGCAACGCGATCCAGGACCTCTTCACCCGGGGCACCGACTGGCAGACGGGTTCCGTCCTAGCGATGTTCCTACTCATCGTCGTCGCGGGACTGATGGCGCTGTTCGGCCGGTACGTCCGCGTGCGGAGCGTGGCGGCCTGATGGATGCCGCAGCGTCGACGGGTGCGCGCCGCCTGATGCGCCTGTTCTACGCGCTGCTCGTGGTGTTCCTCTACGCGCCGATCCTGATCCTCGCCCTCTTCTCGTTCAACGACGGCGACCCATCGTTCCCCCTGCAGGGATTCACCACGCAGTGGTACGGGAAGTTCTTCTCGAACCCGCTCCTTCTGGAGGCCCTGCGACGGAGCGCCATCGTGGCGACGGCATCGAGCTGCATCGCCGTCGCGCTCGGCATCGTGGCCTCGCTCGCCCTCGTGCGGAGGCGCTACCCAGGGAAGGCCGCGACGTCGGCACTCTTCTTCTCGCCCCTCGTGATCCCGTACCTCGTCTTCGGGATCTCGTTGCTGCTGCTGTTCACCCTCGTGGACAAGCTGCTCAAGCAGACGGCGGGCGTCTACATCGGCCTCGGGCTGCACGCGGTCGTGATCGGCCACGTCGTGGTGACCTTGCCGTACGTGATCCTGGTGATCATGCCCCTGCTCGAGCGACTCAGCATCTCGCTCGAGGAGGCGGCCCACGACCTGGGAGCGGGAACCTGGCAGACCTTCCGCCGCGTGACCCTGCCGTTGTTGGCGCCCGCACTCTTCTCGGCCTTCCTGATCGCGTTCACGCTGTCCTTCGACGAGTTCGCGATCGCGTCGTTCCTCGTGGGCACACAGCCGACCTGGCCGGTCTACCTGTTCGCGCAACTGCGGGTCCCGAGCCAGCTGCCGCAGCTGATCGCCGTGTCTTCGGTGATCCTGTTCGCCTCGCTCCTGGTCGTGCTGGCTGCGGAGATCGTCCGCCGCGTGGTCGAACGGCGCTACGGAGCCGAATACGCCGCTCGGGGTCTCGCCTGAGCTTCACCGCAGCACGACCGCGAGCAGCGCGGCCGCAGCCGCCTTGTCGAGCGGCTCGTTGCCGTTGCCGCACTTCGGCGACTGGACGCAGGACGGGCACCCGTCGCGACACGGGCACTCGCGGAGCCGCTCCAGCGTGGCGTGCAACCAGCGTTCGACGTTGCGGAACCCTCGTTCGGTGACGCCGGCCCCGCCCTCGTAACCGTCGTAGACGAAGATCGTCGTGAGCCCCGTGTCCTCGTGCACCGGTGTCGACACGCCGCCGACGTCCCAGCGGTCACACGTGGCAACGAGGGGCAGGAGCCCGATCGCGCAGTGCTCGGCGGCGTGGATCGCACCGGGGAGCTCGCGTGGGCCGACGGCCGCCGCATCGAAGAGCCGGCCGGGGAGCGTCCACCAGGTCGCTTTCGTATCGAGGGTGACCGGCGGCAGCGCGAGCGGATGGTCCCCGACGATCTCGTTGGTCGACACGAGTTTGCGGACGTAGCCGACGACCTGGTTCGTCACCTGCACGTCGCCGAACCACACCTCGGCCTCACCGAGCGCGCGACGTTCACGGCCGTCCACGACCTCGATGTCCGTGACGTCCCGCGCCTGCGTGTAGAAGTCGGGGTCGGCCTCGGCCACGACCGCGACCCGGTCGGTGAAGCTCAGCTCCTGCACGAGGAACTGTTCTCCCTGGTGCAGGTACACGGCTCCAGGATGCAACGTGCCGAAGGCCCGATGCTCGTCGGAGGTGCCGAGGAGCTCCCCGGTCCCGTGGAGCACGATCCGGTAGACGTGGCCCGACCCGGCTCGGATGTCGACCGCTCGGTGAGGTGAGGCGCGCCCCACGTCGTGCACCGTCCCTCCGGGGCGTCGCGCGAGCGTGCCGTCGGTGATCAGCTGCTCGAGCACAGGCTCCGCCTCCGGACCGAAGAACGTGCCGACGTCGTCCTGCGCGAGCGGCAGCTCACGCGCCGCGCATCGGAGGTGCGGCCCCATCACGTAGGGGTTGGTGGGGTCGATCACCGCGTCCTCGGCCGGACGATCGAAGAGCTCCTCGTGATGCTGCGCGAGGTACTGGTCGAGCGGATCGTCCTGGGCAACCAGGACGGCGAGGGACTCTGCCTCGCGGCGTCCCGCCCGCCCCGCCTGCTGCCACATCGACGCACGCGTGCCGGGGTAGCCGGTCAGCACGGCGGCGTCGAGCGATCCGATGTCGATCCCGAGCTCGAGCGCGCTCGTGGAGGCGACGGCGAGCAGCTCGCCGTCCGCGAGCTGCCGCTCGATCGCCCTGCGGTCCTCGGCGAGGTAGCCCGCCCGGTAGCTCTTGACCCGCGTGCGCAGCTGCGCGTCGGAGAGCCCACGACGGGTGAACTCGGCCAGGAGCTCGGCGGATCGCCGGCTCCGGGTGAACCCGATCGTGCGCGCGCCCCGGTCGACGAGACCGGTCATCACCCAGGAGGCTTCGGTCAGCGCGCTCCGCCGTGCGCCGGTCTCCTCGTCGATCACCGGCGGGTTCCAGAGCGCGAAGAGCTTGCGGCCGCGTGGCGAGGCGTCGCGCTCGACGACCTCGACGTCGAGACCGGTGAGGCGGGATGCGAGCTCCCCCGGGTTCCCGACGGTGGCGGTGGACAGGCACCAACGCGGGTCGCCGCCGTGCGCGGCGATCAGGCGCCGGAGCCGTCGCAGCACCATCGCGACCTGGGAGCCGAAGACCCCACGGAGCACGTGTGCCTCGTCGATGACCACGAGCGAGAGGCGGAAGAAGAAGTCTGCCCATCGGGCGTGATCGGGCAGCAGCGACGCGTGGAGCATGTCGGGGTTGGTCAGCACCAGGTTCGCGTTCGTCCGGATCATGGGGCGCTCCCCCTGCGGCGTGTCCCCGTCGTAGACCGCGGCCTTGAGCTGCGGGAGTTTGAGCGATCGGACGCTCCGGAGCTGGTCGCGTGCGAGGGCCTTCGTCGGGAACAGGAACAGCGCGGTGGCCTTCGGGATCGTGAGCGCGGCCTGCGCGAACGCCACCTGGTACACGAGCGATTTGCCGCTGGCGGTCCCCGTCGCGAGCATCAGGTCGCGCCCGCGCGCGAGCGCCTCCAACCCCTCCGCCTGGTGCGGATACAGGCCATCGATCCCGAGCAGTCCGAGCCGTCCGACGAGCACCTCGGGCAGATCGGGGGGGAAGGGACACGCGAGCGGCGCCCGGGCCGGAAGGTCCTGGACGTGCACCAACGACCCGGCGGCCTCGGGATCGGCGGTCAGGTGGTCGAGGAAGGCTTGCGGGTCCACCGGCCCAGGCTACGGGTGGCTCGTCGGTTGCGAGACCCTGGCACCCCTGCGAGCATGGCCCGCCACATGGATTGGGTCCTCCTGGTTGCCTCTCTCCTGATCATCCTCATTGCGGCGGAGCTCTTCACCAACGGCATCGAGTGGGTCGGGGAGGGCTTCGGGCTATCGGAGGGAGCCGTCGGTTCGGTCCTCGCCGCCGTCGGGACCGCACTGCCCGAGACCCTGCTCCCGATCGTGGCGATCGTGTCGGGTCACGAGGCTGGCGATGAGATCGGGATCGGCGCGATCCTGGGCGCGCCGTTCATGCTGACGACGCTCGCGATGGTCGTGATCGGGGTGGCGGTTCTGTTCTACGGACGTGGCGGGCGGCGGAGCGGCGATCTGGACATCGATCGCCGGGTGATCCAACAGGACCTGGGCTACTTCCTCGTGATGTACGCGCTCGCGATGATCGCCGGGCTGCTGCACGTTCGCGTGATCGACGTCTGCCTCGCGATCGTGCTGGTCGTGGGCTACGCCTACTACGTGCGACGGCACTTCCAGGCGCCGCAGACCGATGCCGAAGGGGAAGGGGCGACGGACATCCGTCCGCTGCGTCTGTGGGTGGGGCTCCGGAGGGTGCTGCGGAACCTCCCGGAGTGGACCGTCGAGCGCTCGACGGCCGCGCCCTTCGTCCAGGTCACCTTCGGCCTCATCCTCATGGTCGGTGGAGCAGAGCTCTTCGTCGATGCGGTGGGCAACCTCGGCGAAGCGGCGGGCCTGCCGCCGCTCGCGTTCTCGCTCCTGGTCGCGCCGCTCGCGACGGAGCTCCCGGAGAAGTTCAACAGCGTCCTCTGGGTCCGGCGGAACAAGGACACGCTCGCGATGGGCAACATGACCGGCGCGATGGTGTTCCAGTCGTCGTTCCCGGTGACGGTCGGACTCCTGCTCACGCCGTGGGAGCTCGCCCACGAAGCGTTGGTTGCGGCCTGCGTCGCGCTCCTCGCGGGCTCCGTCCTGTACCTGACCCTTCGGTTCCGCGGGCGCCTGTCCGCGCGCCTCCTGTTGCTCCAAGGCCTGTTCTACGTCGGGTACGTGGCGTACGTGGTGACGAAGCTGTGAACGGAGCTAGCGTGGCTGGTTCGCGGTGGGACTCGGCGGCACGTTCTGCTTGGAGATGATGCCGTCGGGCGTGACGTCGTTGAA
>DASWDB010000068.1:0-5637 GCA_036395715.1 Actinomycetota bacterium | reverse complement strand
GCGTTCGCGAGGACGGAGATGCCGAACGCCGCCCCGGCCTTCACGGCGATGCTCGCGGACGTCGTCCGTAGGCACCTTGCCGAACGCGAAGCATCGGTTCCGTGAGCCGTCGAGTGGTCGTCGTGGGCGCCGGCATCACCGGGCTCACCGTCGCCTATCGGATCCTCCGCTCACCGTTCCCCGTGGAGCTGCTCGTCGTCGAAGCGGATCGTGAACCGGGCGGCGTGATCCGGTCGGTGCAGGTCGGCGATCTGGAGCTGGAGGCGGGGCCCGATTCCTTCCTCGTCAGGAAACCCTGGGCCCTGGACCTGTGCCACGAGCTGGGACTTGAGGGGGAGCTGGTGCCCCAGGGCGTCACCGCGTCGCAGATCCTCACATCACGCGGCCTGCTTCCGGTCCCGCCCGGGCGGCTCGGGATCCCGGCGTCGACGACCAGGCTCTGGCGATGGAGCGGGATGTCCGCCGCTGCTCGTCTGCGAGCGACCGCAGAGCCCTTGGTCCCGCGTCGGCGCCGCCACGGCGACCAGTCGGTCGGCGCGCTCCTCCGAAGGCGGTTGGGTCGCGGCGCGACGGACGCGCTCGTCGGTCCGCTGCTTGCGGGGATCCACGCCGGAGACATCGATCGCCTGAGCGTGGATGCCACCTTCCCCGAGCTGGCGCGATGGGAGCGGGAGCTCGGCAACCTTCGCGCGGGGGCCCGCGCGAAGGAGCCGCCGCCTCGCCGCGTCCTCGGCGCGCCGGCAACGCCGTTCGCGACGATCCGCGGCGGCCTGCGTCGCCTCCCGGAAGCCCTGGCCGAGGCGATCGGGCCCGACCGCCTCCGCATGGGGTCCACGGCCGTGAAGCTCGGACGTGAGGACCGTGGCCCCTTCCGTGTCGCGACCGCCGAGGGCGACGACCTTCCGGTCGACGCGGTCATCCTGGCGACGCCAGCTCCGGTCTCGGCCGATCTCCTTGCCGAGGTGGCGCCGACAGCCTCGGAGCTCCTCCGGGAGATCCAGGTCGTATCGACCGCCGTCGCCCTCTTCGTGTATCCGAAGGGGACGAACCGTCTGCTTCCCGAGGCCTCGGGGTTCGTGACGCGCCGAGGGATGCTCCCGATCACCGCGGCGACCGCCGTCTCGAAGAAGTGGCCGCAGCATGCGTTCGGTTCCCGCGCGGTGTTCCGGGCGTTCGTCGGGGGAGCGGGCCTCGAGCACGAGCTCGATCGCCCCGACGAAGACATCCTCTCGTCGGCGAGGGAGGCGCTCGCGGCCGTGTACGCGTTCTCGGCCCCACCCGACCACGAGGCCCTCGTACGTTGGCCCGGGTCGATGCCGCAGTACGCCGTCGGTCACCTCGAACGCCTGGGTGCTATCGACGCCGCGCTCCCCGCGGGGCTCTACGTCGCTGGCGGCTCCTACCGGGGGATCGGGATCCCCGACCGCATCCGCGAGGCCGGGGCGATCGCCGACCGCGTTCTCCATCACGGCTAAGCTCACCGACCGTGCGGCTCGTGACGTGGAACGTCAACTCGATCAAGCAGCGGCTCCCTCGCGTGCTGGCCATGATCCGGCGGCACGAGCCAGACGTCGTCTGTCTGCAGGAGACCAAGGTCGAGGATCCGATGTTCCCCGCGATGGAGCTCGTCGCCGCGGGCTACGAGTGCGCGATGTTCGGTCAACGTGCGTACAACGGGGTCGCGATCCTGTCCCGGGTAGGCCTGAAGGATGTCCGCCACGGTTTCGATGGCGATCCGATCCCTGGGCAGGCCCGGGTCGTCTCGGCGCAGACCGGAGACCTCCGGGTCGTGTGCGTGTACGTGGTGAACGGCCAGGCGGTCGGGACACCCGCGTACGAGATGAAGCTCGCCTGGCTCGGCGCCTTCGGGACGTGGGTGGCGGCGACCTTCGATCCGAACGATCCGCTCGTGATCTGTGGGGACCTCAACATCGCGCCCGACGATCGGGATGTCTGGGATCCGGTGCTCTGGCGCGACTCGGTCCTCGCCAGCGAGCCGGAACGCGCCGCCGTCCGCTCGCTGGAGGCGTGGGGGCTCACGGATCTGGGGCGCGCCGCCGCCGGCGACGTGCCGGGCCCCTTCACGTTCTGGGACTACACGGCGGGCGCGTTCCACAAGGGATGGGGTCTTCGGATCGACCTGGCCTTAGGCACCGTACCGGTAGCCGATCGGCTCGAGTCCGTCGTGGTCGACCGCGACGAGCGCAAGCCCACCTACGGCGAGGGGAAGCCCTCCGATCACGCCCCGCTGATCCTGACGCTTACGTAGGGTCACGCAGTGGATCGTCGGTCGAGATCTGCGAGTCGGTTCGCCAGCGTGTCCAGGAGGCGAACGGCGATCCTCGGCTGCTCCAACAAGATCGCCCGCAGGCGGGGACCGGAGAGGGTGAGGACCTCCATCGGGGTCTCGGCCACGACGCTCGCCGAGCGTGGCGCGGTCGTCAAGATGGCCATCTCGCCGAAGGAATCGCCGGGGCCGACGCGCCCGATCGTTCTGCCGCGCCGGACGATCTTGGCGCGGCCCTCCACGACGACATAGAAGACCCGGCCGGCGACGCCTTCCTTCACCAGCTCCTCGCCTTGGCCGAACGTCCGTGCTCCGCTCACCTTCGCGATCCTCCGCAGCTGAGTCTTGGCGAGACCGTCGAAGAGCGGCGCATCCGCGAGGAGGGCCAGGCGCTCCGACGAGCGCGCTCGACGTTCGCGCCCACCGGTCCGACCGGTGGGCTGATGGGTCCACGCGATCCGGGGCTCGGTCATCGCTACACCATCTTCTCCGGGACGACGGCCTCGTCGTATTCGGCCTCCGTCAGGTAGCCGAGCGACAGCGCCGCTTCCTTCAGGGTCGTCCCCTCGTGGTGAGCCTTCTTCGCGATCTCGGCCGCCTTGTCGTAGCCGATCTTCGCGGTGAGCGGCGTCACGAGCATCAGCGAACGGTGGACCAGATCCTCGATCCGAGCGCGGTCGGCCTCGAGACCCTCGACGCAGAACTCCCGGAAGTTCCGGCACGCGTCGGCCATGAGGACCGCGGAGTGCAGGAGGTTCTTGATCATCACAGGGTTGAAGACGTTGAGCTCGAAGTTCCCCTGCGACCCGGCGATCGTGATCGTGGTGTCGTTTCCCATCACCTGCGTGGCGACCATCGTCATCGCCTCCGACTGCGTCGGGTTGACCTTGCCCGGCATGATGGAAGAGCCGGGTTCGTTCTCGGGGAGGCGGAGCTCGCCGATCCCCGCCCGCGGCCCCGAACCGAGCCAGCGGATGTCGTTCGCGATCTTCATCGACGATGCGGCAAGGGTCGCGAGCGCCCCGCTCATGAAGACCAGCGCGTCGTGCGCGGCGAGCGCCGCGAACATGTTGGGGGCCTGGACGAAGGGCAGGCCCGTGATGGCCGCGATCTTCCCGGCGCAGCGCTCGCCGAACCCATCGGGGGCGTTGAGCCCGGTGCCGACCGCGGTGCCACCGATCGCGAGCTCGTACAGTCCTGAGAGCGCGGACTCGATCCGGGCGACGTCCGCATCGAGCTGCGCCACGTACCCGGAGAACTCCTGACCGAGGGTGAGCGGGACCGCATCCTGCAGGTGCGTGCGTCCGATCTTCACGATGTCGGCGAACGAACGTGCCTTGGTATCGAGCGCGTCGCGGAGCGCGCGGACGCTGGGCACCAGCCGCTCGACGATCACCGTTGCGCCTGCGATGTGCATGGCAGTGGGGAAGGTGTCGTTCGATGACTGCGACATGTTGACGTGGTCGTTCGGATGGATCGGCGTCTTCGAGCCGAGCTCGCCGCCGATGAGCTCGATCGCGCGGTTCGCGATGACCTCGTTGGCGTTCATGTTCGTCTGCGTCCCGGAGCCCGTCTGCCACACGTAGAGCGGGAAGTGGTCGTCGAGGGATCCCGCCGCCACCTCCTCGGCCGCCGAGACGATCGGCCCGCCGAGCCCGGGATCGAGGAGGCCGAGCTCCATGTTGACCTGCGCGGCAGCCTCCTTGAGGACCCCCATCGCGTGGATCACCTCGCGGGGTATCCGGTCCGCGTCGGGCCAGCCGATCGAGAAGTGGTGGAGCGAGCGTTGGGTCTGGGCCCCCCAGTAGCGGGTCGCGTCGACCTCGACGGGGCCGAAGGGGTCGGTCTCGATCCGGTACTCGGTCATGCCAGGAGCATCGTAGCGGGAGGGAGCGCCCGTCCCAGCCCACCGCCGCGTCGGTCCTGCACGGATAGGGTGGTGGACCATGGACGTGGCCAGGGCGACCGGCGGGGTCTTCGAGCGTGGCGACTCGGGCAGGTTCACCGGAGAGGTCTGGCTCCGCGGCACCATCACGGCATCCGACGAGACCAACATCGGCGTGGTCCACTTCTCGCCGGGCGCGCGCACCCATTGGCACCGTCATCCCGGCGGGCAGTTCCTCTATTGCGTGACCGGTCGTGGGCGGGTGCGGACCCGAGGGGAGCGCGGGCACACGCTCGAGCCGGGCGACGTGATCCACGTCGGCCCGGACGAATGGCATTTCCACGGCGGAGGTCCGGCCTCCCCGCTGGTGCATGTGGCAGTCAACGGTGCGGGAATCCCTGAGTGGGGCGAGCCCGTCACGGACACCGAGTATGACGAGGGGTTCTGACCGCCGAGGTTCACACGTTGTGAGGTATGGGGAGCGCGCGGAACTGTTCAACGCCCGCTGCTGGTCAGCGACGGATCTGAGGTGGCCGAGCCGTGAATCGAATAGAGATCCGGGAGCCCTTGCTCATGCTTCGACCGGCAGGACTGGCCATGGCGCTCGTCGCCTTCGGTCCCTTTTGCATCATCGACGGGAAGGCTGCCACCAGGCGAGGGTAGCGAGGGATGACGGCGGGCGCGACAGACTGCCGGTCAATCTGGAAACGGTTGGCGTACCTCGACGTTCGGCAATACACCATCGATCAGACCGACCAGATGCAAGAGCGTGAACACCTGCCGGGATGGCTGGACGATCTGTGTCTTCCCGCTGCTGAGCTCTAGAACCCTGATCAACGCACGGATCCCCGTGGAGTCCATGAAGGTGACTCCCGAGAGGTCTATGAGGATCACGGAGCCGGCCGCTTCCATGACAGCCACGGACGCCTGCTTCTCAAATGGCTCGGCTGTATCGAGGTCGATCTCGCCATGCGCGAAGAGCCCCTCGGTGGTCCTGGCGAGACCCCAGGTGTCAGGCATGGCCCGGGCTTGGTCTAGTCCTCCGCTACGTGGAACGCAAGGTCGGGCGGGGACGAGATCGTTCCGGGCGCGAAGAGGCTGGGGAAGCAGCGCTCTTCGCAATCAGATGGGAGGGTTTCGATACCTCCCGGGCAGTGTTTGCATCATCGTGCTGAAGGACAACCCCCGTCAAACCGAGAGCGACCGTCGCACGCTCATTCGGCGATGAGATGCTCGGCCTCATCGGGCCGCGAGCGGGCGGGCCCGCGAGGTTTCAGGGGCGAACGGGCCGCGCTCAAGTAGGGAGCGGTTCTGACATGATTCTTACCGGCGGCCTCGCAGACGGGCTCGGTTCCGAGCATCGTCGCAGGTCAGGGGATGGGGGCGGTAGCTCAGTCGGTTAGAGCAGGGGACTCATAATCCTCCGGTCGCAGGTTCAAGTCCTGCCCGCCCCACCACGGAATGT
>DASWDB010000067.1:0-1873 GCA_036395715.1 Actinomycetota bacterium | reverse complement strand
CATCCGAGCTGGGGTTGGACGGCGAGCTGCCCGATCCCGAGGTGATGGAGCCTCGACAGAAGGAGCACGGAGACTTCGCCACGAACGTCGCGCTCGAGGTGGCCTCTCGCATCGCGGCGTCTCCGCGCACCGTGGCGGAGGCGATCGTCGCAGCACTGCCGCCGGCGGCGTTCGTCCGGAAGGTCGAGGTCGCGGGTCCGGGGTTCATCAACGTCTTCCTCACCGAAGGGTGGCTGCACGACGTCCTGCGCCGGATCGCGGTCGAGGGAGCCGCGTACGGGACGGCACCGCGGACCGAGCGGCGCGTCCAGGTGGAGTTCGTGAGCGCGAACCCGACCGGCCCCCTGCACGTCGGGCACGCGCGGAACGCCGTGCTGGGCGACACGCTCGCGCGCTTGCTCGATGCCGCAGGATGGACCGTGGAACGCGAGTACTACTACAACGACGCCGGGGGTCAGATGGACCGCTTCGGTGCATCGGTGGACGCGAGCTACCTGAGCCATCTCGGTCGTCCGACCGAGATCCCCGAGGACGGCTACCACGGCGCGTACATCGATGAGCTGGGTCGCGAGCTCGCGGTCGAGGAACCCGGGTGGGCTGCGCTCCCGGATGAAGAGCGGCTGGCCGCGGTGCGTGGTGCTGCGGCCGACCGGGTCCTGGGTTGGATCGATGCAACCCTCGCACGGTTCAACGTCCGGTTCGACACCTACGTCTCCGAGGCGGCGCTCGCCCGCAAGGGCGAGATCGCGCAGGCGATCGACCAGCTCCGGGCCTCGGGCCACGCCTATGAGGCCGAGGGCGCCGTCTGGTTCCGTTCGAAGGCGTTCGGCGACGACAAGGACCGCGTCCTCGTGCGGAGCGACGGCCGGCACACGTACTTCGGCGCCGACTGCGCGTACCTGATCGACAAGTTCGCTCGGGGGTTCGATCACCTGATCTACGTGTGGGGTGCGGATCACCATGGCGACATCGCACGCGTCCGCGGTGCCGCGCAGGCGCTCGGGTTCGAGCCCGGCGCCGTCGAGTTCGTGATCTACCAATGGGTCTCGTTCCTCCGAGGAGGCGAGCCCGTGCCGATGAGTAAGCGAGCGGGCATGTTCGTGTCGCTCGACGAGCTGATCGACGAGGTGGGAGCGGACGCCGCGCGGTTCCATCTGCTGCTGTTCGGCAACGACCACACGATGCGGTTCGACATCGAAGCCGTGCAACAGCGATCGATGGACAACCCCGTCTACTACGTCCAGTACGGCCACGCGCGGATCGCATCGATCCTGCGAACGGCGAGTGAGGCCGGCGTGACGCTGCAGCCGATCGGAACGGTGGACCTGTCGATCCTGGTCGAGCCCGCTGAGACCGAGCTGCTCAAAGCGCTCGCGGAGGTGCCCGCCGTGATCGGGAAGGCTGCGACGCTCCGCGCGCCGCATCGCGTCGCGCACGCGTCGCAGGATCTCGCCGCTCGGTTCCATCGGTTCTACACGGAGTGCCGCGTCGTCTCCGACGACGCGGCACGCACCCAGGCGCGGCTGTGGCTGTGCCGAGCCTCGGGAACGGTCCTCGCGAACCTGCTCGGGATCCTCGGTGTCTCCGCTCCCGAGCGGATGGATCGGGTGGAAGGCTCGATGTGAGCGAGCGCACGATCCGGATCGGGATGCTCGGGTGCGGGACCGTGGGTTCGGCGGTCGTCCGGATGCTCGCCGAGCACGGTGACGACATAGCGATGCGCGCCGCGGTCCGCCTCGCGGTGACCCGCGTGGCGGTCCGCGACGCCGACCGGGCCCGCGACGTCCCGCTCCCGCGGGACGTCTTCACGACCGCCCCCGCCTCGATTGTCGCCGACCCCGACATCGACGTCGTGCTCGAGCTCCTCGGGGGA
>DASWDB010000066.1:0-6137 GCA_036395715.1 Actinomycetota bacterium | reverse complement strand
TCGTCTGGTACCGGGCCGCCGTGCCGAGCGCCCCGCGGCCCGCGCAGCAGCCCACTGTTGTGTCCCGCTAGGCCAGCTTTGGCCCGAAGGTGGATCCGACGAGCCCCCTCGAAGTCCCACGAGGCCAACCTGCGGTCGTGTCTGGTGGAGGGGAGGGGATTTGAACCCCTGACCCCTGCCGTGCGAAGGCAGTGCTCTACCGGGCTGAGCTACACCCCCGTTCGCAGGAGCGTAGCAGAGCGGTCCAGACCGCCCGTTAGGAGCCGTCGCCGCCGATGAGGCGCGCGTGTCGCTCCAACGCGTCGTGCAGATCCCGTTGGACGAATGCGATCGACAGATCGCCTCGGGTCTTCTCGATCAGGCTCCGGGCGACGTCGGTCGAGCGCCGGAGGTTCATCGTGATCGCATCGGGATAGTCCATCGTCACGAGCAAGCCGTACATGTCCTCGAGCGTCGCGAGCACCCGTTCCGCCTTCTCGACGTCGCCGAGGCGCAGGAGGTCCAGGATGTGCCGCCGGCCCTCGCCGACCGTTTCGGCCATCCCGTTCAGGTAGGGAGCGTCGCCGACCCGGAGAGCGTCGGGCGCGGGAAGCGTCTCGCCGGACACGAGCGCGTAGGTCAGGCTCGCCTCCGCGTATTCCTTCTCCGCATCCAGCAGATAGCCGGCGAAGCGCACGTCCGGATGCGCCGTGACCCCGTCCGTGCCTTCGTCGAGCGCCGCCCGCGAGTCCTCGATCAGCGAACGAGCCGTTCCGAACTCGCCGCGATGTACGGCCCGGATCGCATTGGCCGAAGCGCGGATCGAGCGCCGGGCGGCCGGCAAGGCTTTCTCGCGAGCGGCTGTCTTCGCGTCGAACCGATCGTGGAGCGCGTCCGACAGATGGTCGGGAGCCACGCCCGTCAGACGCCGGCCGAGGCGGTGCGGACCACGACGTGGACGGGTTCGTCATCGAAGATGTCGAGGTCGTGGAACGCCGGTCGCGATGGGGGCTCGGCGTTCCCGTCGACGAACGAAGCGACGCCGACGGGAAGCCAGGACTCGGCGTTCGCTTTCGTGGGAACGCGACCGCGCAGATGGGTCGAGCGCGCCTTGATCGATAGCAACACCCACACGTAGAGGAACAGGACGGCTCCGAGTCCGCCAGCCACGAACCACATCGCTCGGAGTGGCGGCGCCAGACCGATCAGGGACGTGAGGACGATCGAGTCGAGCAGGACGACGAAGACCTTGCGCCGGCGCTCGCGGGCGCGGGCGCGGCGGCGATCGTCGGGGCCGAGGAACCGAACTCCCTTGCGCGGGGTCACGATCCAGCGTCCGGTCGTTCCGTGTACCTCAGCGTTCGCCAAGAGCTCCATCCTCTGTTCGAAATCGTTCACCGACCGGGCCTCGGACCGCTTCCGGCCCCGGGGCACCAAGAAGGCGACCCACATGATGCCTAACCCGGCGAGGACCATCCACTCCACGTCCCAGCCTCCTGCCTGTCGCCCCCCGGTTGTGACACAACATCTGGGCTGGGATGGGACCGTAGCACCACATCTAGTGCTCGGAAAGCACATCGATGTGATTCCGTCCTTCTCGCGTTCGTGGGCCGTTCGGTCGCCGATCACTCCACCGCGCGATAGTCGCCGGACCTCCCGCCGGACTTGGCGAGCAGCCGGACGTCCACGATCCGGGCGGAACGGTCGAAGGCTTTCGCGGTGTCGTACAAGGACAACGCGGCGATGGAGGCCGCCGTCAGCGCCTCCATCTCGACGCCCGTGCGATCGAAGGCTCGCACGTTCGTGACCACGTGGATGCGCCCCTCGGCCACGTTCGGCTCAACGATGACGTCGACCCCGGTGACCCGGACGGGGTGGCAGTGCGGCAGGAGATCGGGTGTCTTCTTGACGCCGATCATCCCCGCGACCTTCGCGGTCTCGATCGGGGAGCCCTTCTTCGTCCCGGCGACCAGGGCTCCGACCGTCTCGGTCGTCGTCACGAGCCATGCCTCGGCGGTCGCTGCACGAGCCGTCTCCGGTTTGGCACCGACCTCGACGATCCGGGCGACGCCGTCGGCACGGGAACGATCGTCCACCGTCAGTCTTCCGAGGCGCGGAACAGGCGCACCTTGACGCGCTCGCCGGGGCCCGCGCGGTCGACCCCCGGCTTCAGGAGAGCGAGGCCGTTGGCTCGAGCAACCGTGGCGATGAGGTTGGAGCCGCGGCCCCCCGTCGGAGCGGCGGTCCAACCGTCCGGACCCCTCGCCACCACGACCCGTGCGAGGACGCTCTTGTCCCTGGGCCCGCTGATCTCCCCCGTGAGGGTCGCCGTGATCTCGGGACGGTCGAGCTGGGCCCGGCCCATCATCTTGAGGATCGCCGGGCGCACGAACATCTCGAAGCTGACGAAGACGCTGACCGGGTTCCCCGGGAGACCGAAGAACGGCTTGCCCTCGATGAACCCGAACCCCTGGGGCATCCCCGGCTGCATCGAGACGCGGTAGAAGTCGATGTCGCCACGCCGGAGGAACGCGGCCTTGACCACGTCTCGCTCCCCGACCGACACGCCGCCCGAGGAGACGAAGCCGTCGGCCTGGATCTCGTAGTTGAAGACCGCCTCTTTGAGCGACTCGGGGTCGTCCCGCACGATCCCCGCGAGGACCGGGGTCGCGCCCGCCTCCCGGAGCGCCGCGAACAGCGTGTAGGCGTTCGAATCGCGCACCTGACCGAACGTCGGTCGCTCCGTGGGTGGGATCAGTTCGTCACCCGTCGAGAGCACGACGATGCGCGGGCGTGGGTGCACCATCGGGTGGGGGACGCCGGCGTTCGCCAGGAGGCCGAGCTCGCCCGCGCTCAGCCGCTTCCCCAGCGGGACGAGGACGTCACCCGCGCGCACGTCCTCGCCACGAGGACGGACGTGCCGGCCGTCCTCGACGGCGGCGAACACCCGCACAAGGTCATCGTCGCGGGTCTCGGCGTTCTCCTTCGGCACGACCGCGTCCGCGCCGGCCGGGATCGGGGCGCCGGTCGCGATCGCGACCGCCTCGCCCATCCCGACCGTCGCCTCCGGCCGCTGCCCGATCATCGCGTGGCCGACCACCTTGAGCTCGGTCGGATCGTGCGCCGACGCCTCGGCGACGTCCGACGCGCGGAGCGCGAAGCCGTCCATCGCAGAGGACGCGAACTCCGGGAGGTCGACGGCCGAGACCATGTCCTCAGCGGCCACGCAGCCGTAGGCATCGGTCAGTGGCAACTGCAGCGGCCGGAGCGGCTCGATCCTCGAAAGGATCCGCTCGCGCGCCTCCTCGAGGGGGACCAAGCCCTCCGCCGAGTCGTGATCGTGCGTATGCCGCTCTGCCATGCCGGGCAGTCTACTCAGGGCTTCGGACGGCACGATGGAACCGGTCGAGCGAGATTCAGACGAGCTTCTCGCGCTGCACGAACTCGGCGAGCCACGTGCGGAACTCGGCCCCGAGGTCGTCGCGCTCGGCGCCGAGCTCGACGGTGGCCTTCAGGTAGTCGAGGGGGTTCCCCACGTCGAAGCGCCGGCCCTCGAACCGGTAGGCGTAGACCGCCTGCTCCTGCGCCAACAGGTTGATCGCGTCCGTGACCTGGATCTCGCCACCGCGGCCCGGCGTGGTTCGGTGCAGCGCGTCGAAGATCTCCGGGGTGAACACGTATCGGCCGATCACCGCGAGGTTGGACGGTGCCTCCTCCGGCGTCGGCTTCTCGATGATCGACAGGATCCGCACGAGATGCTCCTCGAAGGGCTCCGCCTGGATGCTGCCGTACAAGGAGATGTCCTGTTTGCTGACCTCCATCGCCGCGATGACACTCCTCCCGAACGTGTCGTGCGCTCGGAGCATCTGGCCCAGGAGCGGCTCGGATGGATGGATCAGGTCGTCGCCGAGCATGACCGCGAACGGCTCATCACCGACGTGCGCCTGCGCCATCGAGACCGCGTGTCCGAGCCCGAGCGCCTCCTTCTGACGGATGTAGTGGACCTCGGCCATATCCGCGATCTGCCGGATCCGCTTGAGCTCGTCGAACTTCTCCTTGTCCTCGAGGAAGCGCTCGAGCTCGAGGTTGCGATCGAAATGGTCCTCGATGGCGCGCTGGCCGCGGCCGGTGACGATCAGGACGTCGTCGATGCCCGCGCGAGCCGCCTCCTCGACCACGAGCTGGATCGCGGGGACATCGATCACCGGGAGCATGACCTTCGGCTGCGCCTTGGTGGCAGGAAGGAACCGGGTCCCGAGCCCGGCGGCAGGGATCACCGCTTTGCGAACCTTCATGAGCCCCCTCGCCCCGCGGACCGCGAACGATACGCGGCCCGCCGCTGCTGCGCCAATCGTCACATCAGCATAGGTTGGTCGGCCGACAGGGAGGGCGTCGCTACACTTGGCTCGGCATGCCGACCTACGGATACACGTGTCGCGACTGCGGCCATACCTTCGACATCGTCCAGAGGATGGCGGACGAGACGCTCACGATCTGTCCCCGATGCGGAGGCAGACTTCGGAAGGTCTTCGCGGCGCCCGCGATCGCGTTCAAGGGTTCGGGCTTCTACGCGACCGATCACGGCAAGGGATCGAAGGGACGGGACGAGACGACCGACGCCGGAGCCAAGGCCGACACGAAGAAGGACGGAGGCTCCTCGGAGAAGAAGACCGGCGACTCGGACGCCAAGAAGGATCCCTCCTCCGGCACGACCCCGAAGCCGAAGGAAGGATCCGGCTCATGAGGACGGCCGAGATCGGCGTCTTCGGCGGTTCCGGGTTCTATGCGTTCCTCGACGATCCCGAAGAGATCGTCGTCGACACGCCGTACGGGAAGCCGGCGGCTGCCGTCACGGTGGGATCGATCGAGGAGCGGCGCGTGGCCTTCATCCCGCGGCATGGGAAAGATCACGAGTTCCCGCCCCATCGCGTCCCGTACCGCGCCAACGTTTGGGCGATGAAGGAACTGGGCGTCACACGCCTGTTCGGACCATCGGCCGCCGGTTCGCTCCGCCGCGATATCCCGCCGCGCACCTTCGTCGTCTGCGACCAAGCGATCGACTTCACGAAGTCGCGTGCGAACACGTTCTACGACGGTCCGATCACCACGCATGTGTCGTTCGCCGACCCGTACTGCCCGGTGATGCGTCAGGGCTTGGTCGATGCCGCCGTCGAGCTCGGGATCGAGCATCGTGTCGGCGGGACGATGGTGGTGATCGAAGGACCTCGCTTCTCGACTCGCGCCGAATCGCGGATGTTCGCCACCGTGGGCGGCGACGTGATCGGGATGACGCAGTTCCCGGAAGCCGCGCTCGCGAAGGAGCTCGAGCTGTGCTTCGCGAACGTCGCCCTCGTGACGGACTACGACGTCGGCGTGGACGGCATCGCGCCGGTTTCGCATGCCGAGGTGCTGAAGGTGTTCGGCGAGAACATCGACAAGCTCCGAGACCTGCTCTTCGCGGCGATCCCACGGGTGCCGGAGGACCGGAGCGGCTGCGATTGCGCGCATGCCCTCGGCGGCTCGGGGCACGACTGATGGCCCGTCAGCTGATCCGTGTCGAGCTCGTCTTCGTGACCGAGGAAGAGGGCGAGCAGGTCGGCGAACGGATCCGCGAGTCGGTGTCGATGATCGTGGGACGCGAGGCGCTCGAGGAGTTCCGCGTCCGGACGCTCCCGCTGGACAACAAGAGGAAGGATCACCTCCGACCGGTCGATTGATGTGACCTCCGTCACGGCCGGTCAGGCGTGCGCCACGTACGTTCGCCGGATGCGGATCGTCCCGACGTTCTCGCTCCGTCGCAAACTGCCCTTGTCCTCAAAGGTGTTCCTCACCGTCGCCGCGGCGTGCGGGGTCGCCTCGTTCCTCCTGGTTCGGGCCGATGCGTCGGGGCCGTCGGGCGAGCGAACACTCGCCGGGCCGGGGGTCGCCGTGACGATCGCAACCCACGACGTCGACGCCGGCACCACGCTCACGGCCGCCGACCTCGAGCTGACCCAGATGCCGGCCGCGTTCGCCCCGCCAGGATCGGTCCCGTCGGAGGAAGCCGCCATCGGTCTCGTCGCTCAGACCTCCATCGCCGAAGGCGAGGCGCTCTCCCGCGCCAGGCTCGGCCGGAGCCTCCTCGCCGGGAGCGTCGGACCGGGACGACTGGTCGTGAC
>DASWDB010000065.1:0-3159 GCA_036395715.1 Actinomycetota bacterium | reverse complement strand
GTCGTCCTCGATTTCGGCGGTTCGGTCGAGGGGTACTTCAGCGACACCACACGCACGGTCGTCGTGGGGGATGCTCCCGACGGGCTGGAAGACGTGTTCGCCCTGGTCCACGAGGCTCAGGAAGCCGGCGTGGAGACCGTACGACCCGGGGTCCCGATCCAGGAGGTGGATCGGGCGGCGCGCGCGGTGATCGCCGCCGGCGGGTTCGGCGATCGGTTCATCCACCGGACCGGGCACGGGATCGGTAGGGAGGTCCACGAGCCGCCGTACGCTGTTGAGGGGGACCAAACCCTGTTGGAGCCCGGCATGACCTTCAGCGTCGAGCCGGGCATCTACCTCGAGGGCCGGTTCGGCGTGCGGATCGAGGACATCGTCGCCGTGACCGATGACGGTGTCGAGCGGCTGAACCGGTCCTCGCGCGACCTCCGCGTGGTCGGTTGAGCTCGGTTCCGCCCCGAGCAGATCCGCGGCTCAGTCGCGTGGACGCACCTGGGTGCCGCCGGCCGTGTCCATAACCTCGAGACCCATCGACGTCAGCTGCTCGCGGATCCGGTCGCTCGTCGCGTAGTCCTTCGCGGCGCGAGCTTCGTCCCGCTCCTTCATGAGCGCGCGCATCTCCTCCGAGGGCGCCCAATCCGTGATCGCCTCGCGCTCGAGGTCCAACCCGAGCACCTTGTCCCAGCCAGCGAGGAGCGCGTACTTCTCGCCCCCGGGAACGGCCGCGGCCGGCGCCGACACCAGTTCGTTCACGATCCGAACGGCCGCCGGGAACGACAGGTCGTCGGCGAGCGCGGCACGGAACCGCGCGTCGAAGTCGGCCGCCCCGGCGCCGAGCGCCTCGGCCGCCGGAGCCCACTCGGCCATCCGGCGGCGGAGCTGCTTCACTCGCTGGTCGGCCGTCTCCATCGCGTCCCACGAGAAGTCCATCTCGCTGCGGTACTGGGTCTGGAAGCAGAGCCAGCGGAACGACAGCGGATCGATCCCGCGATCGACGAGGTCCTGCACACGGACGACGTTGCCCGTCGACTTCGCGATCTTCTGTCCCGCCTGGCGGAGATGGCCGCCGTGCACCCAGATGGAGACGACCCGATGCCCGACCGCGCCCTCGGATTGCGCGATCTCGTCCTCGTGGTGTGGGAAGCGGAGGTCGGTGCCCCCTGTGTGGATGTCGATCCGATCGCCCAGGTACTCCATGGACATCGCCGAGCATTCGACGTGCCAGCCGGGGAAGCCGTCGCCCCACGGGCTCGGCCACTTCATGAGCCGGCCGGGTCCGGCGGCCTTCCACAACGCGAAGTCCGCCGGGTGATGCTTCCGTGGATCGGTCTCGAGGTCGCGGTGCCCTTCCCGGAGCTTGTCGAGCGTGTTGCCGGAGAGCTTCCCGTAACCGTCGAAACTCGCGACGTCGTAGTAGACGGATCCGTTGTCGACGACGTAGGCATGCTCGCGATCGATCAGGGTCTTCGTCAGGCCGATCATCTCGGGGATGTGCTCGGTCGCCTTCGGAGACACGTCGGGTTCATCGATGCCGAGCGCAGCCGCATCCTCGAAGACCGACCGGGTGTACTTCTCGGCGATCTCCAGCGGCTGGAGCCCCTCGTCCTCGACGGCGAGCAGCATCTTGTCAATCGCCTCGGGCGAGGACTCGTCCGTCATGTGGCCGACATCGGTGATGTTCTGGACGAGGGTGACCCTGAACCCCTCCAGGCGCAGGGCGCGCCGGATCAGATCGGCCAGCATGTAGGTGCGGAGGTTCCCGAGATGGGCGTAGCGGTACACGGTGGGACCGCACGCGTACATCTTCACGTGACCGGGCTCGACCGGCACGACCTCCTCGACCGCACGCGTCAGCGTGTTGTACAGGCGCATGCCCGCGAGGATACCCAGGCTCAGCGGGCCGTCGCCGGTCCGTCGCCGTCGGGTCGCGGGGCGATCGGCTGTTTCTCGGAGCTCCCCGCGGGGACCGGCTCGGATCCGTGCCCGTTCGGCTCGGGCGGGAGCGCGGCGCGGGGGGGCGGAGGCATCGGCATCGGCATCGAGGTGTCGACCCCCGAGTGCTCCCGGTGCGCCTTCGCGGCCGCATCGTGATAGCGCTCCAGCTCGTGACGGAAGACCGGGTCCAGGTAGGAGCGGCCGTCGACGAGCGATCCGGTGACTCCGTCGACGATGGCTGCGACGTCGTCCCCGGTGATCGTCTTGTGCGTCTCCAACGCGTGCGCGACCGCGAGGACCTCGGCCCGGTTGTCCGCGAGCAGCCGGTAGGTCTCGTCGTAGAGCAGGCCCAGCTTCGCGTCGACCTGTTTGCCGAACTCGGTGTCGAAGAGCGCTCGATCCGACCCAGTCTCCATGGGCTGCCCGCCCCGCATGCCGCCGAGGGTCACGGACCGGGCGGCGATCGTGTCTCCCATCGCGTAGTAGGCGAGCATCTGGGTCGCGATCGTCGTCGCCCCCCGCATGTCGCCGCCGACGCCGGTCGAATGGTCCCCGTCGAAGAAGAGGCGCTCGCCCGCGAGCGACGCAAGGAAGGTCATGATGTCGATGTCCCGCTCGGATCGCCATTCGACGAACTGATCCTCCGGCGGGATCGACGACACGAACCCTCCGACGTCCCCACGCCGTTCGATCGTGGCAACGTCGATCACCGCGTGTTTGCGCAGGCGATAGGCGACGACGGCATGACAGGCTTCGTGGACGGCCACCGCATGCCGTTCCCGCTTGATGTACTCGTGGTCGTCCGGGAGCCCGTGTTCCTTCAGCTGCTTCGCCATGACGATGTCGCGCCACGTGATCGTCTCGCGGCCGTCGCGGATCGCGATCACGAGCGCCTCGTTGACGGTGTCCTTGATCAGCGCGCCTGACGCGTACGGGGTGATCGTCGCGAGTTTGGTGATCTGCTCGTCGGTGAGCTCGTGCCGCACCTTGGCGAGGTAGTACACGAACGTCGCCGTCCGACCCTCGAGATGCGGATAGCCGACCTTGTAGATCCGGTCGATCCGACCCGGTCGGAGCATGGCCTCGTCCAGCACCCCCGGCTGGTTCGTGGCGAAGATGTGCAGGATCCGGTACTTGGGTGGCTGCTTCGGCTTCATGCCGAGCGCGCGTCTGACCACTCGGTTGACGAACCCTCGCGGCTTCTTCAACCCGTCCATCTCGGACAGC
>DASWDB010000064.1:0-13163 GCA_036395715.1 Actinomycetota bacterium | reverse complement strand
CAAGGCCAGGTCGACGGCGGGGTGCGAGGGTTGGAGACCAAACTCCCGCCGCGGGGGGATGGGGTCGCTTGAGTCGTCCCGGCCTGCGTCCTTCCTCTCCGAGAGCGCTGCCCGCGCCGATCGTCCGTGGACGATCAGAGGTTTTCGACCTTCCTATCGCGCGCAGGAGGCAGGATGTACGCCTCGCTCGGAAAGATCCGGCCTTCCGAGGACGCTCAGTGCCCCTGCGAGGTGGGTGGACGCGACCCCTCGGGTCCGTTGTTCCCCGATCCGTGGTCGTTGTGGGACCCATCGTTCCCGGTCCCTTGATCCCGATCGCGTGGATCGTCCCCCCGTTTCGGTGAACCACCGGGGACGTCGCCGGCGACGCCGTCCCCGCTCCCGGCCGCCCCGTTCCCCGACGTACCGCTCGTCGATGGTCGGTTCCCGACGGAGGACGGTGCCGTCGACGCGGTCGAAGGGGGGAGCCTGCGATCGTTCGACCCGGATCCGGTGGATGACGGGCCGGCGACCGGTGGTGCGGTGGGAGCCGGCGAAACGACGGGGGACCCGCCGCTCGACCCGAGCGAGGCAGCCGCGAACGCGATCCCGGCCATCGCGAGCGTCGCCGCGACGGCGAGCGCAAGCGTCCTGCGCGGTCGGGGACGACGGAGCGGCATCGCGGGGGCCGGGGAATCGAGCCTCGCGAGCAGCGCGACCCAGCTCGTCTCGGCCGGAGGCACCGTGACGGCGCCCGCGGCACCCGTCAGCCGATCGTGCACCGCGACGAGCGCCGCGGCCGCCGAACCGTGAACGGCGAGCAACTGCTCGCGGGACACCTCCTCGCGAGCCCAGGCCCCGAGATCGCGATCGAGCTCGACGCTCATGCCCGCTCCTCCAGCACGTCGGCGAGAGCCTTCAGCGCCCGCCACTGTTTCGCGTTGACCGCCCCCGGCGTGGTTCCCATCGCCGTCGCGACCTCCTCGTTGGTCATACCGACGAGGTACTTCAGCTCGATGACCTGGCGTTGCTCGGTCGGAAGGTGGTCGATCGCACCCCGCAACGTCAGGATCTCCGCCGTCATCGGCTCGACCCCCCGATCGGGAAGCTGATCGCGGGGCTCGTCCCGCCCCCGTTTGCGAAGCGTGTCGATCGCCACGTGACGGGCGATCCCGTAGAGCCATGCCGCGAACGGAACCCCCGTGTCGCGGTAGGACGCGAGTCCCCGCCAGGCGCGCAGGAACACGTCGGAGACCACGTCTTCGTTCTCGGCGCCCACCCGGAACCGCACCAGCCTGGACACGGCCGGCAGGTGCGTGCGGTACAGCTCGCCGAAGGCATCGCGATCACCGTCTTGAGCTCGCCGGACGAGCGCACGCTCGTGCTCCCGCCCATCGGACTCGCTCCCACCCTTCCCATCGAGCGAAGGGGGCGAGATGTTCGCGGGGGTACTGCCGCGGAACGCCGAGACCTCCATCCCGTCTCAGTCATCGGCAGGGGCGGGTGGGTGGCTGAACAGCGAAGGGGCCGCCCTTCGGGCGGCCCCTTCGAGCTGCGTTGGGCGGGGCGCTCGGCGGCTCAGCCGCCGAGCGCGACCGCGTTGATCAGGTTCGAGTCGCGGAGCTTCCGGAGCGCCTCGCGCTCGATCAACCGAACGCGCTCCCCGGACAGACCGAGGACCTTCCCGGTCTCCCGGAGGCTCAGCGGCTGCCCGTTCTCCAGGCCGTAGCGCAGCGCGACCACGTGCCGCTCGCGCTCGTCCAGCACCTTGTCCACCGCGCCGCCGATCTCCTCGCGGAGCAGCTGATCCTCGACCTCGTTGAACGCCGCGTCCGAGTCGACCTCTTCGATGAGGTCGCCCAGCTCGGTGTCCTCGCCGACCGGGGACTGCAGGGACAGGGGCTCCCGGCGACCCATCTCGGTCAGGTCGTCGATCTCGTCCACGGTGGTGTCGAGCGCCTTGGCCAGCTCCTCGCGTGTGGGCTCGCGGCCCATCGACTGCGCGAACTGGAACCGGGTCCGGTTGAGCTTGCGCAGCCGATCGTGGATGTGCACCGGAAGGCGGATCGAACGAGAGCGATCGGCGATCGCCCGCGTGATGCCTTGACGGATCCACCACGTCGCGTAGGTGGAGAACTTGAAGCCGCGGCGCCAGTCGAACAGCTCGACCGCACGCATCAGGCCGATGTTGCCTTCCTGGATGAGATCCAGCAGCGGAAGCCCCTGACCCTGGTACTTGCGGGCCACGGAAACCACCAGCCGGAGGTTGGCCATGATGAACCGCTGGCGCGCGGCCTCAGCCTTGCGGACGTCGGCACGAGCCTTCGCGATGCTCTTCTCCGAACGGAGGCGGCCGGCACGGAGGCGATCTTCGGCCTCCTTGCCGCCCTCGATGGTCATGGCAAGCTCCACCTCTTCTTCCTTGGTGAGCAGCGGCTCGCGGGCCGCCGCCTCCAGGTAGAGGCGGAGATCGTCAGCGTCGTCGGTCCCTAGGGGACGCGCCGGCTCGGGCACTTCGTATCACGCTCCTCGTCGTGACCGGGCCGCCGCACGGCGCGGCTCGCCTGGTCATCGAGAACTCGAGTCATCCCTCGCGAGCGGGTCCATGTGGGCACAGGCGCGTGGGCAAACGCCTTGGCCGCTCGCATTCATGGTAGGTCGTGGTCCATCCTCTGTAAAGCTGAGGCCGTGTGTAGCGTATGGAGGTCGTGTGAAGGCCCGGCTGAGGCCTCGAAACGGTCCCTGAGGGCCATCGGACTCCCCTGCCTCTACGCCACCGACCCTTTCAACGTTCGAAGGACCTGGTTCTATGCCCGAAACGGGCGGCTCCGGCGCGCGTGGGTAGGCTCCAACAGATGCCCCTCGAGCTGCCGGAACCGCAGACCGTTGACCTCGACGGATCCGTCGTCTACCGGGCGTGGGCGGGGCCAGCCGATACGACCTTCGTCCTCGTCCATGGGCTCGGCGGGTCGCACCTCAACTGGCTCCAGGTCGCACCCGGGCTCTCGGGGCTCGGGCGTGTCTTGGCCTTGGATCTGCCCGGGTTCGGCCGGTCGCCGGCCGCCGGTCGTGGCACGAGGGTCATGGATCTTCGGCGTTCGCTCTCGAGGTTCGTCGACGAGACGGCGACCGGGCGTGTGGTGGTGGTGGGGAACTCGATGGGCGGACTGATCGCGTCGGTTCACGCCGCCGTCGAGCCCGACCGCGTGGCGGGGCTGGTCCTCAGCGCCTCCGTGTTCCCCTGGACGCGCGGTGGCCTCCCCCACCCCGCGGTCCTCGCGGCGTTCTCCCTCTACGGCCTGGACGGTGTCGGCGAGCGCGTGGTCCGAGCCCGCCGCCGGGCGCTGAGTCCGGAGACGTTCGTGACGCTCGGCCTCCGGATGCTGACCACGGACCCCGGCACGATCCCCGAGGAGGTGATCCGACTCCAGATCGAGCTCGTGCGGGACACGCGGGATGACCCGGAACAACCGGAGAACTTCATCGAAGCCGCTCGATCGATCGTCGTCTACATCCGGAACCCGACGCTAGGGATCAGAACGATGGGAGGGATCCGGTGCCCGGTCCTCGTGATCCACGGACGTCGTGACCGGTTCGTCCCTGCCAGATCCGCCGAGACGGCCTTGGCGAGGTACCCGTCGTGGCGAGGGCGGATCTTGCCAGGGGTCGGACACGTCCCCCAGATGGAAGCTCCCGGTCGTTGGTTGGGTGAGGTCGCGGACTGGTACGCAGCGACCTTGCGTTAGCGGGCCCCGGCAGCCTTCTTGGCAGCCGCCACGGCGAGATCGTCGATACCGTGCTCGATGCCCCGAGCGAGCACGTCGATGTCTTTCAGGGTGTCCCAGTCGGCGGTCAGGCCGAACGCCATCGTCCCGCCCAATGAGGTGCAGGCGATCGACAGCCCACCGTGCTCGCCGAGGGGCATCGCCGGGTGGTTCGCGACGAGCCGGGCGCCGGCCAGATACAGGGGCATCTGTGGCGCGGGGATGTTCGACACGACGAGGTTGAACCACCGTCCGCGTGAAACGACGCGAGCGGCCATGGCGTGCAGCGCCGGTGGGGCGAAGGCGCCGAGGCCGATGATCGCGTCGGCCGACACCGCCATCGACGACGATTTGAGCTCCTCGGTCGCGGTCCGAACCTTCGCCAGCCGTGATCGGGGGCTCATGTGCCCGATGGGGATCTCTACGAACGCGGGCGCAACGCGGTTCCCAACGTCTCCCGCCTCCGCCTTCGATCGCACGGAGACGGGGACCATCACACGCAGGCTCCTGCCCTTCGTCGACTCACCTCGCGAGGCGAGCAGCTTGTGCAAGCCGATCGCAACGGTGGCGAGCACGACGTCGTTGATCGTGCCGCCGAGGGTGTGCTTGACCGTCCGGAGCCGCTCGAACGGTACGGCGGCGATCGCGAACCTTCGTGCCGGTCCGGTCGGGCCGTCGAAGGGGCCCGGGGGCGCAGGACCCATGCCAACCAGGGCCAACGCCCCGGACATCGTCCGCACGACCGAGTCGATCGCGCGCTGGGGGGCGCGGGCCGTCCGCGCGAGCGCTTCGGCGGGATGGGACGCCATCTCGTCGACAGCTGCTCGGACGAGCTCCTCGCGAGGGGGGATCGGCTCGGGGATCCACCGCGCCCTGGGTGGCGGTCCGAGTGGCACGTTCGGCTCCAGATCGAAGAGAGCCGAGCCGATCAACATGCCGCCGATCCCGTCGGCGAGCGCATGGTGGAGCTTCAGGAGCACGGCGGTCCGGCCCTCATCGACGCCTTCGAAGACGTACAGCTCCCACAACGGCTTCGACCGATCGAGCGGGCGCGAGAGCACGCGGCCCACGGCTCGCTCCAGCTGGAAGCCACCGCCCGGGGACGGGACCGCCGAACGACGGAGGTGGAAATCCAGGTCGAACCGATCGTCGTCCACCCACAGCGGGCGGCCGAGGTTGCCGGGAACGGGCAGGACCCGTTGTCGGAGTCGAGGGGCGAGATGGATGCGGGCCTCGACGACACGTTGGACGTCGTCATAGGTCAGGGGACCGTCCTCGCGAGGAGCGAAGATCGATAGGCCGGCGACATGCATATGCATCGCGGGCGTTTCCAGGTAGAGGAAGCTCGCATCCAAGCTGGAGAGACGTTCCGCCGGCATCGACCCATGCTAGGGTCCGCGCCGATGTGGCGACGACCCCTGTTGCACGGCATGCTCGCCGTGACGGCGGCCCTCATCTGGTTCTCCCCCGGTTCGATCGCCGGCGCGCACGACGACCACGTGGTCTCCACCGCGGCGCTGCTCCGTGCCGGGGTGGGGCCCGGCCGGGAACCGGTACCGACCGGGTACGCCGGCACCGTGCGCGTCCCCCAGGATTTCGACACGATCCAGGCTGCCGTCGATCATGCGCAACCGGGCGGGATGGTCCTGATCGCTCCCGGGATCTACGAGGAATCCGTGACCGTCACGACGCCGTACCTGACGATCCGCGGGGTCGACCGCGATCGGACGATCATCGATGGCGGATCCCAGCGCGCGGATGGGGTACAGGTCTTCGAAGCCGACGGGGTCGCGATCGAGAACCTCACGTCTCGCCACAACCTCGTGAACGGCATCTCGTGGTACGGCGTGCACGGCTACTGGGGTCGATACCTCACCGCGTACGACAACGGGCACTCCGGCATCGTCGCCTACGACTCCGACTACGGCCAGCTCGACCATTCCTACGCGAGCGGCTCTCCCGATTCGGGCTTCTCCGTCGGGCGGTGCGCTCCCTGCCGCGCGGTCGTCACGGATGTCGTCGCTCAGGACAACGCCGCGGGGTTCAGCGGGGCCAACGCTTCGGATGTCGCGATCGTGAACAGCGAGTGGACGAACAACATGTCCGGCATCGCGCCGAACACGCAGGACGCTCAGGCGGACGCTCCCCAGCGGAACCTGCTGATCGCCGGGAACTACATCCACGACAACGGGAATCCCGCGGCGCCGGCGCTGGCGCTCACCTATCCATCGTTCGGGATGGGTGTCGTCGTTGCGGGTGGGGTGGACAACCTCATCACCGCGAACCTGATCGAGGATCAACCCACGTACGGCATCGCGGTGGTCCCGATCCTCGATCGGAACCTCTGGCCGACCGCAGGCAACGAGGTCCGTGACAACGTCGTTCGGCGGAGCGGGCTGGCCGATCTCGCGTTGGCGGCACCCTCCGCGGGGGGTGATTGCTTCACCGGCAACGATCTCTCCACGAGCGAGCCACCGGCGATCGAGGCGCTGTATCCGTGCACCGGGCTTCGAGCGTTCCCCGGTGGTGGCGGGTCGCTCGCCCCCTCGATGGAGGCGCTGGTGCGTTCCATCGATGCGCGAGACGGCGGTTTCCCGCACGGTGACTGGAGAACCCAGGCGGCGGCGCCGCCACAGCCCGGCATGCCGGGCGATGCGGCGGCGGCGCCACCTACCCTCGCGATCCCCGGCGAGTCGGTACCGCAGCCCTACCGGATCCGCCCGGTGGACGAGATCTCCTCGACGCCCGGCCCCACCGTCTCGAAGGAGCTGACCGTGATGGGTCTGCCACTCGCGACCTCGTGGTGGGGTCTGCTGATCGGCCTGTACGGCTACGTCTTGCCGTTCGTGCTCTACGCGGCGTGGGTCGCGATCGGGCTGTGGGATCTGATCCGCCAGGAATCCGAACCGTTACCGCACCGGGCTCGCTGGATGCTGGTGGTACTGGTCGTGCCCTTCATCGGTCCCTTGCTGTACTTCGCGTTCGGACGCTCGCCCATCCCGCGCCAGCTCCGCATCATGCTCACGGCCGGTGGGGTCGCGATCTACGCCGCCTTCGTCCTCCTCGGCGTCGTCGCCGGGCGCTGAGCGCTACGCGTCCTCCAGATGGATCCGCATCCGCTTGTTCGCCTTGCCCTTCGACTCCGTCTTGATGATGCGGACCAGGCCGACCTCGCCGGTCGAGCGCACATGCGTTCCGCCGTCGGCCTGCTTGTCGATCCCCTCGATGTCGATCACGCGGATCGGGTCGATCGATGCGGGAACGAGGTTGATCTTCGTCCGGATCAGATCGGGGTCCCGGAGCGCCTCCGCACGAGGCAGCAGCACGACGTGCACCGGACGATCCTCTGCGAGCCGGGCGTTGAGCTTGGCTTCGACGTCGCGGCCCAGCTCCGCGCTCATCGACTCGAGCTCGAAGTCCATCCGCGCGATGCCGCCGGACTCCATGTTCCCCCCGGTCACCTTCGCACCGTAGTCGGCGAAGATGATCCCGGACAACGAATGCAGCGCGGTGTGCGTCCGCATATGCACGTAGCGCCGCGGCCAGTCGATGTCGCACGTCACGGCGGTGCCGACGGGCGGCACGTCGCCTTCGACGACATGGACGATCTCCCCCGTCTCGCGAACCTTGCGGGTATCCGTCACGGCCGTGGCGCGATCGGCCCAACGCAGGACGCCGGTGTCTCCGGGCTGCCCCCCTCCGCGCGCGTAGAAGACGGTCCGATCCACGACGACTCCCTCGTCCGACACCGCCACGACCGTTGCCGGACATGTCGCGAGATATGCATCCCGTGAGAACAGTTCGTCGGTCACCGTCCGCGGATGGTAGCGCGACGTCAGAGATCGGGCTCGACGACGCGCGGCCCTCGTGCGAGGGTCGCGACGACCGCCGCGGCGAGGATCAGCCCTCCGCCGAGCGCCGTCGAGGTCGTGATGGGCTCATCGAGGAACGCGGCGGCGAGCACGGCGACGCAGAGTGGTTCGAGGACGCCGATGATCGCGTTACGCACCGCGCCGATGCGCTGGAGGCTCGCGATCATGCAGACGAACGCCCCGGCCGTGAACATGCCCATCCCGAGCACCCGGAGCCCCGCGAACGAACCGGTCGGGGTGCTCCATCCCCGGAATGCGAGCGCGTAGCTCAGGTTCGCGAACGACGCTCCGGCCGCGAGCCAAGCCGCGGTCGTGAGCGGGTTCGTGCGGCGCACGACCCGATCGGCAGCGGTCAGGTACCCCGTGTAGGCGAGCGAACAGAGGATCGCCAGCGCGATCCCGATCGGTGCGATCTCCACGCCGGACCCGCCGGCCACGACGATCGCGCTCCCGATGATCGCCGTCGCGAGCGCGGTCACGAGGCGGCCGGCAGGGATCCGGCGATCGAGCGCCATGGCCGTCAGCATCACCCACACCGGATACGTGTAGAACAGGAGCGTCACCGTCGCGGCGCTTCCGTGGTTCAAGGCAGCGAAGTACAGCGCCGACTCCGTCCCGTACCCGAGCGTCGCCGCGACGGCCAGGCCAAGCCGTTCCCCGGGCTCCGGCATGAGCGGACGGCGCGTCGCGACCGTCGCAGCGGCGAGGATCACGGCGGTGACGCCGAACCGGAAGAACAGCAGCGCGAACGGCGGCTGACCGCGGAGGAGTCCCTTCCCGAGGATCACCACGAAGGAGAACTGCACCCCCATCAGGACGGCCAGCCCGGAGCCCGTCAGATCGTTCTTCGCGCGAGCGGGGCGCGGGCCGGGTTCGCCCCTCATCCGAGGAACCGTGCCACCCGCTCGACCAACACGGGGATGGACGAGTACAGCTCCTCCTCGGAGTCGAGCATGATGAGCTCAACGTTCGGCATCAGCTCCGCGAGGACTCGGCCGAGCGCCGCCGGGTGGATCGCATCGCCCTCCCGTGCGATCACGAGCGTGGGCGCGCTCACCCGTCGCAGCAGCCGGCGATCGTCGATCGCGACGTCCATCGTCACCTCGCGGAGCGCCCGAGCCACGCCGAGCGGTTGCAGGTCTTGCCAGAGAAGCATGTCGACGTCGCGGAGCCACGGTCGATCCGCATACTCGCTCGCGCGGCCCGAACCCCGGAGGATCTCGTCGATCGCCTGCTCGGTCGGGAGCGTCTCGAGCAGATCGGCGGAACGCTCGAACCCGGCAAGCTCGGTCCCGGAGAGCGGTACGTCCAGCGCGGCCGGGAGGATGAACACGAGCCGTTCGAACCGGTCCGGCTCCGCGGCCAGGAGCCGGGTGATCGCCCCTTGGCCCAAGGAGGTCCCGACCGCCCGCGTGGCGCCATAGGCGCGCGCGACCGCATCCACGTCGGACGCGAAGTCCTCGAACCGATAGTGGCCGGGTTCGGGTGTGCTCGAATGTCCGTGTCCACGGAAGCAGAAGCGAACCTTCGTGCCCGGCGCCAGCGGGGTGAACGCGGACAACTCCTTGCACGAGTTGGTCAGGCCGTGGGCAAGCACCGTGACAGGCTTACCGGCACCGTCGATCTCCACGTGGAGCCGGGTCCCGTCAGACGCGAGGACCTCGGCCACGGCTCAGGATTCGCTCGAGGTGGCCAGCTCCGCCGCCTCTTCCCCCACCAGGTCGTCCTGCGGCGCGAAGCCCCCACGGATACGTCGCGACCATGCGGCGACCGACGCCGTGAGCAGGAGGAACACGGCGCCGGAGACGATCAGGATCGCGCGGGTCCGCGTCGCATCCCCCTCGATCCAGATGACCGACAGGATCGCCGCGGGAACGATGAACCCGAGGTTGTAGGCGATGTCGTACAGCGCGAACGCACGTCCGCGGAAGTCATCGGGCATCGCCTGCTGGGTGATCGTGTCCGTCGAGATCTTGCCGAGGAAGAAGCAAAAGAAGCCGACGAACAGCAACGCCGCGAACGCCGCGACGGTGAGGATCCCGCCGAAGACCACGGTCGCGGCGCCGAGCAGGGTCATCGACGCGAGGAGGAGCCGGATCGGCGGCACACGATCCTTCAGCCGCTGGGCGACGATCAGCCCCAGCGCGCCGCCGACCAATCCCCCCAGCCCGGAGAGGATCTGCGACAGCGTATCGGCGTTGCCGCCCTCCACCAGATCCTTGGCGTACAACGCGAACGTCATCAGGACGAAGCCCCAGAACTGGTACCGCAGCATCTGGAAGGACGAGAGCCCGAGCGCCGCCGCCGGCCGGGCCGCCACCTCTTCGACACCCGCGACCACGGTCCGAAGGATCCGACGCACCTCCTGGCCGAGGCTCGCCTCGTGCCGGCGCGCCTCGACCATGCGCATCTGCCTGGAGACCACGGCACCGACGAGGAGGACCGCGGCGCCGAAGAGCACGCCGATCCATGGCGCGATCTGCCCCGCCACGACCGTGCCCACCCCGATCCCGACGACCTGGGCGAGCCCGCCCCCGGCCTGCGAGAGACCGTTGCCCTGCAGGAGGTCCTTCCCGGAGAGGACATCGGGGAGCGCCGCCGACTTGATCGCGAGCGCGATGCGCGCGACCGATTGGGCGACGAGCAACCCGAGGATCAACCCGATCGTCGGCCAGGACTTGCCCTCCGGCGAGCTCGATCCCAGGGGAAGGATCACGAGGATCACGATCAACGCGACCAGGGCAGCGCTCAGGATGTCGGCCCACCACGCAACCCGCCGTCGTTCGAACCGGTCGATGAACACACCGACGAATGGCGAGAGGAAGGTGTAGGGGATGTAGAGGGCAAGGACGACCTTGAGCAGGTAATCGGCCGACGGCGCGACCGAGATGTCGAACCCCTTCTCGCCACCGAACACCAACGCCTTGAAGATCGCTCCTTGCACCACTCCCTGGCCCGCCTGCGCCAGGAACTGGTAGCCCATCAGGACGGAGTAATCGCGGTTCGAGAAGACCGCGAACAAGCCGTCGAAGAACCCGCCGAACGCCTCGAGGGGCCGCCGGAGCCAGGCATCCGCGAGCCGGAGCGCCGCCCCGAGGCCGATCGCGACCGCGACGACGGCCCATCCTTTGACCGTGGTGAGCGGTCCGCGCCAGACCGCGAGGGTCCCGATCCCGGCGAGCACGATGAGCACGACGGAGAGACCCGGGATCAGTGCGAACCGATCGATCGTCGAATCGAGACCGAACCAGCGCCCGGCGAGCCAACCCGGGACGACCAGGAGGAAGGCGAGGATCGCGAGGACGAGCAGCGTGTGGGACAGGTTGGCGAGCGGTCCGGGGTGGTTCGCGAGCGACTCGACGGTGGCGTTCGCGACGCTGTTCGCCCGCTGGACGACGTCCGGAGGGGGCGACCACAGGCCCGGGCCCTGGATCACAACGACGTCGGGGCCGATCGCGACCCCGTGTGAGAGCGCATCATCGAGGCGTCGCCGTTGCGATGCGTCGGTGCACGGTGAGACGCCGTTGCAGAGTCCGCCGTAGTAATCACCGACCAGGAACACGGCCGGGTCGGCCGGGTACGTCTGCTCACGGCGCTGGAGCTCTGCGAAATGCGTCGCGGCCGCCCGGTCGTAGCCGATGCTGCCGGTCGTGCTGGCGGTTACCCGCCCGTCGAGGAAGTTCTCCAACGAGCCGAGGTAGGTCGCCTGGTACTTCGCCGAGGTGCCGGGGAGCCCCGTGCGGAAGACGTTCGTGTAGGTCTTGGCCCAACCGTAGGCCGTGTTGGTATGGGTCGCCGGATCGTCGGTGTCTCCGTCGTTGACGATTAGCACGAGCGGTCGTGCGCCCGCCGCTCGTGCCACGATATCCACCGCGGCGAGCGATCCGCGCACGGACTCGCTCGGATACTGGTTCGCCGCGCTGACCCAGCGGTGCTGCACACCGTCGATCAACAGGAAGCCCAGCGAACCGAGGACCAGCGTTGAGGCGGCGGCGACCGCGGCAACGCGGCGCGTCCGCTCGCTCCGGGCGGCCGCGACGCCGACGAGGCCCCCGACCGCGGCGACCGCGGCGACACCGAACGCCCATGGGCCGATCTGGGGTCGCGTCAGCGCGGCCGCGTTCACGAGCCACGCGACCGCGACGACACCGGCGACGAGCGCGAACCCTCGGAGGAGCGATCTTCGGTCGTGCTGCGTCCGTGCCCACCAGATCAGCGCGAAGGCACCGAGTCCCACGAGCGCCATCGGCGCGGCTGTCGCGTTCATGAACCGGTAGTAGGGGACGACCGGGGAGTTCGGATCTCCCGACACCTGGGCGTCGGCGCCGAGCACGACCGACGCGATCCCCAGCAACGGGAACAGCCACCAGCTGGCCGCGACATCGAAGCTGTCCGCCGCCGTCCGCCGACGGTTGGCGAGCAGGATCGTCGACCCGATCGCGAGCGCGATGAACGGCACGACGATCACGGGCTGCATCGAGCCGATCCACTCGAGCAGTCGGTCGACGAAGAACGCCTTCGTGTACGGAGGCGGCAGCGCCGCGTCCTTGAGGCTTGCGCTGGACCCCCAGATCCCGATCACCCAACTCGCGAGCCCTGCGAGCATGCCGAGCCCGACGGAGATCAGCATCGGCCCGTCGGACCGCAAGGCTTCGCCGAGGCGGAACCGGCTCGTGACGAAATGGAACCCGAACACCGCCAGGAGCGTCGCGCCGAAGAGCACGCAGGTCGTGGGGTGGGTGAACGCGGCGGCGATCCCGATCAAGAAGAGCGCCGTTCGGGCGCCCCAGGACGTCCGCGCGGCCCCGAGGAACGCCAGCATCAAGCTCAACAGGAAGAGCACCGTGATGTTGTCGAGGTAGCCGACGTAAGGCGTCGTCAGGAACAGCGCGACGGTCGCGAGCAGCATCGTGAGGAACGCGACCGGATCCTTCCGGCTCCTGACCGCGCCGGCCCCCAGCGCGAGCCCCGTCAGGATCGGAACGCCCACCATCAGGAACTTCGCCATCGAGTACGTGTCGATGCCGACCACGCGCTGCAACAGCGCGCCCTCGACCGGGACGGTCACCCGGTAGCCACCCGAGAACAGACCGCCGGGTCCCCATTCCCTGACGACGGAGGCGGGATCGTCCTCCATCACGACGTTCGCCCGCCACGTGTACCAGGCGGGATCACGAGTCGGCGCCGCGAGCGACGGATCTGCCACGAACCGCCACCCCAGCACGCCCAGCATCAGGAGCGTGGCGGCGGCAAGGACCCACCAGGATCCGAGGCGGGCAGCGGCGACCGGCGGGCGAAGCCCGCCGGTCGCCGCGGGCGGGCTCACCTCTCGGTCAGTGGATGTCATGGGATCTCCGGTCGGAGCTCGGCGGTCGCCCGCGGGCGGCGGGACGCCGACCGCGGGCGAGTGTACAGCCCGCCCCCTCGCGGCAGACCCTCGTCAGTCTTCCCACGGGTCGACGGTGCGCCGGCGGGGCGGGGGCGGTCGGGGCGATCGTCGTCGGAGGAACACGGCCACGCCGATCAGAAGCACAGCGGCCACGACGGC
>DASWDB010000063.1:0-4810 GCA_036395715.1 Actinomycetota bacterium | reverse complement strand
TCAACGCCACCATCAGGGCGTACTCAACTGCCGTCGCGCCCTTCTCCTCCTCGGCGCGCACTTTGAGGTCGCTCCACCAGGTCGTCACACCCGTGTAGACACGAAGGAACATCTGTCACCCCCTTCCTCCGAAGCCCGTCTGACCGAGTCCTTAGAAGCAGAACCCGGGGGCGCATGGTACTCCGCCCGCAGGAACAGTAGAGGGAAGCGCGCCGGGCGGGAATTCCGACTTTCCCGGAGGTTCTCTACGTAGTCCTACGTACGGGTTCGGCTGTCATCGTGCAGTCAAGCGCCTTGGCAGAACGGACGAAGACTGGCAGTACGATGCCCGTCGCCGTGACCGAGCCGAGCTTACTTCCCATCCAAGCGATACGTCGGCGACCCATCGATCTGGCGTGGGCGTCGCTGGTGGTCCTGGTGCCGGTCGTGGTGGCCCTGTTGTCACGGATGGGAACGACCGACCTCGCCTATCACATCCGGGCAGGCGACGAGATCCTTAGGGCCCATTCCTTGCCCAGGTTCGACACCTACACGTTCAGTGTCACAGGTGCGCCCTGGCTCGATCAGCAGTGGGGGGCGCAGATCGTCCTCGCCCTCGGGCACCGGGGAGGCTGGGCGACGCTCGCGTTCCTCCAGGCGATCTTCATCGCGGCCTCCTTCTGGTTCATCTATCTCGCATGCCGGGCTCGGGGCGCCTCTGTCAGGACATCCAGCCTGCTGACCGTCGTGGGGTTCCTCGTGGCCTCGCCGACCCTTGCGATGCGCCCTCAGCTCGTCGCCCTGCCGCTGTTCGCTGCAGCGCTGTGGGCGCTCGCCTCTCGGGAGATATCGCCGCGGCGCTTGTATCTGATCCCGGTCCTCGCGGCCATCTGCGCCAACGTCCACGGCAGCTTCACGATCTTTCCGCTGGTCGTGGGGCTGGCGTGGATCCAGGACGCCCGGCAGCACGTCCCGGGCTCACGACGGCTGCTCTGGCTGACCCTGGCGACCATCGCTGCCACCCTGGTGAACCCGTTCGGTGTCGATGCGTGGCGATACGCCTATGACCTGTCGACCAACCCCATCATCCGGGACACGATCAGCGAATGGGCTCCCGTCACGGCGACCGACGTCTCGGGACTGTTCATGATCGGCTCCGCGCTCGCGGTGGTCGCCGTCCTGGCTCGACGTGGAACGCCGACGCGATGGACCACGCTGTTGTGGCTGGTCGTGTTCTTCATGCTGGCGATGTCCGCGCAACGGGCGATCGTGTGGTGGTCGATGGTGACCCCGGTGATCCTGGCCGAGCTGTTCCCCGCGGCCTCGGTCCCTCCGGAGCATCCGGGCAGGGAACCGAAGGCACCCGCCTTCGGCATCATCGTCGCGATGCTGGTCGCCGTCGTCGTCTTGCTGCCGTGGTGGCGACCGAACGATCTGTTGAGTCAGGCTCCACCCGGCGTGACCCAAGCCGTGATCGACCACGTCCCGCCCGGATCCAAGATGTTCGTGCACCAGCCATGGGGATCGTGGTTCGAGTACGTGACACCCGACCGACCAGTGTTCGTCGACTCCCGCATCGAGATCATCCCGAAGGAGATCTGGGACGACTACGGGCAGGTCGGGTTCGCCGGGGCGGATTGGCGCACCGTCCTCGACCGATGGCACCCCGATGCCATCGTTGCCGCCGAGAACTGGGACCTACTTCCTGATCTGCGGGTTGATCCGGACTGGACGCTCATCTACGAAGACGACGATGGGGCCGTCTTCATCCGAGCGTGACTACTCGGGAAACCCGACGCTGACCATCCCGGAGCGCGCCGCCATCCGGATCGCGGAGAGCCGATTGCCGACCCCGAGCTTCCCGTAGATCCGTCCGAGGTGCGTGGTCACGGTCCGTTCGCGGACGCCCAACCGGGTCGCGATCTGTCGGGCGGTCAGGCCCTCCGCGGCCACCGCCAGGACCTCTCGCTCGCGACCCGTGAGGCGGACGCCGAGGTCGCGGCGGAGCTCGATGCTGTCGGCGATCTGGCCGACCGCGGCCGCAACCGGGCCTTGCAAGACCATCTCACGGTCGGCGACCTTGATGATCGCCCCGAGGAAATCGAGGGGGTCGATGTTCTTGTCGACGTACCCATCGGCGCCAACGAAGAGCGCACGACTCACCATCGTCGGATCGGCGTTGGCTCCCATCGCGAGCACGGCATGCGACGGGAAGCGCTCACGCACCGTCCGGATCAACCACGAAGCGTCATGCTCGCCCTCGAGCCCCAGACCCACCAGAACCACGACGCGCGACCGGCGGACGCGAGCGAGCGCATCCACCCCTTCCCGGCCGTCCCCGGCTTCCGCGAGGATCTCCATGTCGGGACGCCCATCGACCAGCAGGGAGAGCCCCGCGCGAACGACGGGCAGCGGGTCGATGAGGACCACACCGAGCTTCCGGCGGATAGCCGGAGATGAGGCTGCCTCGGGGGACGGTCGCCTGCTCATCGATGTCGTTGGTGCCATGAGGGTACTCCAGAACGCCGTTGGAGCGTCGGGGCGCTGCGGCTCCTTGGAAAGGCGTATCGGCAGGTCAGCGACGGCGCCTGAGCCGGCTACCGGAGCTCGATCAGCCCGAGCGAGGCCGCCCGTGAGACGGCCTGGACCCGACTCCGAACGGCGAGCTTCCGGTAGAGATTCGCGACATGCGTCTCGACGGTCCGCGGGGAGATGTCGAGACGCCGTCCGATCTGCTGCATCGTGAGTCCCTCGGCGAGGAGTTCCAGGATCTCCCGTTCCCGGCGCGTCAGCGAAGAATCCACTCCCGAGGTCTCGCGCGACTGCCGTGCGAAGCGACCGAGCTCGAGCACGGCGGCCTGCTCCAATGCCGGGTCGATCGCCCGCTCACCGTCGAGGACGCGACGGATCGCGTCTCCGATCCGCCGGAGCCCGTCGGGTTTGAGGAGGTACGCATCCACACCGAGTCGCATCGCGCCAAGGACCGTCGCGCCGTCCGCTCGCTCCGATACCACGACGACGCGACCGCGGAAGCCCTGATCTCGGAGCGACCGCAGCACGTCGAGGCCGTCGTTCCCAGGGAGATCGAGGTCGACCACTGCGAGCTCCGGTGTCAGCGACGACGACGCAGCGACGGCAGCCGATCCGTCGCCGGCCTCGGCCACGATCTCGACGCCCGCAAGAGCGTCGCAGGCGAGCCGGACGACCCCAAGGATCACCGGGTGACCGCCCACGACGAGGACGCGTGCGGGGCGGGACGACATGTTCGGCAGGCTACTCGGCGATCGCGATGGCCGCGACGCTTCAGGCGCTCACGGGCATCGCGATCGCGCCGACGCGCCAGGCGAGCCGGATGGCTTCCACCTTCGAATGGACGCCCAGCTTCGCCAGGACGTTCTTGACGTGACTCTGGACGGTCATCGGGCTGATGCCGAGGAGCGCTGCGATCTCCAGGGTGCTCCGTCCATCGGAGAGCGATCGGAGCACTTCGAGCTCGCGCGCGGTCAGCGACTCGAGGTTGGTGGCTTCGGTGAGACCGGCCCGGACAGCCCGGAGCCGATCGACCAGCGAATACAGGTGGTCGTCGGGAAGCACCAGCTCGCCGGCCACCGCTCGCCGGATCACGTCTTCCATCTCCGCGGGGTCGCCCCGGGCGGGAAGCAAGCCGCTTGCTCCGGCGGTCACGATCGCCGAGCCGAGCTCCGGGTCCTGTTCCGTCGTGGCAGCGATCACGCGGACGTCGTGCACCGCTTCGCACACCTCCACGAGGCTCCCGAGGCCATGCCCATCGTCACGCTCCAGGTCGACCACGATGACGTCCGGCGCGGCACGGAGGGCCGCCACGCCGGGGGCGAACGGCCCCAGCACCCGGAGTCGGGAGCCGTGACCCCACGCGAGCCGGAGGCTCTGGACGAGCCGGATATGGTCGTCGACCACGGAAACGCGTATCCGATCGTCCATCCCGAATCACCATCGGCTCCTGGGGCTCGGTTCTGAACGCCGATGTGACAACGCGGATGGCCGTGCAGACTGGTGTCGTGCCCCAACGCCAGGCCAATCGTCTCGCCGGAGCTTCCAGTCCGTATCTCCTGCAGCACGCCCACAACCCCGTGGATTGGTATCCGTGGGGGGACGAGGCCTTCGCCAAGGCGCGAGCCGAGGACCGACCCGTGTTCCTGTCCGTCGGCTACGCCGCTTGCCACTGGTGCCACGTGATGGAGCGGGAGTCGTTCGAGGATGAGGCGACGGCGAGTCTCCTGAACGAGCGGTTCGTCGCGATCAAGGTCGACCGCGAGGAGCGACCCGACGTCGACGGGATCTACATGGACGCCGTCCAGGCGATGACGGGGAGCGGCGGATGGCCGATGTCGGTCTTCCTCACCCCCGACGGCAGACCTTTCTACGCCGGGACCTACTTCCCGGATGAGCCACGCCACGGGCTGCCGTCGTTCGGGCAGGTCCTCGAGGGGATCGCCGACGCCTGGGCGACGAGGCGCGACGAGGTGGAGGTCCAAAGCGGCCGGGTGATCGAGTCGATCCGGCGCGTCGGCGCCCTCGAAGCCTCCGAAGATCCCTTCACCGAGGCGGTCGCGAACGAGGCGTTCCAAACCCTCCGCCATTCGTTCGACCCACGGTGGGGGGGCTTCGGCGGCGCTCCCAAGTTCCCCCAACCGATGACGCTCGAGTTCGTGCTCCGACAAGCGATCCGAGACGTCCCCGACGCGCTGGAGATGACCGTGCTCACGCTCGACCGCATGGCCGACGGCGGCATGTTCGATCAGGTCGGCGGTGGGTTCGCCCGGTACTCGACCGATGGTGCATGGATGGTCCC
>DASWDB010000062.1:0-17922 GCA_036395715.1 Actinomycetota bacterium | reverse complement strand
CTGTCCGCGCGGTCGAAAGAGCCCACCGACGCCGACCTCGCGCTCCTCAAGGACACGGCGGATCGAGCCGGTATCGCATTGGAGCGCGCCAGGTTGTTCCGCGCCGAGCGGATGGCGCGCGCCGCGGCCGACCGCGCCAAGTCGCGGGTGGAGCGGCTCCAAGCTGCGACGGCGGAGCTCGCGAAGGGCCTTTCGCAACGGGAGGTGACCCGGGCGGTCCTGCGGGAAGCCGTCCACGCGGTTCGCGCGCACGGTGGCGCACTCGCGCTGGCGGTCCCGACGAACCACGACCGGCTCGAGCTCGTCGCGACGGAAGGCATCGCGGAGTGGCTGGGGAGCGACGAGGAGCCGATGCGGCTCTCGGTCGCCTCAACCTCTGCGATCGTGTCCGCGTATCGCGATGGTTCACCGGTGATCGTCCCCGATCACGCCGATTGGGTCGCCAGGTTCCCCGAGGGAGCCTCGCTGTTCGACGGCATCGCAAGCTCCCAGTTCTCCGTTCCGATCCTCACGGATGGACGTCCGATCGGGGCGTTGGGTCTGTATTTCCAGGACGAGCGTCGCCCCGGCGACGACGATGTTCGTCTGGTCACCTCCCTGGCGGAACAGGCGGCGATCGCGTTGGAGCGCGCGCGGCTGGTGGAACGGGAACGCGCCGCCGCGGACCGAACCCGGGAGCTCCAGGCCGTGACCTCAGCGCTCGCCAAGGCAGCCACGGAGCAGGACGTGCGCCAGGTGCTCAGGAGCCACGCACGTCGGACGGGCGCGATCGACGCCACCGTGGAGCTTCCCGCCACGCGGGGCATCGACCCAGCCGGCGGCTCCTCCTCGCACCCGTGGGAACCCGACGGCTCCTCGGAGGTCGTCGAGCTGCCCCTGGTTCAGGACGACGTCACCGTCGGGGTCCTGGCCGTGCGGATGACTCCTTCGAGGTCACTGGACGACGACGAACGACAGCTCTGGACCGACGTCGGGCGCCAAGGGGCGCAGGCGCTGCTTCGGGCCCGCCTGTACGCCGATCTGCAGCGGTCACGCCAACAGCTGGCACGACTTCAGCAGCTCACGTCGGCGCTCTCGGCGGCCCGGACACCCGCAGAGGTCGCGACGGAGGTGCTCGATCGCGGGCTCCCGGCGATCGGGGCGACCACCGGCTGGCTCTATCTCTTCGACGAACACGACGCGACGCTCGCGCTCCTCCGACCGGACGCTGGGGACGGCGATCCCCTCGAGCGTGTCGAGCTGTCGGCCGCGGTCCCGATCGCCGACGCCGTTCGAACGAAGGGATCCGTGTTGTTGCCGTCGATGGACGAAGCCCGCCAGCGGTACCCCGCGGTCTTCGATTCCGATGGACCCGTCCCACGGGTCGACCAGGCATGGGCGTGGCTCCCGCTCCGCGTCGGTACGCACGTCGTCGGCGGGATGGGTCTGAGCTTCGCGACGGAGCGGACGTTCGACGGGCAAGAGCGCTGGGCCCTCGAGACGCTCGCGTTCCAGGTGGCGCAGGCCTTGGAGCGATCACGCTCGTATGCGAACGAGCACCGCATCGCGGCCGTGCTGCAAGAGAGCCTCCTTCCCAGCGCGCAGCGGAACGTCGGCCCTGCTCGCGTCGCTGCTCGATACCTGCCCGCCGCGACCGAGGCATCCGTTGGCGGAGATTGGTTCGAGACGGTCGACCTGCCGGGTGAGCGACTCGCCGTCGCCGTTGGGGATGTCGTCGGAAGCGGGATCGGCGCCGCCGCGGCGATGGGGCAGATCCGCAGCGCGGTCCGCGTGCTCGCTCTTGCGGGCAAGCGTCCGATGGAGCTGCTCGCGACGATGGACGCGTTCGCCGAATCGATCGAGGGAGCCTCCATGTCGACGGCCGCATACGCGGAGCTCGACACGCGCACGGGACGCCTCACGTATGCGTGCGCGGGCCATCCGCCCCCGCTCGTGGTCGGACCCGGCGGGGCGCGCTTCCTCGAGGGAGGTCGGCGGCCGCCGCTTTCGATACCACCGGTCGTCGCGGCCCCGTCCGACGCGTCGGACCAGCTCGGGGCGGGCGAGACCCTCGTCCTGTACACCGACGGGCTGATCGAGCGCCGGGATGAGGCCGTCGACGAAGGGCTCCAACGCCTCGCTGCGGTCGCGATCGACCTCTCGGACCGGGGCCCGGACGCGCTCGCCGAGAGGATCGTCGCTCAGATGCTGCCCGATGGGGCGGCCGATGACGCTGCCGTCCTCTGCGTTCGGTACGAGCCGGTGGCGGCGGCATCGACCGCACCGGACTTCTCCATCCGTTTCCCCGCCGTGGCCGAGCAGCTCGCCGGGCTCCGCGCCGCGATCCGCGGATGGTCGATGCGCGCATCGATCCCGCCGGCGTCGACGGAGGAGATCGTGCTGGCGATCGATGAAGCGTGCTCCAACGCGATCGAGCATGCGTACCCGGATGGTCCGGGCGAGCTCACCGTCGAGCTGAAGATCCGGGCCGGCGATGATGTCGAGGCCCAGATCCGCGATGAGGGCCGGTGGCGAGCCGAAGATGCGACATCCACGCGCGGCCGCGGCACGATGCTGATGCGCTCTCTCATGGACACGGTGGACATCCGGCGAAGCACCTCGGGAACGACCATCGTGATGCGGCGTCGGGTGGAGCCGCCGCACGATCGAGGGCGCGGCGAAGGGGACGACCCTTCGCCGCGCGGCTGAACGCCCCTCCCTACCTGCTCTTGCGCAGGGCTTTCACGAGGTCCCACTTCCCCATCCTCGAACGACCGGGGATGTTCCGCTTCTTGGCCTCGTCGTAGAGCTGTTGTCGTGTCCGATCCTCGAGTGCGCGACCGGGCTTGCCGCCTCGGGCTCGAGCCCGCGCGGCCTGGCGGCCCATGTCCCTTCGAACCGAGGCCGGCAGGTGCGCGATCGTCCGTTGCCGCTGCGCCGTCGCTCGAGCCTTCTTGATGTTCCGCTTGGCTGCGGTCGTCTGCTTCCGCGTCGCCATCTTCCCTTCACCTCCGTTCCGTCGTGCTGCGAGCCGAGAGATCGACGATCTCCGTCGGCCCGGCCCGTTAGCGCCAGATGCTGATCCCGCCGGGTCCGATCAGGCATCCGATGATGATCAGGACGATGCCGTAGATGATCGCGCCTCGAACGATCGCGACGATGCCGGCGATCACGGCGATCGCCGCGAGGATCCATAAGAGCGTCGCAGCGCCCGCGCTCAGATGTGCCCCGATGACGTCCATGGTCCTCATCCTCCTTATCTCTCGTCCGGGGTGTGTTCCCGGTCATCCGACGTCGCAAACGGCTCGCGTATCCGACGGAGCGCCGCGACGATCGAGGATTCGTCCGGGTCCGGATCGGGTACCGATCCGGTTGGAGGTGAGAGCCGTGACCATCGGGACGATGACACCGACGAGGAACACCGCAGGCACCGTTGTTCGGATCGTTCTCACGCTCGTGGGGGCGGCCATGATGGTGTTCGGGGCCTTCATGCATTGGGTGCGAGGCCTGATCGGGACCAACCTCAGCTGGAAGGCCTTCTATTCGACGGATCTCGGACACGCTCAGAACTTCGTCTCGAGCGTGGGATTCGTCTTCATCGTCCTGGCGCTCCTCGGGATCGTGGGGCTCGCGGCATGGACCGGAGGACTCGGACGCCTGGCGGGCGCCCTCGGTGTTGCCGCCTTCGTCCTGGTCGCGATCCAGGTGTTCCGCGCGAGCGGACAGCACCTCACGGGACTCGACACCAAGATCGAGGTCGGTGCATGGCTCGCGTTGGCGGGTTCGGTGATCGTGTTGATCGCCGGGTTCCTCTCGACGCCGGAGCCGATCGTGTACGGCACCTAGGCGGTCTCGATGAAGCTGCTGGCGGTCGGATGCATCCGGTGCGGGATCCTCTGTCGGGATCCGGGCGGTTTGTGCGAACGGTGTCGGGTGATGGTGGTACGAGGCGCGCCAGAGCCGAAACGCGGGCAGGTCCGCCGAGCGATCAGGCGCCCGTGACGGATCTGACGATCGCTCTCGTTCCTTCGATACGGGTGGACGGGAACAGGCCCATGAGCAGATCGACGCGACGGTACGGGAGGTCCGGCGGTTCGGATCCAACGTCGCCGACCCCGTCGGCGTGCAGGACCCAGCCCTCTTCGTCCGCGATCAACTCGATCCGGAGGCGCTCAGAGCCTCCCTCGACCGCGCTCGCGAGGAGCTCGGAGACGGCCAAGGCGAGGTCGTCGACCTGGTCCGGCGGCGCGCCCAGATCGTTCGCTACGCCCGTGGCGAACGCTCGCAGCGTTACGCCCATGCGCGGGTCCGTCGGAACCTCCAGGGCTGCCATGCTCATCTCACGACCCTTAGCGAAGGTCGTCGACGGTCTCGACGCGCGCGATCGACGGCTCGAGCCCGGTGAGGTTAAGGAGCTTCGCCACGGGCGAAGCATCCGGCGCGACGAGCACCAGATCTCCTCCGAGCTCCCGCACGTGCTTCAGGCAGGCCACGATCGCTCCGAGTCCACTCGAGTCGACGAACCCCACCTCGGTGAGATCCAGGGCGACCTTCAGCGATCCGTTCGGGTCCATCTCCCGAACGCGCTCGCGCAGCCCCGGAGCGGTCGCCAGATCGAGCTCGCCGGAAACCGCGAACACCGACCACGTCCCCACGGCGCGTGCCTCGATCACGAGCTCGATCAGAACCGCCCCCTTCCCGACCCGCGCGACGGTCCCGCGCCGGTCACCGGCCTAGTATAGGTGGTGGCTGTGGAGGACCTCTCGACACCGATCACGGTGACGGTCGCGGCGCGACCGGATGCGCTCCACATCCTGCGGGTCGTCGCCGCCAGCGCTGCCGCCCTCCTCGACCTCCCGTTCGACGCGGTCGACGAGGTGCGGATCGCCGTCGATGAGGCCGGGATCCTCTTGCTCGAGTCGTCACCGGAAGCCGAGGCTCTCCAGCTCGAGATCACGACGAGCGACGGCTCCTTGGTGATCACGCTCGGGACCGATCTTCCGACGACGAGCTGGCCCCGCCCCGGCGACCTCGGAAGCTGGTCGTGGACGGTGATCCAGGGACTCACGGTGAACCCACGGTTCGTGTCCGACGATGGAAGGCCCCGCATCCGATTCCGGACGCGATCTCCCATGAAGACGCCGTGAGCGAGGACGATCGTTCGAACGATGCGGACGGAGCCGTCGAGCTCTTCCGACGGCTTCCCGATCCGGCCGTCCGAGAGGAGCTCGTCGAGCGCTACTTCCCGCTCGCCCGGCATCTCGCGCGGCGGTTCGTGGGCCGAGGGGAAACGATCGACGATCTGATCCAGGTTGCGGACCTCGGCCTTCTGAACGCGATCGATCGATTCGACCCGGACCGCGGGGTCCAGTTCACGACCTTCGCGGCGGTGACGATCACCGGCGAGCTGAAGCGCCATTTCCGGGACCGGGGCTGGTCGGTCCGCGTTCCCCGCTCGTTGCAGGAATCGGCCCTCCTCGTTCATCGGACCTTGGAGTCGCTCTGGCAGGAGCTCGGTCGATCGCCCACGATCGCCGAGATCGCCGAAGGAGCCGACCTGACCGAGGAAGCCGTGATCGAAGCGATGGATGCGATCCAGGCGTATTCGCCTGCCTCGTTGGACGCGGCCGTCTCCGACGACGGGACACCGATGGGCGAGACCGTCGGGCACGCGGACCCATCGTTCGAGGTCGCCGAAGGATGGGCATCGGTCGCCCCGGCGCTCGAGAAGCTGCCCGATCGCGAGCGTCGCATCCTCTACCTCCGTTTCTTCAAGGGCATGACGCAGACGGAGATCGCGCAACAGATCGGCATCTCGCAGATGCACATCTCTCGGTTGATCGCGCAGAGCCTCGACCGGATCCGCCGTGAGCACCAGGGCTCCGCGTCAGGGGATCTCGAGGTCGACGAACCGGAAATGGAACGCCGCTAACTCCGGTGCTTCATCACCCGATCCGGCGTCCCTGGATCCGGTCGGTCGGCTCGCTCCAGCGTTGCCGGAGACGCCGAGATCTCCTTCAATGCTTCGCCGACGGCGCGCGCGGAGCTGTCCGCCTCCGCGACGTCGCCGAGCGACACGATGCCGACGAGCCGCTCGCCCTTCACGACCGGCAGACGACGGATCCGTTCGGCCGCCATGACCCTCCGAGCCTCGGAGACCTGGGCATCCGGGCTGATGGTGAAGATCGATCGGCGAGTGGCGACCTCGCCCACGCGTGCTCGGCTCGGATCCATCCGGTCTCCGAGGACGCGGATCGCGAGGTCCCGATCCGTCACGATCCCGACGAGATGGCCATCGGCATCCACCACCGGAGCCGATCCCACGTCGTGCGAACGCATGAGCCCCGCAGCGTCGTAGGCATCCATGTCGGGGCTCACCGTCTTCACGTCCTCGGTCATCACGTTCCGAACCAACAGCATCCACTCATCCTCCTCCGGGGCCTCGGCCCGCGACGCACGCCGGGTGGCCGCAGCCACACGGACCGGCGCCACCCATCGATCCGGCCGCGACCTGTCGCCGGCAGAACTCGCTACAGAAGCCGAGCTCGTCGACCGGACATCTGCAGAGCACATGACCGCAGCTCCCGTTCTCTTCCGGCAGTCCGGCGGCACCTCTCATCTCACGATCCACCGCACTCACCTCCGGTTCGGGTACGGATCGCTTCGGTTGCTTTCCCCGACCAGGTGGGGACGAAACCGATCCAGGCGCATGTCCGGCGCGCGATCGGGTAAGGACGGGTCGCGGGACGTCGGCCGCAAGGAGGGACCACAGCGATGCCACGTCGGGACTGGAACGCGAAGCGCGAACGCCGATACGAACGGGTGAACGAGGGGCGGGCCCAGACGGGATCGATCAGGTTCGGCCGGAAGCGCTCGGTGCGGGCCCTCCGTGACGCGGATCCGAAGCGGCCGCGATCCTCGCCGGGAACCCGGGGAGCTTCGTGACCACCGCGAACCCCGCGTGCTCGGAGAGGAGCAGATCCAGGTCGGGGCTCTCGTGGTCGAGGGCGATTGCGAAATGGGTCCCATGTGCCCGAACTTCTTCGTACTCACCGTGCGTCAGAACGATGGTCGATGCGCACGCCCCGTCGCTGCATTCGCAGACGTACGGATCGGCGGCGCCGCCCGACCGCAGCTCGTTCGAATCCTCGATCCATTCGTTGATCTCACGAGCTCGCGTCTCGTTCCCGACCTCATCCTCTCGCCAGTCGGTCATGTCAGCTCCGCCCCAGCGGCGGCCGCCGCGCCGGTCGCTCGAGGATCGGGGGCAGCGGGATCGGGGACCACTCGCCGTCGCCCGCATCGAGCAGGTGGGACACGTCCGTCGCGCTGAGCAGCTGGTCGTCGCCGGATGCCTCGAACACGCGGCGGACGGCGTCGTTGGAGTTCACGACCGAGAGTCGCCAGCCGTCCCTGTTCGCACGCTGGCCCGCGGCCTCGAGCGCATCCAGCCCGAAGCGATCGATCGCGATGACGTCGCCGAGATCGAGGATCAGGGCGCCACCGGGATAGGCGACGGCGTCCAGCTCTCGCTCGAGGATGGGTACGGTGAACGCATCGAGCGTGCCCGAAACGAAGAGTCGAACGATGCCGATCCGCCGGTCGCCTCGGATCGCGAAGCCCGTTTCGGCCGCGACGTTGGTGTTCTGCACCGCTCCCCCTCGATCCCTCGTCTCGCCCGTAGGTCGAGCGCTTGCCGGACCGGGGATTGGGGTTCGCGATGCCGCAGCCGTGAGCTGGAGCTACAGCTCGTGCACGTTAGCACGTCTCGCCGCGCCGCGTCCCGATGGCTTCGGTTTCCGCGGCGCCTGGATCGGCGGCGAACCGCTGGTCGTGCAGCGGGATCTTCGGTAGCGTTGCGTGGGAAGGGCTGACCGCGATGGCCAATCCGATGAAGCAGCTTCGCGTGCTCATCGTCGACGGCATCACCGAGCAGCACCGTGAGGTCACGTCGACCGTCAGGTCACTCGGTCACGAGGTCGTCGGCGAGGGAGCGGAACTCGCCACCGTCGCACAGGTGACGGTGACGGAGCTTCCCGACGTCGCTTTGGTGGTCGTCGGTGAGCATTCCGACCAGGCGCTCGAGCTCATCCGAACGATCGTGCGCGAGGCAGCCTGCCCCGTCATCGCGATCTTGGACGTGCAGGACCGCGCGTTCGTCGACAAGGCGGCTCGGCTCGGCATCTTCTCGTACATCGCCCACGCAGGCGGCAGGGAAGAGCTGCAGAGCTCGATCGACATCTCCCTCGAACGGTTCGCGGAGTACCACGCGCTGGAGGGCGCGTTCGGACGACGTGCGATCACGGAGCGGGCGAAGGGGATCCTGATGGAACGGCATGGGCTGGATGAGCAGGAGGCCTTCCGGTTGCTCCGCGAGCAGGCTCGCCGGACCAACCGGAAGATCGTCGACGTCGCCGCATCGGTCCTCGAGAGCCACCGGCTACTCCCGAGCGGCAGGGAGCGGACGTCCCTCGAAGAAGGATCCTCCCCACGACCGGGCGACCGCGACTGAGGCGACGACGGACGTCATCTCCATGACAGCGATGACATGCGCACCCTCGGTACGCACGGACGCTCCTGGACGCGACCGTGACAGTCCTGTCATGACGCTTGCCCGAAGCTCGAACAGCAGGCCATCGTGAGCCGTTCAGAACGTTTGCGCGTCCTTCGACGAGGGGGTTGCATGGTGCGCTCGTTACGTGGTGCGTGGAGGTTCCCGGTACTCGTTGCGGTCGGGATCATGGTGGCGTCGTCGTGTTCATCGTCATCGAGCTCGGCGGGAGCCGGGATCACGCCGGCGGCCACGATCTTCGTTCAGAACTTCCGGTACAACGGCGCCCCGACCACCCTTTCCTCGGGGATCGTGTCGTTCCTGTTCGAGAACAAGGAGTCGTTCCCCATCACGCACGAGATGATCCCGATCGCCTTGCCCTCGGGGAAGACCGCGCAGGACGTCACGAAGGCAGCACAGGCGAGCGGGCCGACGGGTGGAGCGGCGTCCGAAGACTTGTGGCTGCACATCGGGGGCGATTTCGGCGCGGCGGACACGGGGGCAAGCGTGGTCGAAACGCTCTATCTGCCGCCCGGCAACTACGCGTTCGCCTGCTGGCAGACCGGCACCCAGAGCGGCGGTGAGAACGGACCCCCGCACGCCGCGAAGGGCATGGTCGCCCAGTTCACCGTGACCTGACCGGGGGGTGCGTCCCATCCGAGCCGAGCGCCGGCCTCGAGTAGCCAGGTACCTCGCGGGGGCATCGTTTCTCCTCCTCGGCGGTTGCGCCAAGGAGGGGATCTCCCCGCAGGGACAGGACGTCCATCAGCTCTACACGGTCATCATGCTCCTTGCCGCACCGGTCTTCATCGTGGTCGAGGGGTTGCTCATCTGGTCCGTGATCCGTTATCGCAAGCGTGACACCGCGGCGCCGCCACAGACCGTGGGTGGGAACCGATCGCTGGGGGTCTTCTTCGTGATCCCGGCGGTGATCGTCGCCACGCTGTTCCCGTTCGGCGAAGCGACGCTGATGAAGATCGAGAAGGCGGAGGTCCCACAGGTCAAGATCCATGTCGAGGGCTTCCAGTGGGAGTGGACGTTCCTGTATCAGAACGAGGGGATCTTCGTCTCCGGGAAGACGGCATCGGACACGGCCCCACAGCAACCCGCGCAGATGTATCTGCCCGTCGACGAACCCGTCGAGATCGATCTGACGTCCCGAGACGTGATCCATTCCTTCTTCGTCCCCGATCTGCTGTTCAAACGCGACGCGATCCCCGGGCGGATGACCTCGTTCACCTTCACGCCGACCGTGCTCGGGACGTTCCACGCCCAATGCGCGGAGTTCTGCGGCCTGTTCCATTCGAAGATGACGTTCGAGGTGCACGTCGTCTCGCCTCCCGACTACCAGGCGTGGATCTTGCAGGAACGCAAGGCGGCCGCCAGCGTCACGTGTGCACCCAGTGGGACGTCTCTCACCCTGATCGCGCACAACATCTCGTGGAACACGAACTGTCTCGCGGTCCCCGCAAAACAGCCGTTCACCGTGAGCGTCACGAACCAGGACGACGGCATCCAGCACAACTTCTCGATCTACGACAGCTTCTTCGAGAAGAAGACCTACTTCACGTCGCCGAAGCTGACCGGCCCGGCGAGCGAGACCCTGCACGCCGGCGGTCTCCCTCCCGGCCACTACTACTTCCAGTGCGACGTCCACGGGCCCGCCATGTCGGGGTCCTTCGTCGTGGCGCCGTCGGGATCGGGCACCGGATGAACATGGAGGAGACGACATGGCGGTGAAAGAGGCACCGACCGCGGCGCTCGCGCCGGAACCCGAGCGCGGCCGGCTCCTCGACTGGCTGACGACGACCGACCACAAGAAGATCGGGCTCCTCTACCTGATCAACAGCTTCGCGTTCTTCGCCGTGGCGGGGATCTTCGCGCTGCTGATGCGGACCGAGCTCGCCAGGCCGGGGACGCAGATCTTCGCCCCGCACGCCTACAACCAGCTCTTCACGCTGCACGGCACGCTGATGATCTTCCTCGTGATCTTCCCGCTGCTCGCGGGGTTCGGGAACTACTTCGTCCCCTTGCAGATCGGAGCGCTCGACATGGCGTTCCCCAGGATCAACGCCCTGTCGTTCTGGCTGCTTCCGGCCGGCGGGCTGACGATCTTGGCGGGGTTCCTCACCCACGGCGGAGCGGCAGCGGCCGGCTGGACCGGCTACCCCCCGCTGGCGGAACAGCTCGGAACGGGACAGGACCTGTGGATCGTGGGCCTCATGCTCGTCGGCACCGCTTCGATCCTGGGCGGGATCAACTTCATCGTGACGATCCTGCGGATGCGGGCACCCGGGATGACGATGATGCGGATGCCCGTGTTCACGTGGAGCATCCTGGCGACCTCGCTCCTGGTGATCCTCGCGGCGCCCGTCCTCACGGCCGGACTGATCATGGTGTTCGCCGACCGTCAGCTCGGGACGACCTTCTTCGACCCGAACCGAGGAGGCGTCGTCATCCTGTGGCAGAACGTCTTCTGGTTCTTCGGCCACCCCGAGGTGTACATGCTGATCCTCGGGGCGTGGGGCGTGGTCACCGAGATCATCGCCGTGTTCTCGGGCAAGCCGATCTTCAGCTATCGGGGCGTGATCCTCGCGTTCCTCCTGATCACGGCTTTGTCGTTCAGCGTGTGGGCGCATCACATGTTCGCGACCGGAGCGGTCGAGCTGCCGTTCTTCAGCGTGACCACCGAGCTGATCTCGATCCCGACCGGCGTGCTGTTCTTCATCTGGCTGGCGACGCTCTGGCGCGGGAAGCTCCGCTTCGAACCCCCGATGCTGTTCGCGCTCGGCTTCATCGCGATGTTCCTGATCGGAGGGATCGACGGCGTGTGGGCGGCGTCTCCCGCGATGGATTTCGCGATCCACGACACCTATTGGGTCGTCGCCCACCTGCACTACGTGCTGTTCGGCGGCACGCTCTTCGGCGTGATGGCGGCGATGTTCTATTGGTTCCCGAAGATGACGGGACGGATGCTCTCGAGGCGCCTCGGGATCTGGCAGTTCTGGCTCCAGCTGGTCGGGTTCAACCTGACGTTCTTCCCCATGCACATCCTGGGCCTGCGCGGCATGCCTCGACGCATCGCCGACTACCCGCCCGACCTCGGGTGGAGCTTCCTGAACCTCTTGGCATCGATCGGCGCGTTCGTGATCGCGACGGCGATGATCATCTTCTTCCTCAACATCTTCCTGACCCTCCGGAAGCCGCGGACGGCTCCCGACGACCCATGGGGCGCCAACACGCTCGAATGGATGACGTCCTCGCCGCCGCCGGCTCACAACTTCGACGCGCTCCCGACGATCCGCTCGGATCGGCCGGCGTACGACCGGCGGATGGCCGAGCAGGAGCCGACGACATGAGCGACGTCACGACGCCGAGGGAGCGGGCGCGGCCGGAGATGAGCGGGCCCGTGCTCGGGATGGTCCTGTTCGTGGCCTCGGAGGCGATGTTCTTCGCCGCCTTCTTCGGCGGGTACTTCACGATCCGGGCGAACGCCCCCGCGTGGCCGCCACCGGATGTTCCCCACCTCAAGATCGACATCGCGACGATCCTCACCGTGGTCCTCGTGGCAAGCAGCGTCGCGGTCCAGCTCTCGTTGCGGGCCACCCGCGCCGGGAGGCGGCGGCCGGCCCTGTGGTGGCTCGGCGCCACGATCGCGCTCGGGGTGGTGTTCCTGGGCCTGCAGCTGTACGACTACTCCCAGCTGGGGTTCGGGCTGAAGGATGGGGTCTTCGGGACGCTGTTCTACGTGATGACCGGCATCCACATGGCGCACGTGATCGGGGGCGTCGCGTTCCTCGGCCTGGTCTTCGGCCAGGGGCTGCGGGGTCGCCTGTCGTCGACGCATCACGATCCGCTCGCGGCCGGCGCGATCTACTGGGACTTCGTCGACGTCGTCTGGCTCTGTCTTTTCACGACCTTCTACCTGCTGACACCGAGGTGACGTGATGAATACGTTGTCGCGGATCTGCCTCGGCCTGGCGGCGTTCCTCGCGGTCACCGGCGGCGTGTACGGATTCACCAGCCATGAGCACGCCGGGACCGTCGAGCTGCTGCTGTCGGCGGTGACCTTCTGCTTCCTCGGGATCATCCTGCGGCTCGTCGGCTCGAGCGAGGTCGAGGGCCGGCCGGAGGAAGAGGAGGCCGAGATCCAAGTCGCGCCGACGATCTGGCCGTTCGGGTTCGCGATCGCGGGGGTCATCCTGGCGGTGGGGGTCATCGTCAGCCCATGGATCCTGATCGTTGGCGGGATCGCCGCGGCCGTCTCGGCCGCCGGGTGGCTCCGGGACGTCTCCCGGTCGCACGCCGGCGAGGCGTCGTAACGGGTCAGCCTCGGGCGATCAGCACGCCCGCCGCCAGCACCAACGTGACGATCACCACGAGGAAGACCGTGGCGTGGTACTGCGTGCGGCTCGGGCCCGGAAGACTGGCGGGGTTGCAGCGATGACAGATGGCCACCCCGTCGGCCACCGGTCCGCCGCACCGTAGGCATCGTTCGCGCGAAGGCATCAGGCCCTCCTCATGGTCGATCGAGCGAGTCGCGCGTCGACCCTCGCGGCCTCGCGCTCGTCCGCACGCATCCAGTCCAGCAGGACGAACGCCAGCGCGGGCACGATCAGGACCATGGTCCCTGCCCACATGATCGCCCCGGCCGCCCGCTGATCGGCGAGGGCCCGCGCGACGCCCTCGGCCTGTGCGTACGCAGGGTAGAGCACGTGGCGTGTCGTCACGATCGTGAGGCCCAGGAACGCCATGGCGGGCATCGCCACGAACAGGTAGAGGATCCTGGCCGGGTGCGAGAGCCTAGACGGTGCCGGATCGGCGCGGACGATCGGCATCCAGAACAGGAGACCCGTCACCAGCAACGCGATGTGCTCGGCCGCGTGCAGACCGTCGTTGCGCAGGGCTGCGTCGTAGAGCCACGTGAAGTGGATGCCCCAGAGCACGGTGAAGAAGAGCGCCCAGGCGACGAGCGGGTTGCCGAACAGGCGCACCGGCGCGCTCCGGAGCGCTCCGAGGACCCACCGGCGCGGCGTGCCCGGCCACGCTTGCAGCGCGAGCGTGATCGGGGCCCCCAGCAACAGGAGCGGCGCCGCCACCATCGTCAGCAGGAGGTGCTGGATCATGTGGATCGAGAACGAGGTCGTGACGGCCGCGTCGATCGGGCCGGTGAGCGCGACGACCACAACCCCGAGACCACTGAGGAAGGCGAGGCGCGCTCGCGGTCGCGGCACGCGACCGCGAGCGCGCCGTACCCGCGCATCCGCCGACAGGTAGACCAAGGCGGAGATCCCCACGCCGAGCGGGACCGGATCAGCCGGGATGACCACGGGCACCGCCTTCCACGGTCACGCGCTCGGTGATCGTCCCGGTCTCTGGAGCCGAGGCGCTGGGCGAACCGGCCTTCGTTTCGAGCGGCAGTTCGAGCTCGAAGGTCGTCCCGACGCCGACGGTGCTCACGACATGGATCTTGCCGTCGTGCGCCTCGACGATCGCTCGCACGATCGACAACCCGAGCCCGAAGCCGCCGGTGTAGCGGCTTCGGCCGGGATCCGCCCGGGCGAAGCGGTCGAAGATGCGATCGAGGTCCTCGGTGGGGATCCCCGTCCCAGTGTCGCGGAACGAGACGACCGCAATGCCATCGCGACGACGGACGCCGACCTCGATCGTGTCCTGCTCCTGGGTGTGTTGCACGGCGTTCTCGATCAACGCATCGAAGGCCACGGCCAGCCGATCGGGGTCGGCCACGACGATCGCCTCCTCGGCGGCACCGAGCAGCCACTGGCGAGGCGTCGCCGCCCAGCGGCGAAGGGCTTCGACGACGATCTCCTCAACGTCCACGGCGACGAGGTGCAACTGTTGGGGATCCTCGGTCCCGGCAAGGAGCAGAAGACCGTCGACCAAGCGCCGCAATCGCGCCAGCTCGTCCGCGATCACGTCCACGTCGTCGACGATCGTCGGATCCGTCGCACGACGCTGGATCAGCTCGGTGTGGCCGAGGGCGACCGTGATCGGCGTCCGGAGCTCGTGCGAAGCATCCTGCACGAATCGCCGCTCACGCTCGAGGAGCCGGAGGTTCTCGATGGACACGCGCTCCGTCTCCTCCATGGCCGACACCCGGCGTCGGGCATGCCACACCATCGCCACGAACATGGCGGCCATCAGCGGCACCTCAGTGATCTCATCGAGCGGCTGCGCTCCTCGCGAGTAGTCGATCGCGATGAACAGACCGGTCATCCCCATCACGGCCGCGAGCACCGTGAGGGTGGGACGTGTCCGCCAGACGCGGAACCCGTAGAGCAGCGTCAGGCTGACCCAGATGAAATGGAACGGCACCGTCTCCCAGGTCGGGATGAGCAGCATCGCGGCGAGGTTGACCAACGAGAACAGCACCCAGGCGACGTCGATCCACCGCTCCCGATGCGGCCATTCGAGGGCGTCAGGACGCATCGAACCGGTACCCCACCCCGCGGATCGTGGTGATCGCGTCCGGACCGAGCTTGGCCCGGAGGCGGCGGACGTACACGTCGACGACGTTCGACCCCGGATCGAAGTGGTAGCCCCAGACCGACGACAACAGTCGCTCCTTCGACACGGACCTGCCCGCGTGTCGCATGAGCTCCTGCAGCAGCAGGAACTCTCGGTCCGCGAGCGGGACCTGCCCCCGGCCGTCGTCGACCTGTCGCCGGATCAGGTCGAGGGTGGTCGGGCCAACCACCAGCTTCGTCTGGTCCGCGCGCGCCGCGGTGCGGAGCCTGGCCCTCACCCGGGCGAGCAGCTCCTCGAGCGAGAACGGCTTGGAGAGGTAATCCTCAGCGCCGAGCTCCAGGGAGCGCACCTTCGACGCCGTGTCGCTCAGCGCCGAGAGCACCAAGACGGACTGCGTCGGCTTGCGCTCCAAGATCTGCTGCAAGACGGAGAGACCGTCGACGTCCGGCATCACCAGATCCAGGATGACGAGGTCGTAACTCCGCGACAGAGCCAGCTGCAGACCCTCTTCGCCGCCTCCGGCGGGATCGACCTCGAGCCCCTCCGCCTCCAGGCCGCGACGGACGAAGTTCACGATGCGCTGCTCGTCGTCCACGAGCAGCACCCTGCCGGCCAGCGCCGGCTCGACACCGGATGCTCGAGCAGATGGGTCCACGGCCCTCCCTCAGGCCCCAGAGTAGCCAGGTCGCCCCAACCTGGGTAGGCCCCGTGGAACGACGCCGCGGTGACAGTCCTGTCATGGACGAGGACAACGGCCACGTGGCTGGGAGGGCCGACCCATAGGTCGGGCCCTCCCAGCGTGGCATCTCAGGTCGATGTCACAGGGTTGGAACCTGATCGAACGCGCCACGGACCGGCCCACGATAACCGGCGGGGTGGCGATCGGCCGCTTGAAGGACCGACCGGGGGGGAATCATGCCCGGGCGGGGGATACCGCCGTCGGGAACACGGGCCATCGTCGGGCGGTTACGTTTTCCCGACGCGGCCGGTCACCGAGGAGGGAGCATGACGGAACCAGAGGATCGGAACGTCGGGATCATCCGGGAGTTCCGTACGAACCAGGGGAAGGTCGGTGGATACTTCGAGGGACGTCCGCTCCTGCTGCTCACCGTGCGAGGAGCCAGGACCGGGGCCGAGCGGACGAAACCGCTCGCGTACCTCGCCGACGACGACCGATTCGTCATCTTCGCCACGAAAGGCGGCTCACCCGCCAACCCCGACTGGTACCACAACGTCACGGCGAACCCCGACGTCACGATCGAGGTGGGCGATCGGCGGTTCCAGGCGAGGGCACGCGTGACCGACGAGCCTGAACGGACCGAGCTCTACCAGCGGCAGGCCGAACGGTGGCCGGCCTTCGCGGAGTACCCGACGAAGACCTCGCGCACGATCCCCGTGATCGTGCTGGAACCGGTGGACCAGGCCGAGCCCGGATGAACACCGGACGGCTCGAGACCTTCGCGGACGGCGTATTCGCCATCGCGGCGACGCTCCTGATCCTGAGCGTTGACGGCCACTTCGGGTCGTGTGCCCCGGCGGATCCGTTGGCGAAGCAGTTGCTGTGCTCCTGGCCGTCGTACGTGGCGTACGTCGTGAGCTTCCTGACGATCGGGATCATCTGGGTGAACCATCACACCGTGATGGACCAGATCGATCACGCGGACCGAACGTTGCTGATGCTCACGGTCGGCTTCCTGATGATCGTGGCGTTCATCCCGTTCCCGACGCGCCTCGTCGCCGAGAACATCCAGGGCGACGGCGCGAAGGCCGCGACGATCGCCTACGGTCTCACGCTCACCCTGACCGCCGTGCTGTTCAACGCGGTCTGGTTCTACGCGGCACGGGACGGTCGGCTGCTCCGCGCGGACGCGGATCCGCTCACGGTCCGCGGTATCTCCCGGACCTTCGTGTTCGGTCCGTGGATCTACCTCGCCGTCACCGCGGTCGCTGCGAGGTATCCGGTGGCGGGCGCGATCGGATTCGGTCTGTTCGCGCTCTTCTGGGTGATCGAGAGCTCGATCTTCGGTCGCGACCGATCGCAGCGCGCCGTCTGAGCGGGGGATGCAGGAGAGCGGACGGATGCCGGCTCGGCACGATACCTACGTCGAGCGGGGAGCGAAGCGCGTCATCGCGGGCGCGATCGAGTGGCCCGGCTGGTGCCGGAGCGCTCGCACGGAGGATGCGGCGCTCGAGGTGCTCCTCGCGTACGGCTTCAGGTACGCGAAGGCTCTGGGCCGACGCAAGCCGGGGTTCGTCGCGCCGGTCAAGCTGAGCGGCCTCCGCGTCGTCGAGCGAGTGAAAGGCAACGCGACGACCGATTTCGGAGCGCCCGCGATCGCGCCGGACGCGGACGACCGGCCGATCGACGAGGACGAGACGGCGCGGCTCGCAGCCATCATGAAGGCCTGTTGGGCGGCGCTCGACCGGGAGGCGGCCGCCGCCGAGGGCCGCGTGCTTCGCACGGGGCCGCGCGGCGGCGGCCGCCCGCTCGCCAAGATCGTGGCGCACGTCGCCGACGCCGAGCTCGCCTACCTGTCGAAGCTGGGAGCGCGGCCGGCCGAAGGGGACGCGAGAGCCGCGGTCCTGGCCACGTTCGTATCCCGCGCACGGGGGGACCCCCCCGAACGGACCCCACGATCGGGCGTGCTGTGGTCGCCGAGATACTTCGTCCGGCGAGCCGCCTGGCACGTGCTCGATCACGCGTGGGAGATCGAGGACCGTTCGCGGCCGGCGTCGTGAGCGCGCTTCGTCTGCCGCGCAACGCCTCCGTACGGATCACCGGCTGGCATGGGACGCCCGGCTCAAGCGGTCCCCCGTGCGGCCGAAGCCTTTCGGGAAGGATCTCCCGGGAAGGCCTGGTCCATGGACCCAGCAGAACTGCTTCGCTACGCGGTGGAGCGGCG
>DASWDB010000061.1:0-20516 GCA_036395715.1 Actinomycetota bacterium | reverse complement strand
GCCGGAGATACGCGACCGTCACGGCCGCGCGGGCCTAGGACGCCTCGCCCGTCGCCCGCTTCATCGCCGTGCGGATCTGGGTCACGAGTGCATCCCGCGTGTCCTTCAACGACGCCGCAGTCGCCGAGAGGTAGCGCGTGTTATCCCTCCGTTGGCGCCAGCGGCCGCCCCGGCGCAGCGAGGAACCAACCGTGAGGTCGGGGGCCTTCGCTGGTCCGCCACGTGGGCCGAGGGTTCCCAGCGGCGGCGGCCGCGTCAGGTAGAACGCGGTGTCGTGCCGTTCGTCCTCGCGGCGCCATCCGATCGTGAAGACCGGTGAGCCGAGCACGCGCTTGACGTTCACGATGTCGACGAACGGGAAGTGGGTCGTCGCCGGTGAGGCAGCGTCGACGAAGACGAGCTCGCGTTCGTCGACGGACAGTATCCCTTCGGTCTCGTCGGAAGCCCCCCGGTCGAGGTGCACCATCCACACGGTGGTCGGTTCGATCACGGGCTCCATCTTCGCGGTGGCGTGGCCTCGTGACCACCTACGCTATCCGGGATGTTCACTGACGAGTGCACGATCTCCGTGGAGGCCGGCCGCGGCGGGGCAGGCTCTGCCTCGCTGCACTCCGAGCCGTACAAGCCACGAGGCGGCCCGGACGGGGGGAACGGAGGGCGCGGAGGATCGGTCGTCTTCGAGGTGGCCCGCGGGACCCACGACCTCTCCTGGCTGGCCGAGCACCCGCATCAACGGGCGCGGTCGGGCGGGCCGGGGCGATCCGCCCGGCGCGATGGCGCCTCCGCGAAGGACCTGATGATCCCGGTCCCCGACGGGACGATCGTGTTCGACGACGACGGGCCGCTCGCCGACTTGGTTGGAGAGGGAGCTCGGGCGATCGTGGCGCTGGGAGGCCGGGGCGGCCGTGGGAACGCCCAGCTCGCCAACGCGCGGAACCGGGTTCCCCGGGTCGCCGAGCCCGGTGAGCCGGGGGAGACCAAGCGGCTACGGGTGGAGCTGCGGACCGTGGCCGACGTCGGGCTCGTTGGGCTCCCGAACGCCGGCAAATCGACCCTGCTTTCCCGCCTCACGGCGGCGATGCCGAAGATCGCCGACTATCCGTTCACGACGCTCACGCCCAACCTCGGCGTCGCCGAGGTCGGCGACGAGCGGGCGGTGGTCGCCGACGTTCCCGGGTTGATCGAGGGCGCGCACGAAGGGAAGGGGCTCGGCCACCGGTTCCTCCGTCACATCGTCCGGTGTCGCGCCTTGGTGCTCGTCGTCGATCTGGCGAGCCGCGACCCAGCCTCGGACCTCGCCGTGCTCCGCGCGGAGCTCGGGAGCTACGACGAGACCCTGATCACCCGGCCCTCGATCGTGGTCGGGACGAAGGCGGACCTGGTCGATGATCCGGCGAGGGCCGCGGCCGGCCTGCAGCTCGATGTCCTCGCCGTCTCTGCCGTCACCGGCGCTGGGCTGGGGGAGCTTCGGGCGCGCGTGGAGGCTCTCGCGAACGAGGCCGCCGCGATCGGACCGGAGCGGGTCACCCATGTCGTGCTCCGCCCCGGCCGCCCTCGGTTCGCGGTCCGGCGCGATGAACGCGGCACATGGCACGTCGAAGGTCGCAGCGTCGAGCGATGGGTCCTCGAGATCGATCTTGACGACGATGACGAACTGGCGATGCTCCAGCGCAACCTCCGTCGGGAAGGGGTGTTCCGCGTGCTCGAGGCATCGGGCGTCGCCGAGGGCGATGACGTCGAGATCCGCGGTCTCGTCTTCGCGTTCGTCCCGGACGCCGACGAGGGGTCGGATGGCCGCCGGTGAACCCCTCCCAACTCGAGTCGATGCTCACCCAGGAAGATGAGGGATGGAGCCGCCTGCGCATCCTCCTGCGGAGCATCCCGGCGCACCGACTGGATGAGCCGACGGTGACCATCGAGGGATGGTCGCCGAAGGACGTGATGTTCCACATCGGAGCATGGTTGGCGGAGGCGGCGCGTCAGCTCGAGCGGATCCGCGAGGGCACCTACCGACCCCAGGAAGACACGGTCGACGAACGGAACCGAGTTTGGTTCGCACTGTCGCGGACGCTCGATGTGTCGACCGCGCGCGCCGAGCTCGAGTCCGCCCGGGTGGTGGCTCGTGACGCGTTGGGCGCGCTCCCGACGCTGACGACCGACGCACGCGGATGGTTCGAGGAGTCGGCCTGGCTCCACTACGCCGAACACGTCCTCGACCTCGAACGATGGCTCGGCACCTGACCGATCGGGCGCAGAGCCGGCGGTAGGATTCCGCCCGATGGCGAAACGGCTGGGCGTGATGGGCGGCACGTTCGACCCCATCCATTACGGCCACCTCGTGACCGCGGAGGAAGCCCTGCACCAGTTCGAACTCGATGAGGTCGTCTTCGTGCCGACCGGCCAACCTTGGATGAAGGAGCACGAGGTCGTCTCGTCGCCCGAAGACCGTTACCTGATGACGGTGATCGCGACGGCGTCGAACCCCCGCTTCTCGGTCTCGCGGGTCGAGGTGGATCGCGAAGGCCCGACCTACACGATCGACACCTTGCAGGCTATGAGGGAGGTCTTCGGCGCTGACCTGTTCTTCATCACGGGCGCCGACGCGGTGCTCGAGATCTTCCAGTGGAAGGATCCCTCCGAGCTGTTCGAGATGGCCCACTTCATCGCGGCGACCCGGCCCGGCTACGACATCGCCGCGCTCGAGGAACAGGTCGCCGGGCATGACGGCATCAGTTCGATGAGCATCCCCGCACTCGCCATCTCCTCCACCGACATCCGCGCGCGGGTCGCGCGCGGTCAGCCGATCCGCTACCTCGTTCCCGAGGGCGTGGTCAGCTACGTCGGGAAGGCGGGGCTCTACCTGTGAGCCTGGGTCTCGGCGACGGTCCGGTGCGACCGTCGCGAACGGCGAGGGCCGACGCGTCCGTTCGCCGGCACCGGACGTATGCGACAGTGGCCGTGCTGCTGGTGGTCGCCATCGTGTTCGCCTGGTCGCGCCTGGCCGATGGAGGAGCGTCCGCCGGACCGTCGCCGACCGCGAGCGACTCGACGAGCGGGCAAGGCAGTGGCCCGTCGGAGCTTCTGGCCTTCTCCGTCACCGGTGCGCCGAACGCCCTGCTCGCGGTGGTCGGGAGCGGCGGCGGACAGCCACCCGCCGTCCTCGTGCTCCCGCCGGGGATGACCGTGATCGTCCCGGGCCAGGGAGAGACCCCGACCGAGGAGGTCCAGGCGCTCCCCGGCGATCCGATGCGGATCGGTGTATCGAACGCCGTGGGGGCATGGGTTCCTCACTACGCCGTGATGGATCTGAACGGGTTCCGGGACACCATCGACCGGGTCGGGGGCCTCACCGTGAACCTGCCGGACGTGTACACGGTGGGCGGGTCGGTCCTCGGGCCGGGACGAACACACATGTCGGGCGACCAGGTCGTGACCTTCTTGGACGAGAACGCGGAAGACTCCGCGCTCCGCTGGGCGTCGGTCCTCGAGGCGTTCCTGAAAGCGGCGCCGGCCGTCCCGCACGGCGATCTCGCGGAGACCGATGACGCGGCTGCCGCCATCGCCGCCCTCGGCGCCGCGAGCGGGGCCGAGGTCCAGGTGGCTCCCACGAAGGTCGTGGGCGCCACGGCGATCGTTCCGGCACAGCCGGACCTCGACGAACTGGTCGGCAGACTCTTCGGCACCCCCCCGCCGGTCCGCGCATTCGTACAGAACGGGAACGGGAGCCCGGGCATCGGCGAGGCGGTGGCGCGCGACCTTTTGCCCGAGGGGTTCCGCATCGTCTTAACGGGAAATGCCGAGTCGTTCAACCATGACACGACCCTCATCACGGCGATCGCCAACGATCATCTCGAGGACGCGAACCGCGCGAGGGACGCGTTGGGGGTCGGAACCGTTCGGGTGAGCCAGGTACCATCGGGGCTGGCAGACGTGACGATCGTGGTGGGGAGAGACTTCAAGGGATGACGATGGCCGGGCAGGGGAGCGACGTGCTTCCCGCGAGCAGGGACGTCGCGATCGCGGCCGCCCGCGCGTCATCGGACAAACAAGCAGACGACATCGTCATCTTGGACGTCCACGAGCTCATCGTGATAACCGACTTCTTCGTGATCTGCTCCGCGGGCACCCAGCGGCAGGCGAAGACGGTGATCGAGAGCATCGAAGATCGGGTGCGAGAACGGCTCAGCGTACGTCCGGCCCGGCGCGAGGGCGAAGCCGGCGCGGGGTGGTGGCTCCTCGACTACATCGACGTCGTCGTGCACGTGTTCGAAACCGAAGAACGCTCCTACTACGATCTCGAACGGCTCTGGCGCGACGCCCCGCGCGTGGGCTGGGAGAACGGATCCGAGGCAGCATCCGCCGGGTAGACTTCCCTGCTTCGGGCCCATAGCTCAGCTGGTAGAGCGCATGGCTGGCAGCCATGAGGTCGGGGGTTCGAGTCCCCCTGGGTCCACCCCCGGGAGCGTCCGCCCACTCGAACCACGGTTTCTCTCACACAACTACGATGCCCTGCATGGCGACACGGACTCCGGTCGAGCATCCCCTGCCGCTGTGGGTCGGAAGCCTCGCTGGGATCGCGAGTGCGCTCGCTCTCCAGACGTTGCATCGTTTCGGTGGGCCTGCGGATGGCGAAAGACTCATCGTGAAGGGGGCCCGGCCACTCGTGCGCAAGGAATGGCTCGTCGCCATGGCGATCGTGTTCGTGGCGCTGATGGCTCTCGTCTTCGCCATGTGCTCAACTCGGGTCGGCTGAGGATCACCGCCCGACCTCTGATGGAGGAGCCGGCGGACCGACCGGCGCGAGAGCCGTTCGGGGTCTCAGCTGTTTCGCGGGATCGGTAGAGGCACGTACGGGCTGCCATCCGACTTGACCCAGTCGACCGAGCCGTCTGGATAACGGTGCAACGACCACCCGTGTTCGTGGACCAGCCGGTGATGGAAGAAGCACACGAGTACGAGATTGTCCAGATCGGTGGTGCCGCCCGCCTTCCACCACACGACGTGATGGGCTTGCGTGAACCGGCGCGCTCCGCAGCCGGGGAATCGGCACTCGGCGTCACGGTAACGAAGTTGGCGCATCATCGCGGGTGTGGGCTCTCTGGACAGCCTGCCGAGACGCACCGGTTCCCCGGCGTCGTCCTCGAGCACGGTCTGGACGCGTGCATCGCACAGGAGACGGCGCGCGGTCTCGGGGTGGATGCGTCCCCCGCCCTCGATCTCGGCTGCGCCGTCCGTCCCGACGAGATCGCCGAGACGAGCGTGGACGACGACGGTCGCCCGATCGGGGTCGGCGTCGACAGCGATGCGATTGGAGCACAACGCAACGAGTGCGTCGGCCCTTCGTGCTTGTTCGAAGGCTGGGTCGCCCTCACCCGGCATCAGCGGGAGCGCATCGTCACGCGCTGGATCGCGCGAGCCACGATCGCTCCTTGGGACGCAGGCAGCTCCGCCTCGAGGCCGAACCTGTTCCCGTCGTCCAGGTACCACCAGTTGAGGAACCGAGCATGCTCGGCGTCGCGAACGTCCTCGATCGCTCGACGCACCTCCAGGTCCGCCCGCCGGCGGACGGCTGCGCATGAGACGAACCTGGCCCACGAGATCAAGCTGGCCTCGGACTCGAAGGTCGCGAACCGGGCTAGCTCAACGACCTTGTCGATACCGAGTTCGCCCGACGAGAGCGCACGAGCCAGGTCGGTCAAGTGCTCGAGGGCGTGACCGGCGGCGATCCATCGCCGGGCCTTCCACTGGGAGATGCCCTGACGCATGGAAAGCCAGTGCGCCATGTCGCGCGCTCCCGAGCCGCGCCAGAGCTGGCGGCGATCGATCTCGGCGACGTGGCTCAGGAGCTCACGCTGGATCCGCGAAGCACTCCGATGCGATCCATCGACCGCATCGATCAACTCTTCGTCGCTGTATCCGTCTTGCGGGGGCACCCGGACCTCGTTCGGTCACGGGGGAGGAGTCTCAAACGCTACCGAACATACGTTCGAGTGTCAACTCCCTTTTCAGAAGACATCTGGCTGGCCCCTAGACTTCGGAAGCCCATCGACCGGGATCCATCCCTCGGGGACTCCGATGCTCCTGACGATCACATCGACGCAGCGCCCGGCGACCGATCTCGGGTTCTTGCTCCATAAGAACCCGGCGAACGTGCGCACGGTTGCGATGTCGTTCGGCGATGCGCACGTCTTCTACCCGGTGGCGACGGACGAGCGGTGCACGGCGGCGCTGATGCTCGAGGTCGATCCGATCGCGCTCGTCCGTCGCGGCAGGGGAGGGGAGGCGTTCGCGCTCGCACAGTACGTCAACGACCGTCCGTACGCCGCGTCATCGTTCATGAGCGTGGCCATCGCCAAGCTGTTCGGGACCGCGATGAGCGGCCGCAGCGATGATCGTCCCGAGCTCGCCGCCGGCCCTCTTCCGCTCGAGGTCCGGATCCCGGTCCTGCCCGCCACGGGGGGTGAGGCGATCGTCCGGCGGCTCTTCGAGCCGCTCGGCTACGAAGTTTCGTCGCGGCCGATCCCCTTGGACGAACGCTTCCCCGAATGGGGCGCGAGCCGGTACGTCGATCTCTCGCTGCGCGGGGACGTCCGGGTCGCCGATCTTCTGGCCCATCTGTACGTGCTCCTGCCGGTGCTCGACGACGAGAAGCACTACTGGGTCGATGAGGGGGAGATCGAGAAGCTCCTGTCGAAGGGCGGCACCTGGCTGGCCGCCCATCCCGACAAGGAACTGATCACCTTCCGCTACCTGCGGTATCGCAAGCACCTCGCCCGCGCGGCGCTCGCTCGGCTCCTTGATGAGGACCAAACGGACGTCGAGGAAGCCGACGCGCAGCACGATCGCGAGGAAGCCGAGATCGAAGAGCACATGAGCCTCCGCGACCAGCGGCTCGGCTCGGTCATCTCGGCGATCCGCTCGGCTGCTCCGACATCGGTCCTGGATCTCGGTTGCGGGGATGGCCGGCTCCTGCAAGCCTTGCTGAAGGAGCCTGCCATCACTCGCATCGTCGGGATGGATGTCTCGTCTCGCGCCGTGGATCGTGCGGCCCGTCGATTGCACCTGGATCGAGCTGCCCCGAGGGTGCGGGAACGCCTGCGGCTCATCCTCGGTTCGCTCACGTATCGGGATGGGCGTCTCGCCGGGTTCGATGCGGCCGTTCTCATGGAGGTCATCGAGCACCTGGACCCACCCCGTCTCGACGCGCTCGAGCGGACCGTGTTCGCCGAAGCGGTGCCACGGACGGTCATCGTCACGACGCCGAACGTCGAGTACAACGTTCGCTTCGACGGTCTCCCGGCCGGGTCGTTCCGGCATCGGGATCACCGGTTCGAATGGAGCCGTGAGCAGTTCGCAACCTGGGCCGCTTCCCTCGCCGAGCGTCGCGGCTACCGCGTGCGGTTCCTGCCCGTGGGCGATGAGGACCCGGAGGTCGGCCCGCCCACCCAGATGGCGGTGTTCTCCCGATGAGGATCGAGATCCCCGAGCTCTCGCTCGTCGCCCTGATCGGTGCGTCGGGGTCGGGGAAGTCGACGTTCGCCGCGCAGCATTTCACGAAGACCGAGGTGGTCTCGTCCGACTTCTGTCGCGGCCTCGTCGGGGACGACGAGAACGATCAGTCCGTCACCGCCGAGGCGTTCGCACTGTTGCATCTCATCGCGGATACGCGTCTCACGCTCGGGCGAACGACCGTCGTCGACGCGACCAACGTGCAGCAGGAGGCACGCCGGCCGCTGATCAAGCTCGCCCGCGATCGGCACGTGCTGCCGGTTGCGATCGTCTTCGACATCAGTGAGGAGATCTGTGCCGAGCGGAACGCCTCGAGACCCGATCGCGCCTTCGGTCCACACGTCATCAGGAACCAGCGCTCGCAGCTCAAGCGGTCGCTCCGCGGCCTGGAGCGGGAGGGGTTCCGTCGGGTCTTCATCCTGCGTTCGCCCGAGGAGATCGCCTCGGTCGAGATCGTGCGGGAACCCGCATGGACCGACCGGCGCGACGAACGCGGACCGTTCGATGTGATCGGGGACGTGCACGGGTGCCTCGACGAGTTGGTCGAGCTTCTGACGGAGCTGGGGTGGGCGGTCGACGTCGGGACGCACACCGCGTCGCATCCCGATGGGCGGGTTGCCGTGTTCCTCGGTGACCTGGTCGATCGAGGGCCGAACACCCCGGCCGTTCTCCGCCTGGTGATGAACATGACGGCCTCGGGCGACGCGATCTGCCTTCCCGGGAACCACGAGAACAAGCTAGCGCGCGCCCTGAAGGGGGCGAACGTCAAGATCACGCACGGCCTCGGCGAGACGCTCGAGCAGCTGAAGGTCGAGCCGCCGGCGTTCTCGGATCAGGTGCTGGCGTTCATCGACGGGCTCATCGGCCATCTCGTCCTCGACGGAGGTCGTCTCGTGGTGGCCCACGCGGGGATGCGCGAGGAGATGCAGGGGCGCGCGTCGGGAGCCGTGCGAGCCTTCGCCCTGTACGGGGAGACCACCGGAGAGACCGACGAATTCGGTCTGCCGGTGCGGTTCCCATGGGCGCAGGAGTACCGGGGGTCCGCGATGGTCGTGTACGGGCACACGCCGACCCCCGAGCCGGATTGGATCAACAACACGATCTGCATCGATACGGGGTGCGTCTTCGGTGGGCGGCTCACCGCGCTCCGGTACCCCGAGCGCGAGCTCGTTTCCGTCCGGGCGAAGCGCACGTACTACGACCCGATCAAGCCGCTGGCCGGAGCGTTGCCCCTCGGGGGCGACCGTCCCCGCGAGGTGCTCGACATCGACGACGTGATCGGTCGTCGTGGTGTGGAGACGCGTCTCGCGGGACGGCTGACGATCCCCGAGGAGAACGCCGCCGCCGCGCTCGAGGTCATGAGCCGCTTCGCGGTCGATCCGCGGTGGCTCATCTACCTGCCGCCGACGATGGCGCCGGTCGCGACCACCGAGGCCGGCGCGCTGCTGGAGCATCCGCAGCAGGCGTTCAACGCGTTCCGGCGAGATGGCGTGGCTCACGTGATCTGCGAGGAGAAGCACATGGGATCGCGGGCCGTGGTCGTCATCTGTCGCACGCCCGACATCGCGGCGCGGCGTTTCGGTGGCGACGGCGAGCGCTTCGGCATGGCCTACACCCGAACGGGACGGGAGTTCTTCACGGACCCTGAGCTCCGCGACGGGCTGCTCGATCACGTCCGCGCCGCGCTCGACGCGGTCGAGCTATGGGAGCGATTGGAGACGGACTGGCTCGCCCTCGACTGCGAACTCCTGCCGTGGTCGGCGAAAGCCGAGCAACTCCTGCGAACCCAGTACGCGGCGGTCGGCGCCGCCGCGACCGCCGCGCTGTCGGTCGCGGGGACCGCCCTCGAGCAGGCCGCGACGCGGGGGGTGGAGGTCGCACCCTTGCTCGAACGGGTCCGCGCGCGCGAACGCATGGCGGCGCTCTTCGTCGATGCGTATCGACGGTACGCGTGGCCGGTCGCGTCCCTCGCCGACATCCGGTTGGCACCGTTCCAGATCCTGGCTGGCGAAGCGAGGACCTTCCTCGAGATGCCGCACGGCTGGCACATGGAGACGATCGAACGCGTCTGCGCGGCAGACGAGGACCTGTTCACGATCACCGCGAACGTGTCGGTCGACGTCACCGACCCCGAGAGTCAGGCTGCGGGGGTCCGCTGGTGGGAGGAGCTGACTGCGGCCGGCGGCGAGGGGATGGTCGTCAAGCCGAACGACGCCATCGTTCGCGGGAGCACTGGGATCGTGCAGCCCGGCGTCAAGGTCCGCGGGCCCGAGTACCTGCGGATCATCTACGGGCTCGAGTACCCCGAGCCCAAGAACCTGGACCGGCTACGCAGGCGGGGACTCGGTCGGAAGCGGTCCCTCGCCCAGCGGGAGTTCGCGCTCGGGGTCGAGGCGCTTGAGCGGGTAGTCCGCGGGGAGCCGCTCTACCGGGTTCACGAGTGCGTGTTCGCGGTCCTCGCCCTGGAGAGCGAGCCCGTCGACCCCCGGTTGTAGCGGGTCGAGGCCCGTTACTCCTCGGCCTCGTTGGGCCGTGCCGTCTCTTCCGACGTGCGTCGCTCCACATCGAGCCGGTCGGCATCGGCTGTCTGCAGTCGCGCTCCTTCGACCTCATGGCCGCACGTGAAGGTCTGGACCTCACGGCTCGCGGGTTGCTGCTCGCCGAAGTCGATCGTGACCAGTGTGCCCTGGCCGCAGATGGGACAGGTGATCGCTTCCGGATCGGACATCTCGCATCAACCGTACACTCGTGGCTGTGTGTCGCGTTCCCCTCGGTGGTCGGGGAGAGCGTGCACCGGCGGACCCATGGAGCCCAAGTTCGATCCCGCGGTCGTCGAGGTCCTGGAGGCCTTCGGACGACGCCTCGCGTCGGGCTCCGAAGACGCCGTCCCTGCGGACGAGGTCCTCGCAGAACTCTCTTCTCTCGAGGACGACCGTTCCCGAGCGCGAGTGATCCTCAAGCAGCTCGTATCGGCAGGTCTCCTCGAGGAGCGGACGCCGCCCGGAGAAACGACCGCAGGGACCTATTCGTTGACCCGACTAGCCTGGGCTCGCATCGAACAGCGGAAGCGTCCGGACGACGACTAGGCGGTCCCGGTTTGACAACGGCCGCCCGCGGGGCGTATGGCAGAAGGGATACGCGGCGCACTCCTTCTTCACCGACGAAGAGAGCACGATGGACCGCGACATTCTCTCCGGCGCACCGCGCGCCCCTCCCTCGTTGGGCTAAGCGGTGGGAGTGTGTTCGAGGAAGGGGGGCTTCATGAAGAAGAAAGCGCTTCTCGCCATCGCTGCCCTGGCCGCCACCCTCACGGTCTTCCTGGTGATCGCGCCGGACGAGCCGGCGGCTGCCGTGGGACACACCGCCGATCACGCGCTGATCGACCAGACGAGCGGCGACACGGCTGTGAAGTGTCACACCACGAACCGCCAGCCGTTCATCGTGTACGGGGCGTTCCGGGCGATCAACGGCGACGTCGTGATGCAGGTTCGGTTCCAGGACGGCGACTTCGTCAACTACCCGATCCCGCAGGACACGTCGTTCTCGTTGTCGGAGGCCGCGGGCGACACGCCCGGAGTCGACGGCAAGCTCGTCGTTACGACATCGGGGGGCGCCGGCAGCCTCGTCGGGTGGATGAGCGCGAATCGTGCCAATGGCTCAGGAGCCTTCGTGAGCTGCACGACGGTCTGATCCGCTGACGGCCCGCGGCGGGGATCGCACTCCCCTCGGGATGGTCCTCGCCGCGCCGTCCTCCCACGGTCGCTGCGCATGCGTCGCGTAGACTCCGCGGCCATGAGGATCCTCGTCGTCGGGTCGGGCGGTGTCGGTGCAGCCTTCGCGCCGATCGCTGCGCGACGTGACTTCTACGAGGGCGTCGTGTTCGCGGATCATCACGAGGATCGCGGCCGCAACGTCGTGGAGCGCTACGACAAGGGAACCGGCCGATTCTCGGCGGCGACGGTCGACGCGTCGGACCCGGCGGCGATCACGGAGCTCTGTCGTGCGGAAGGGATCACACACGTCCTGAACGCCGTGGACCCGCGGTTCGTCATGCCGATCTTCGAGGCGGCATTCGAAGCGGGCGTGACCTACCTGGACATGGCGTTGTCCCTCTCGGAGCCGCACCCGGAGGAGCCCTACGGAGAGCCTGGCGTCAAATTGGGGGACGCCCAGTTCGCGAGAGCCGCCGCGTGGGAGGAACGAGGCCTGCTGGCGTTGGTCGGGATGGGGGTCGAGCCAGGCCTTTCCGACGTCTTCGCGCGCTACGCGCAGGATCACCTGTTCGGCAGCATCGACGGGGTGGACGTACGTGACGGCGGCGACCTGGTGGTCAGGGGGTACGCCTTCGCGCCCAGCTTCTCGATCTGGACGACGATCGAGGAATGCCTCAACCCGCCGATCGTCTGGGAGAAGGAGCGCGGCTGGTACACGCTGGCCCCGTTCAGCGAACCCGAGACCTTCACCTTCCCCCAGGGGATCGGTCCGATCGACTGCGTGCACGTCGAGCACGAGGAGGTGCTGTTGATCCCTCGGTGGATCGATTGCCGGCGCGTGAGCTTCAAGTACGGCCTCGGCGACGAGTTCATCGACGTCCTCAAGACGCTGCACAAGCTGGGACTCGACGCGACGGATCCGATCGACGTCCGTGGGACGACGGTCAGCCCGCGCGATGTCGTCGCAGCGTGCCTGCCGGACCCCGCCGGGCTCGGCCCGAAGATGTCTGGACGGACGTGCGCCGGGACCCGGGTCACCGGGACGGGGAAGGATGGGAACGCTCGGGAGGTCTACCTCCATCACGTGGTGGACAACGAGGAGACCTGGGGCCGCGATCACGCACAGGCCGTCGTGTGGCAGACGGCCGTCAACCCGGTCGTGGCCCTGGAGCTTCTCGCGAACGGCTCGTGGTCGGGCGCCGGGGTGCTCGGCCCAGAGGCGTTCGAGCCGACCGCGTTCCTCGGGTTGCTGAAGGACTACGGGTCTCCCTGGGGCGTCGAAGAGCGGACGCCGACTCCCTGAAGCAGGATCGGCGGACGTCCCTCAGGTCGGTCGCTTCACCCGCCGATGCTTCCAGGGTCACCTGGTTGGAAGGCCTTTCTCGGGATGAGTTTCGGGCTGGAGCAGAGCGGTTCCGACGACCGATCGATGCCGCGACTGACGGATCGGATCGAGGCCGGGTCGCTGTTGGAGGCGACGCCGGAATGCCTCGTTGTGGCGCAGACCGACGGCAGGGTCGTGTACGCCAACCGCCGCGTCGAGGAGCTCACCGGGTTCCCGAGGGAGGAGCTCGTCGGGAGCTCGATCGAGTTGTTGATCGCGGCGGATCTCCTCGATCTGCCCGAGGGATCTCGGGTCGAAGCGATGTGTCGACACGCGCGGCGCGCCCCGATCCCGATCGAAGCGCACCTCGGCGCGCTCGACGTCCCTGAGCGGCTCCTCGTGATCGCGCTCCGTGACGCCACCGAGCTTCACGCCGGTCGCGAGGCTCGCTTCGAGGCCGAGGCGAAGTACCGTTCGTTGGTCGAGCACATCCCGGCCGTTGTCTACCTCGACCCGGTGAACGAGGACCTGAGCTCCATCTACGTGAGTCCGCAGGTGCGCGATCTGATCGGGATCGACCCGGAGGTGTGGCTTAACGACTTCTCCGCTTGGCGCAATCACGTGCACGTCGACGACATCGAACGTGCCTGGGACGAGTACCAGGAGGCGTACCGCAACCACCTTCCGCTCAACCACGAGTACCGGATGGTGCACGAGGACGGGACGGTCCGGTGGGTGCTGGAGCAAGCGTTCCCCATCGACGACGAGCAGGGGGAACCCTGGCTCATCCAGGGCGTGATCTTCGACATCACCCAGCGCAAGACCGCCGAGGAACAGGTCGCCTTCCTCGCGTACCACGACAAGCTCACGGGCCTCCCCAACCGGCACCTCTTCGAGGAGATGCTGGAGGGTGCCATCGCCCGCGCCCGGCGCCACGACCTCGGCGTTGGGGTGCTGTACCTCGACCTCGACAACTTCAAGCTGGTGAACGACTCCCTCGGACACCACGCTGGAGATCTTCTGCTCGCGCAGCTCGGCGACCGGCTGCGCACGTGCACGCGTGAGACCGATCTGGTCGCCCGGCAGGGGGGTGACGAGTTCCTGATCCTGCTGGGGGATCTCGAGCGAGGCTCGGACCACCCCGATCGGCGGGATCCATCGATGGAGGTTGCGGAGTCGGTGGCCGAGAGGATCCGCGAAGCGCTCGAGGAGCCGTTCGATCTGGCCGGGACGCCCTTCTACGCTTCGGGTTCGCTCGGCATCAGCTTGTTCCCGCAGGACGCGCAGGACGCGGAGACCTTGCTGAAGAACGCCGACACGGCCATGTATCAGTCGAAGAAGCTGGAGCCTGGAGGACACATCGTGTTCGCGACCGGTGGCGACGACGCCATGCAGAAGCTCTCGCTCACGACCCGACTGCGCGAGGCCGTCTCGCAGGAGCACTGGGTGCTGCACTGGCAGCCGATCGTCGAGATCGAGACGGGGAAGGTCGAGTCCGTCGAGGCGCTGGTGCGCTGGCTCGATCCGAACGGTGGGCTCGTGCCGCCAGGTGAGTTCATCCCACTCGCCGAGGAGCTCGGTCTGATCGAGGCGATCGGCGATTGGGTGATAGCCGAGCTCGCGAGACAGCGTGCCGAGTGGGCCGCCGGCGGACTCGATCTCCGGGTCGGGTTCAACCTGTCACCCCGGCAGCTCTGGTCCCCGCACCTGGCGGACAAGGTGCTCGCGAAGCTTCAGGTCTCGGGGGTTGATCCACGTGACGTCGTGGTCGAGATCACGGAGTCGACGGCGATGGCCGATCCGGACCGCACCCAGAAGATCCTCGCGGCCCTGCATGCGTGGGGGTTCACCCTGGCCTTGGACGACTTCGGGACGGGGTATTCGTCGCTCGCTCGGCTGAAGCACATGCCCGTCGATGTGCTCAAGATCGATCGCGCCTTCGTTCGCGACGTCCACCGCGACCCCAGCCTGGCGAGCATGGTCCGCGCGATGATCCAGCTCGCGCAGGGGCTCGACATGATCCCGCTCGCGGAAGGCGTCGAGACGCATCAGGAGCTCGAGTTCCTGCGGGGGAGCGGGTGCCGGCTGGCGCAGGGGTTCCTGTTCTCGCGACCGGTGCCGGCGGAGGAGATCCCCGCCCTCGTTGCGCGCAGCCTCCTCCCGGAACCCGTCACCTCCTGAACGACGCGTCGTCCGAAGCTCCCCAGCGCCCGTCGCGGCTTCGTTACCATCTGCGGACCATGACCAGGCGGTACGACCCGGGTGAGATCGAGCCGAAGTGGATGAAGGTCTGGGAGGACGAACGCCTCTTCGAGGCGTCCGAGGACCCCTCCGACGATCGGCCGCGCTTCTACGCCCTCGACATGTTCCCGTACCCCTCGGGCGATCTGCACATGGGGCATGCCGAGGCCTTCAGCGGGGGGGACACCGTCGCCCGCTATCAGGCGATGCGCGGCCACAACGTGTTGCACCCGATCGGGTGGGATTCGTTCGGCTTGCCTGCCGAGAACGCCGCGATCAAGCGCGGGATCGCCCCGGCGGCGTGGACCGACGCCAACGTGGAGCAGCAGGCGGCATCGTTCCGCCGGATGGGGATGTCCTTCGACTGGACGCGCCGCCTGCAGACGAGCGATCCCGAGTACTACGGATGGACGCAGTGGCTCTTCCTCCGGCTGTTCGAGAACGGCCTCGCGTACCGCAAGGAGTCGCCGGTCAACTGGTGCCCGAAGGATCAGACGGTGCTCGCGAACGAGCAGGTGATCCAGGGACGCTGCGAGCGTTGCGGCACACCCGTGGAGCGGCGGGACCTGACGCAGTGGTTCTTCAAGATCACCGACCACGCGCAACGATTGCTCGACGACGTCGACCTCTTGGTCGACTGGCCGGAGCGCGTGGTCACGATGCAGCGGAACTGGATCGGCCGCTCGGAGGGTGCAGACGTCACCTTCACGATCGAGGAGACCGGTGAGGAGATCACGATCTTCACGACTCGCCCCGACACTGTGTGGGGCGTCACGTTCTTCGTCTTCGCGGTCGAGCATCCGGCGGTGCCCCGGCTCGCGGAGCTGGCCGGTACCTGGGAGCAGGTGCGACCTCTCGTGGAGCAGGCCCGTTCGTCGCCCTTGGCGGGCCACGAGGAGGCCGACACGAAGGAAGGGGTGCCGCTCGGGGTCCACGCCGTGAACCCTGTCAACGGGGAGCGGGTCCCTTGCTTCGTGGCTCCCTACGTGTTGATGGGATACGGCACCGGCGCGATCATGGCCGTGCCGGCCCACGACCAGCGTGACTTCGAGTTCGCGAAGCAGCACGACCTCCCGGTGCGGGTCGTGATCGAGCCTCCCGGCCACCACCCTGACGCGGCGGTCATGACCGAAGCGCTGCCGCACGAGGGGGTGATGGTCAACAGCGGGCCCTTCGACGGCGAACGCTCGCCGGCGTCCATCGCGAAGGTCACGGCATGGCTCGAGCGCGAGGGGCGCGGACGATCGAGCGTGCAGTTCCGGCTGCGCGACTGGCTCATCAGCCGGCAGCGCTACTGGGGCGCGCCGATCCCGATCATCCACTGCTCGACCTGCGGGGAGGTCGCCGTGCCGGACGATCAGCTCCCGGTGCTCCTGCCGGAGGACGCCGACTTCCAGCTGGGTGGCGAGTCGCCGCTCGCGCGGCATCCGACGTGGAAACACGTGTCGTGCCCTTCGTGCGGTGGCGAGGCCGAGCGCGATACCGACACGATGGACACCTTCGTCGACTCCTCGTGGTACTTCTTCCGCTACTGCTCGCCCGGCTACGACGGTGGGCCGTTCAGACGCGAGGACGTCGAGCGGTGGATGCCCGCGGATCAATACACCGGAGGCGTGGAGCACGCGATCTTGCACCTGCTCTACTGCCGATTCGTCACGAAGGCGCTGCACGACCTCGGCATGATCTCGTTCGTCGAGCCGTTCCCGAAGCTCATGAACCAGGGTCAGGTGATCTACGGCGGCGCCTCGATGTCGAAGTCGAAAGGCAACGTCGTGGAGCCGATGCCGCTCGTCGAGCGGTGGGGCGCCGACACGATGCGGCTCATGATGCTGTTCGCCGGACCGTTCGAGGACGACATCGACTGGCAGCTGATCGCGGGCGATCCGGACCGACGTCCGGGGGTGGCGTCGTGGCTGGGTCGGGTATTCGTCGCCGTCGGTGACGCGGTCGAGCGCGGCTCGGACGCCGAGGAGCCGGCGGAGCTCGTGCGGGTCACGCACAAGACGATCAAGGGCGTGACCGAAGACATGGAGCGGTTCCGGTTCAACACGGCGATCTCGAAGTTGATGGTGCTGACGAACGAGATGCGCGCGACGCTGGACGCGGGCGGCGCCGCGGGCGGCGCCGCCCGCGCGCTCACGCTGATGCTCGCGCCCTTCGCACCGTTCGCTGCGGAGGAGCTGTGGCGCGTCGACCTCGGCGAAGCATCGTCGACGTGGGTCGCATCGTGGCCTTCGTTCGACGCCGCGTTGACCGTCGAGGAGCTCGTCACGATGATCGTCCAGGTCGACGGCAAGCTGCGCGACAAGCTGGAGGTTCCGGCCGACCTCTCGGAGGGGGACGCGCTCGCCGCTGCTCGCGGCGCCGAGGGTGCGCGTCGCGCGCTCGCGGGCCGCGAGGTGCTGAAGGAGATCGTGCGCGCGCCGAAGCTGGTGAACTTCGTCACGGCCCCCTGAACCCCCGCGTTCCGGCCGTCGTCGCTCGACCCACCGACGTGACCGCCGTCACGGCGGGACCGGCGCCCTGACCCTAGCCTCGCTCGCATGGCGATCCGTGACCGGCTGGACACGCTTTCGCGTGGCGAGCTCGCAGGGTTGGTGGTGGTGCTCGTCGCCACGCTCGGGGGTGTCGGGCTGTGGTACTCGCGGTCGCTCCCGAAGCCCATCCAGGTCGCTGAGACACCGGCCCCGGCGTTCTCGCCCAGCGTTATCGGCGCCGTATCGGGCCCACCGGCGGTGGCCGGCTCTCCCGGCGCATCCGCCAGCCCTCCGGTGGATCTGATCGTCGATGTGACGGGATGGGTGCGCCATCCGGGCGTCTATCAGTTCCAGCCGGGCTCGCGCGTGATCGACGCGGTGCAGCGTGCCGGAGGGGCGCGCGACGGCGCCGACCTCACGTTGCTCAACCTGGCGGCGCCGCTCGCCGACGGACAGCAGATCCTGGTGCCCAAGAAGGGTGCGTCGGCGAGCGGCGCTGCGGCCGGCGGCACCATCGGTTCCGGCGGGGTGGCCCTCGTCAACATCAACACCGCCGACGAACCCACGCTCGAGACGCTGAACGGCGTCGGTCCCGCGCTCGCGGCGGCCATCATCCAGTACCGGACCGACCAGGGACCGTTCACGTCGATCGATCAGCTCGATGAGGTTTCGGGGATCGGGCCGGCGACGCTCGAGAAGCTCCGACCCCAGGTGACGGTGTGATCCCGTGGGAGCCTGGGGAGCGCCGCTCGCGGCCGGGGCGTTCTGGGCAGGTCTCCTTGCGTGGGACGGCCGGCCGCGCGCGCTCCAGGCGTGGCCCGCGTGGTCCTGGCTCGTCGCCGGCGCCGCGATCCTCGCCGCGTCCTGGGTCGCGGCCCCCGGGTCTCGCCGTGGCGATCCCCTCGGACGAGCGGGTCTCGCCCGTGGCGACCCCGCCGCGGTGGTCGCCGTTTCGGCGGCACCGACCGACGCCCGCCGCGGCCCGCTCGCCGCCCTCACGTTGCTGGCCCTGGGCGTCTTCCTGTGTGGTGTCGGCTGGGGCGGCGTCGCGCAGGCGCGCAGGGAGACCTCGCTCCTCGGACGCCTCGTCCCGCGGTCCGTCACCGTGGTTGGAACGCTCCGGGAGGATCCCGTGACGAGCGCGGTCGGCTGGCACGCGCTCGTCGACGTCACCCGGGTGACGTGGCGTGGCGGCGCCGCAGCGGTCCGAGAGACCGCCTGGGTCGACGGCGACGGCGACCTTCCCGCCGCCGTCCGCGCGGATCAGCTCGAGGTGCGCGGCAGCCTCCAGATCCCCGATGATGCCGGCTTCGCCGACACGCTCCATCGCCGTGGGCTCGCGGTCGTGCTCCGGTCGGCAGCGGTGTCGCGTCTAGGCCCCGCACCCAACCCGTTCGTTCACCTTACCCAGGTCGTGAGAGCCTTCGTGGGTTCCACGATCGAGCGGATCTTCCCGCCGCCCGAAGACGGACTGCTGCTCGGTCTCGTCCTCGGGGATGCGTCGAGGCTCGATCCGGTCACCACGCGTGCCTTCCAGTCCACCGGCCTGAGCCACCTGCTCGTCGTGTCGGGCGAGAACGTCGCCATGGTGCTCGCTCCGGTCCTCGCGTTCGCAGGTGCCATCGGCCTCGGGCGCGCCTGGCGTTTCTCGCTGGGGTTCGGCACCGTGTTGCTCTTCGTCGTGCTCACCGGGGCGGAGCCCTCCGTGCTGCGCGCCGGCGTGATGGCGACCATCGCGCTGACCGGCGTGTTGCTCGGCAGGCCCCGGGCCGCCGGCGTCGTGCTCGCGGTCGCCGTGCTGTTCCTCCTCGTGCTCGATCCGTGGCTCGTCTACGCGATCGGGTTCCAGCTGTCGGTCGCGGCGACCGCCGGGATGGTCGCGCTCGCTTCACCGCTCGCCGAACGATTGCGGCGGTTCGTTCCCCGGCCCGTCGCGATGGCCACCGGAACGACCACGGCCGCGCAGATCGGGGTCACGCCGTTGCTGCTGTTCCATTTCCACGAGGTTCCGGGGGTCACGATCCTCGCCAATCTCGCGGCGTTTCCCGCCGTATCGCCCGCCTTGCTGTTGGGGATCGCGGCATCGCTGCTTGGGCTCGTGTGGCTGCCGCTCGGCAAGCTCGTATCCCTCCTTGCGCTCGTGCCCATGCGGTACCTCCGTTCGGTGGCGAGCCTCCTCGCCAAGGCACCGGTCGCGTGGATCACCACCGGCGGAGGACCGCTCGTCCTCGTGATCGGGGCTGCGATCTTCGTCGCGACGGCATGGTGGTTGCGTTCGGGGCGGCGACTCCCTCGTCCCGCCGTGGTCTGCGCGGTCGCAGTGCTCCCGCTCCTGGTGTGGTCGACGGCACTCGGTTCGGGTCCACCGTCGAACATCACCGCGCGGTTCCTCGACATCGGGCAAGGCGACGCGACGTTGATCCAGAGCCCCGGCGGCGCCACCGTACTGATCGACGCCGGTCCCGACCAAGAACTCGTGGCCCAGAAGCTGGAGGCACTCGGTATCAAGCGACTGGACGCGATCATCGCGACGCACGCGCACGTCGATCACATCGCCGGCATGCCCACGGTGCTCGCTCGGTTCCCCGTGGGCGTCTACTACGACCCCGCCTGTCACCACCACACCGAGGTGATGCTCCCGCTCGAACAGGCGCTGGCGGCCGCCGGCGTCCCGGTTCGGTCGGCACGACTCGGCGAGACCATCACGGTCGGCGACCTCGCGTTCCACGTCCTCGGGCCCGATCGGTGCTGGCAGGGGTCCCATTCCGATCCGAACAACGACTCGGTGGTGTTGCTGCTGGACGCGGCCGGCACGACCCTGTTGATGACCGGATGCGCTGAGCGCGAGGCGCAACAGGTCATGCTGGACGCGGGGCTCGTGCCCGACATCGACGTGCTGCGCGTCCCGCACCACGGCGGTGACACCTCGCTCCCGGGATTCATCGATGCGCTCGATCCTCAGATCGCCGTGATCAGCGTTGGCCAGCCGAACCCGTTCGGGCATCCCAACCCGAACGCGCTCGCGGAGCTGAACGGGGTGGGGGCGCAGATCTGGCGGACGGATCAGCACGGGACGATCACGATCACCTTCACGGATCAGGGGCCGGTCGTAGCTTCCGAGCGATGACGCCCGGAGCGTATTTCTCCGACCAAGTGCGCCGAGTGCCGCCGAGTTCGAGGGCTCAGAGGCAGAAGGTCTCAGTTTTGACTGAGGTGATGCTGTCCGGACCCGACGATGTATTCGTCGAGGGG
>DASWDB010000060.1:0-1579 GCA_036395715.1 Actinomycetota bacterium | reverse complement strand
CGATGCCTGCCTTGGCTACAGCGAGGAGCGATCTTTACGACTTTCAAGCACGTAGTTTTTCGCTAACAGCTTGAGTAATACTCCGCGCGGCGGGTTTGCGCTCGTCCGGCGATGGATTCAGACCCCGTCCGTCGCCAAGGTCCGGAGCGCGACAATGCGGAGGGGGAGGTCGTCCTCGGAACTTCCCCTCCGGCCCGCCCTGGCCGGAGGCCAGGGCGGGCCGTTCGGGACTTAAGACGCGCGCGCCGGCAAAGCCGGCACGCGCTCTCGGCCCGCCCCTGGCCGTGACGCTTCCGTGACGGTGTCTGACACCGGCGCCGTTCGAACGACGCGCTCATTTGGAGGCGGTGTTGCACTTCCGTCACGAAGGCGTGACGCTTTCGTGTGGGTGTCTGGCACCGGCGAGGGGCGGTTAGACTCGGGTCAAAGCTGACGGGGAGGTCACGTGGCTGTTCGGGTAGGGATCAACGGGTTCGGACGGATCGGGCGCAATTTCTACCGCGCATATCTGAAGCGCCAGCCGGGCTACGAGATCGTCGCGGTCAACGATCTCGCGGACGCGGACGTGCTCGCCCACGTGCTCAAGTACGACTCGACGCACGGGATCCTCGATGCCGAGATCAGCGCCGGCGACGCCGAGCTGCGGATCGGCGACCGGACGCTGAAGGTCCTCTCTGAGCGCGAGCCCGCCGCGCTGGGTTGGGGCGACCTCGGCGTCGACGTCGTCGTCGAGTCGACCGGCCTCTTCACCGACCGCGACGGCGCCTCCAAACACCTGGAGGCCGGCGCGAAGAAGGTCGTCATCTCGGCTCCCGCGACCGATCCCGACCTGACCGTCGTCCTCGGCGTCAACGACAAGGAGTACGACCCCGACCAGCACAACATCATCTCGAACGCCTCCTGCACGACGAACTCGGTCGCGCCGATGGCGAAGATCCTCCTCGAGAAATTCGGCATCGAGTCCGGCTTCATGACGACGGTGCACGCCTACACGACCGAGCAGCAGCTCCAGGACCAGATCGCGCTCACGCGGAAAGGCAAGCCCGACCTCCGCCGGATGCGCGCCGCCGCCGTCAACATCGTCCCAGCGACGACGGGCGCCGCGAAGGCGACGGCACTCGTGCTCCCCGAGCTGAAGGGCAAGCTCGACGGGATGGCGCTCCGTGTCCCGGTCCCAGACGGGAGCGTCACCGATCTCGTCTGCGTCCTCGAGCGCGAGGCCTCGGCAGAAGAGGTCAACGACGCCTTCCGCTCGTCCGCCGGCCAGGACGCGTGGCAGGGCATCCTCCAGTACAGCGAGGACGCGCTCGTCTCGTCGGACATCGTCGGAAACTCGCACTCCTGCATCCTCGACGGCCTCTCGACGATGGCTCACGGCCGGATGGTCAAGGTCATCGGCTGGTACGACAACGAGTGGGGCTACAGCTGCCGGCTCTCCGACGTGGTCGAGCTCGTCGCGCAGTCGGTGCCCGCCGCGGTCTCCGCGTAGTTGCGACCGCGATCCGTCCGAGAGGCCGACGTCGGCGGCAAGCGCGTCCTCGTGCGCGCCGACCTCAACGTGCCCCTGGAGGACGGTCAC
>DASWDB010000059.1:0-3602 GCA_036395715.1 Actinomycetota bacterium | reverse complement strand
ACACCACGTGGAGGCCGGCCTCGAGGGCGGCGATCGTCACGGGACCGTGCACGTCGTTGGGCGTGCAGTTGTGCACGACCTCGGCTTCGGCGAGCGCCTCGTCGAGCGAGCCGAAGGCTCGCTCGACGCCGAGACGCTCGGCGGCCACCAGCGTCCTCTCGAGGCTGCTGCCGAGTACTCCGGTCAGCTCGACCCCCGGCAGGCGCGAAAGCGCGTCCAGATGCGCCGACGCCGCAAACCCGGTGCCGATCACGGCGACACGCAGGCGTGTGGTCACGCCGCAATGGTATCGGGCAGGCGCGAAGCGGCGCTCGTGGTTAGGCTGACGTAGAGGGACGATGCTCGAAGGGCGGCACGAGCGGCTTCGTTGCACGGATCGCCGAGCTCGGCGAGGCAACCCCGGTACCCGACCGCCTCTGCCGCGCAACCGTCGATGTCTTGGAGATCAGCGGTGCCGCGCTGATCCTGATGAGCGGCGAAGAGACCGGCGCGATCGTCGCAGCCTGCGATGCATCGTCGAATCCGTGGAGGATCTCTAGTTCATCCTCGGCGAGGGGCCATATCAGCGCGCATGCAGGAACGGCACCCCGGTCCTCGTCCCCTACGTGGCCCGCCATGCCGGGTGGCGGTGGCCGATGTTCGACCGTCAGGCCGCGGGCGAAGGCGCCGCCGCCGTGTTCGCGTTCCCGTTGCAGATCGGCGCGGTCAGCCTCGGCGCCTTGCACCTGTATCGAGCCCGGGAAGGGACGCTGTCGGTTACCGACATGTCTGTGGAGATGCTCGTCTTGACGGCCGAACGAGCCGCGCCACGTCTCTCCCGGTTGCTCACGGAGCAGGCACCTTGAGAGTGTGCACTACTACCCAGGGTCTTTGTGGAGTCTCGGTACCCGTGTCTCGAAATGGCTTCGGTACCTATGCGACAACTTGGGCCTTTCGTCTCGGCTTGCCGTTGGGCTTGGAAAGGGCCCCGAACTCCTTGGTCTTGTCGTGGCGGGCACCGTGGGTTCGAAGGAGGAAGCCGTCTTGGGTGATCTGAACGGTGTCAGCGACCAAGCGCACGCCGACGACCTCGCCCACGTGGCGGTTGCCGACCCGGTAGGAGGTGCCGGCGAAGCTCACCGAGCCTGAGGGGTCGACCTTTCGCAGGACCTCGTCGCCGGTCGTGGGTCTGCCGGGGCGGGATGCCTTGGCTCGGCGATCCATCTTCTCGTCATCTTCTGCCAGATGCCGGCGGGCGTGGGTGGCCACGAGGACGCCGTTGTGGGAGACGTGCAGCAGTCCGTCGGCCGACTCCACGGCCACGGTCCGTCCGGCGAGGTGTCCTCCGACGTGATAGCGGTGCTTAAGGATGCTGATCCTGCCCTTCTGGTCGACCCGGCGCCCGACCGTATGGCTTCTCGGAGGCGGCGTCTCCTCGGTTGATGCATCCGGATCGACGATCTCAGCGGGAGCGTGCTCCACGAGCTCGAACCGTCTGATCGGAGGAACATCGCCGATCGCCTGGTGCTCTCGGCGCAGGTTGTAGTGCGCGACCCATCGGTCGAGCTCGTCTTGGGCTTGGGCGATGGAGGCGAACCGGCGTCCGTCCACGAGCTCCTTTCTGATCGTCTTGTGCAGCCGCTCGATCTTGCCGGTCGTCGTCGGCGAGTAGGGGGCGGTGAGGAGGTGGCGAATGCCGTTTTGGGTGCAGATCCGGTCGAACAAGACGGTGGCGGGCTTGCGGGCGAGCCGCCCGGTGAAGACCTTGCCGTTGAGTTCCTAATCGGTGTCAAGTTCTCCCAGCGGTAGCGTGGGTCAGGGACGAGTCGGGCGACGGAGCGCTCTGCGACTCCTTGCTTCGCCGGCTCGTCCCTTGATGGCGGAGATGGACGCTGCTCGAACGGCGGTGTTCGCGAACCGCTGGTGGGACTGTGTAGCGCTCGGCGACGATTGCTTTTGCCTTGGCCGCGTCAAGCACGGTCCCGTCGACGTCGCGGATCACGTAGAGCTCCCCCGAACGCAAGCACGCCACCAGGCGAGTGAGGAGCGTGGAGGCGATCGAGCAGATCGCAGAGTTGTGGTGCTTGCCACCTTCGGTCATCAGGCGCTGGTAGCGCCGCGCGAGTGTCGGATCGACTCGCCGGGCATGATCGGCTGCCATGAACAGGGCCTCCCTGAGGCACGCGTCGCCCCGCTTTGTGGGTTCACCGCTTCGACCCGAAAGACCCGACGCGTCGAGCGAAGGAACGAGCCCGCTGTAGGAACGGACCCCCGCCAACGAAGAGAACCGCGACGGGTCGCCGAGGCGTCCAAGGATCTGCGCGCCCAAGATCTTGCCCACGCCTGGCACCGAGGTGGAGATGCCTGCGGGATCGGCTTCTTCGAATAGGATCCCGATCCGCTCCTCGAGCCCCTTGATCTCTTCTGCGAGTCGAAGCGCCAAACGTGCTTCGATGGCGATGTCTTCGGCCAGCTCCGTGTAATCGAGCTCTCCGTTCCAAAGCGCCAGGGTCTCCGCAGCCGCCGCCAGCAGCGCGTCGGCTTGTGGGGCTCCCCATCGACCACGGGAGTGGCGGTAGATGAAGCGGGTGATCCTGGCCTTGCCCAGCCGGCGAACCGTGTGCGGACACGCGTATCCAGCTGCTAGGAACCGCAGCGGCGTCGTGTTCGACAGATCCGCCCTGAAAACCGCCGACCATCCCGGCCCTAGGATCTCCAGCAAGGCGTCCAAACGTGCAAGACACGCACTGCGCCGCTTGACAAGGTTGGATCTCAGCTTGGTCATCCGCCGCAAAGCCTCGCCAGGTCCGAGGCCTTGCTCTTCGTGCAGGCCTTCTGGATGCAGCATCGGCAACCGAGCAAGCATCCGTGAATCGAGACGGTCGGACTTCGCGTGTTTGGAGAAATAGGCACGAAGATCCGCCGATCGCTCGGGTGGGACGATCACGACGTGCGCTCCTCGCCGCCGGAACCACGCCGTCAGTGGGACCCACGCATTCCTCGTCGGTTCCATCACAACGGTCACGTCTGCTGGCTCGGTTCGAGCTGGCAACGCGGCCCACAGTTGCTCCAGCTCGTCTGCCCGGGTCCTGAACCGCCGGCCCGTGAACACGAAGTTGCCGGTCTCATCGGCGAGACTCGCCTGGTGGGCGGCCCTGCATGCGATGTCGATCCCCAATCGAAGTGCCATGCTTCTCCCTTCCTCGAGGCGGCTACTTGCCGGCCCGTCCCACCGATGGGAAGGCGTCGCACCAGACATTCGTTAACAGGGATCCGGACCCGTCCGGTCCGGTCACCGGGTTGCTAACAGGGCACCGACCTCCCCGGCGGATGCCCCGCCCACCTCGTGGTCAACAGGCAAGGAGTCGCTTTGATGCGCTCCGATCGGAGTCACAACGACGGTGGACGGGCGCCGGCTCCCGTCGATCCTCACGCCGCCGGCCGGACGATCCAAGGACCCTCAGGAGACGACTCAGTTTGAATGTCGGTGAGCACCCGCTCGACCTCGACCCCGCGAGCGGCGAACCATGAGAACGCCCGGGTCATGAACGCCGAGGCCGTCTCCTGGCGCTCATCGGCCAAGATCTCCGCGTAGGCCAAGCGGGATCGATCGTCGACGGCGG
>DASWDB010000058.1:0-13946 GCA_036395715.1 Actinomycetota bacterium | reverse complement strand
ATCGAGGACCTCGGTCGCGCGCTGGGGTGACGTGAAGCGCCGGTCCGCGGCCCTCGTGTCGGGGATGCTGGTGCTCTCGTTCGCCCATGCTCCCGCGCGCGCCGAGGTACCCGCGGCGACGCCGTCGCGCTTCCTCCGGGCCGACCACCCCGTGAGCATGGCGTGGACACCCGACGGCACGCGGCTCTTCTTCGACGAGCAGTTGACGGGAAACATCCGCGTCACGACGGGCGACGGCACCGTGCTCCCCGAGCCGTTCGCGCATCTCGACGTCGACGTGTCTTCCGAGACCGGACTCCTCGGCGTCGCCGTGGACCCCGGGTTCCCCACGCAGCCGTGGATCTACGTCTACTACTCCGATCCCGCGCTCGGAGTGAACCGCTTGGTGCGGTCCCGCGCCGACGGTGACGTCGCCACGGGACCACCCCAGGTCCTGCTCGAGGGTCTCGGGTCGCAGAACCGCTACCACAACGGGGGTGCGCTCGTGTTCGGCGCCGACGGCATGCTCAACGTGACCGTCGGCGAATCGCACGAACCGTCGTTCGCGCAGGACCCGAACTCGATCGGCGGGAAGGTACTCCGCCTGATGTCCGACGGCGGGGTCCCGCCGGACAACCCGATCCCCGGCAACCCGCTGTTCACGCTGGGGCACCGCAACTCGTTCGGGATCTGCGTGGACCCGGCGACCGGCGACCTGTGGGAGACCGAGAACGGACCGACGAGCGATGACGAGATCAACCTGCTCCGGGCGGGCGGCAACTACGGCTAGCCCGGCGTGATGGGCGACGGCGGACCCGAGGGGACGATCGATCCAGTGATCGACCACGTCCAGGAGATCGCACCGACCGGCTGCGCGGTCTGGCGCGGTGCCCTCTACTACGGTTCCTACGTCGATGGCGCGATCCGCCGGCTCGACCTGCCGCAGGGGACGGATCCTCGGCCGGTCGCGGTGAGCGTCCTCGGGGAGCCGGTATTCGACCTCACCGTCGGCCCCGACGACCGGCTGTACATCTCCTCACCGAGCGGCATCTGGCGCCTCGACGCTCCGCCGGCCGGGACCGTCTCGGTGCCTCCATCGACGCGGACGTCTCGGCGGTACCCGTGGTGGGGCTGGTTCGCGCTCGCCGGGGCGGTGGCGCTCGTCGTGGTGCTGATCCTGCGGCTCAGCGCTGAACGGCCGGCTAGACCTTCGGCCGTTTGAGGTACGCGATCGTCGATGTCCCGCCCATCGGCGTGGGCTGGGCCACGACGTCGACGAGCTCCCATCCGTCGTCACCGAAGTTGTTCAGGATCTCCCCCGGGTTGTGCTCAAGCAGGGGCGCGACGAAGTACTCCCACGCGGTCATCTACAGCTCCTCTCCCATCAATCGGGCACGAACGTGCCTGATGCAGACGCCCATGATGACGTCGAGGCCGCCCTCCGTCGCGATGCGCTCGGCTTCTTCGCTCACGATGTCCTCCTGGAGCCACAGCACGCGGGCGCCCACCTCGACCGCCTGCCGCGCGATCTCCGGAGTGGCTTCCGCGCGGCGGAAGACATCGACGACCTCGATCCGGACATCGTTGGGGATGTCTGCGAGCGACGGGTACGCCCGCTCGTCGAGGACCTCGGTCTCGTGCGGGTTGACCGGCACGATCCGGTACCCGTGCTCCTGGAGGTATCGCGCCACCTGATACGAAGGACGTCGTGGATCGGAGGAGAGTCCGACGACGGCAACCGTGTGGACCGCGCCGAGCAACGCCCGGAGCTCGCGGTCCTCCGGGCTCAGCTCATCGTCAGCCATGGCGCCGTCCTCCCCGCGAGCTCGAGGAACGCGTGCAGCATGAACCCGGTTGCGCCCCAGATCGTCGCGTCATCCGTCTCGTACCACCATCCCTTCCAGGCTCGCCCGCGCTCGCGGTGGAGCTCGCGTTCCTCCTCCAGGAGTGCGAGCGTCCTCGTCGGGACGGTCAGGACGCGCGCGATCTCCGCGCGACTCTCGCGGAGCGTGGGGAGCGCTCGGACGGCCGCGACGAAGGGCGTCACGAGGATCCCGGACACGAACGTGTGGATCGGCGGGAGCGCGCCGAGCACGTCGGGCAGCGCGGGGTCGAGACCGATCTCTTCGTGCGTCTCGCGAAGGGCGGTCGCGACGAGCGCGTCGTCGTCCGGCTCCGCGAGCCCACCCGGGAACGACACCTCGCCCGGGTGGCGGCTGAGGTGTGCCGCTCGCTCCGTGAACAGCAGCGAAGGCTCGGGCTCTTCGATCAGCAACGTGAGCACGGCGGCAAGCCGCTCGCCGGGGTCGGGCTCCGGGTGCGGATCCGCGTCGAGCCCCTCGCGTAGCGCCGAGCGATGATCCGTGAGCGCCATGTCCTCATCGTAGGAGACGGGACTCCGAACGCCGCCCTGATGGCCGGGCCGAGGACGACTGGTAGCGTGCCCGGCGTGACGGAGCTCGACGATGTCCGTTCCCCCGCCGCCGATGCGGCGGCGGCATCGGTCGACGCCGACGAGCTGCTGGCCTACGCGCGCGCGCTGATCGGCGCGCCCTCGGAGAACCCGGGTGGCACCGAGGATGCGGCCGCCTCGGTGGCCGCGGACATCCTGACGAGGCTCGGCGCGACACCGGAGATCGTCCGGGGCGAGGGCGGACGTCCGTCGGTCGTCGCCCGGTTCGGCGATCGCGAGCGCCCCTCGCTCGCATGGAACGGACACCTGGACACCGTTCCGGCGGGCTCGCCCGGCGCGTGGACGAGCCCGCCGTTCGCCGGGGAGATCGGTGACGGGAAGCTGCTCGGTCGCGGTGCGTGCGACATGAAGGGGGCGATAGCGGCCGCGCTCTCGAGCGCGGCCGCGATCGACCGCGCCGGGATCCCGCTCGGGGGGTCGCTCTGGTTCCACCTGGTAGCCGACGAGGAGCTCGCGGGGACCCACGGCACCAACGTGCTCTGGGAACGCGGGATGCTCGACCAGGACGCCGCGATCGTCGGCGAGCCGACCGAGCTCGAGCCGGGCGTGGCCGAACGAGGGGGGGCGTGGATCACGGCGACCGCGCAGGGGAAGGCCGCGCACGGGTCCCAACCCCACCGGGGCGTGAACGCGATCACGTCGATGGCGCGTCTCATCCTGCGTCTCGAGGAGGCGCTGCCGAACCTGACGCATCCCCTGATCGGCGGCCCGACCGTCAACGCGGCCCTGATCGAGGGCGGCAGCGCCCCGAACGTCGTGCCCGACCGCTGCGTCGTCGACATCGACCGGCGCCTGCTCCCTGGCGAGGACGACCCCGCAGCCGTGCTGGCACCGTTCGCACGACTCGTGGACGAGATCCGAGCCGCCCATCCTGAGGTCCGGATCGACCTCGCGATCCGGGAGTGGACCGACGCGGCCGAAGCGGACCCGGACGAGCGCATCGTCCGGCTCGCACGCGCGGCGGTCGCCGAGGTCGACGGCGGGCTTCCGGCCGCCGTCGGCTTCAGCGGCATCACCGACGCTCGCTATTACCTCAACCAGGCGAAGATCCCGACGGTGATCCTGGGACCCGGCTCGATCACGGTGGCGCACACCGCCGACGAATGGGTCGGCGTGGACGAGCTCGTCGCCGCCGCCCGCGTCTACGCCCGGATGTTCGTCGGGTTCCTCGGGATCTGAGCGCGGGTGATGGGTGGACCGACTACGGGGAGGTGAACGGCTCCAACGCGTGGCTGAAATCCCAGGTCCCCTGGGCGATCCCGGAGCAATCGTTCGCCCCCGTCGAACCGGGACATCCGCCGTTGTCGCGCTGGATCGCCCACATCGAAAGCGTGCTCATCCCGGCCGTGGTCGCGAAGTCCAGCAGGTGCTGGGCGTCGCTGAGGTCCGTGACCTCGGTACGCCGAGGGTAATCGTCGAGCCCGTTCATGATCGTCGCGCCCTGCATCGCCCACAGCTGTGCGGGCGTCTTGGCGGGAAGCAAGGAGTGCAGCTGCGCGTGTAGGCCGTTGGACGCGCTCACGGCCGCCCCGCCCATGTCGGTGGTGACCCGGTCGTAGTAGTCGAAGACCATCGGGTTCACGATGTCGATCCGGACCCCGTTCGCGACCGCGTTCTGGAGCACGGCGAGCCCACTCGGTTCGAGGCCGTCCGCCGAGGTCGGAAGCGTGTACTGGATCTGCACGGTGCGACCGTGTGTCGCCGCCCAATCCTGGAGCAACGCGATCGCCTGGTTGCGCCGGTCGATCCCGGCCGTCCTCGTGAGCGAACGACCCTCGATGTCCATATCGAGGCGGGTGACGTCGTAGCTCGTCACGACCTGTTCGTACGCCGACGCGATCGCCGCCGGATCCTTGCACGAATCGCCGATCTCGGTCCCGCCCTGGTCGGCGCTCCAGCCGCCGAACGACGGGATCACGTCGCCGCCCAGGTCACGGAGAGACACGATGTCCGTGAGGTACCGCCCGGCTCCCACGGTCTGGCTCCTCGATCCGTTCCACGCGAGCGTGCACGACGTCTTGCCGAGGGTCTCCAGGAACGCGAGCGTGAAGTATCGCGCCCCCGACTGCTGCGCGATCGTCGTGATCGCATCGGAGGTCCAGGTCTCGAAGTAGGGCGCGTACACGCGGGCCGGGATCGGCGCGGCTGCGGTCGCTGCGCTCGAGCCAGAGATCGCGGGACCGACCAAGGCTGCGACCGCGACCAGCATCACGAGGGTTGCGCGGGGCCGCTGCATCGGAGCAAGGGTGCCAAACATCCCCCGGATCAGGCAACCGCGCTCGTCCCGCCGCGATGCGGCCGTTGGTCCGTTCCTCGGCTCATCCCGGTCCGCCGTCGGTCGAACGCGCTACGACAGCCGTAGCCCGGCTTACCTAACCCGTCCAACCCTTTGACCAGTGCCTTCCGACGGCGCAAGATGACGGGGATCGGGGCAGTCCGGGGGTGCCCAACGTGCACGACGATCGGATCAGAAGGAACGAGCCACTGCGCCACGATGTCGCTGACCCATCACCGGTGATCAGGGTCGTGCTGGCCGAGCTCGACTCGCCGGGCCCACTCCATTATCTGATCGAGGGCGAGGGGTTCCAGGTCGTCGGTTGCGCCTCGAACGACGTGGATCTGGCCCGCGTCCTCGCGCACACGCAACCGGACGTCATCGTCCTCGACGCCGACATCAGTGCAACCTCCGCGCCGGTGGCTCGTCAGAAGGCTCCGTCGTCGGAGCTGATCGTCCTGTGGCCCGACGGCGTTCAGCTGCCGTCGGGGGCCGGGCGGGTGCACCCTCGTCTCATGTATGAGGACCTGGGTCCGGCGATCCGTCGAGCCGCCGACGATCGGCGGAACAGGCATCGAAGGGTCGTCGAGCTCGCCGACGACGATGCCGATGCCCGGACCGAGCCGCCCGCATCCGTCGACGTCCCGAGCTCCACGGCGCAACGCACGAGCACCCGCATCCTGGTGGGCACGACGGCGCTGATCGCGCTCATCGTTTTGACGATGGGCGCGTCGTTCGCCCTCGAAGGGCGGAACCCATCTCCCCAACCCACCGCCGCCCGAAGCGTGGCGACCTCCCGGAGCGCGACCCCGGGACCCCCATCCAGTGCCACGAGCACTCCGGGCGGCACCGGCGGCGCCCCGGCTTCCGTCCACATCAGGTGCGCATCCGGACCGCAGACCGACCCGAGGACCGCGAGCGAACATGCGGCCACCGATGCGCACGGAGCACCTCCGACGTGTCCGGGCAAGGGCCAGGACAGCGCCCACCGGTCCCCCCAGCAGCACGGCAACGACAGGGGGAACGGTCACGCAACCGGGGCCGGCAACGCTCCGGGGAGCGCGAAGGGCAGCGGGAACGCGCAGGCTCGGGGCGGCGGCAGCGCGAACGCCCCGGGCGGCGGCAGCGCGAACACGAAGGGCAGCGCCGGTGCGAACGGCACGGGCAGTGACCGCGGCGCGCACGATCCGACCGTGGGGCACCCACCCGGGCCGCCCACGACGCCGGGCGCACGGCGCCGCGGTCCCCCGGGCTGAGACGGACGTCAGTCGTCGTCCGCGCGCCGGAGGCGCTTGGTCTCCGAGCGTCGGCGCTTCGCCGCGATCCGGCGCTCGACCGCGCGGCGACTCGGTCGTGTCGGACGGCGCCGAGGCGGGGGAGGCGCCACCGCGGCGGCGAGGATCTCGGCCATCCGCTCCAGGGCGGCCTCCCGGTTGCGGAGCTGCGATCGCTCCTCGGAAGCCCTGACCGTGAGCACGCCGTCGACGAGCCGGCCGGCCAGTCGCTCCAGTGCGCGCTTGCGCTGCACCGGACCCAGGGCGGTCGTGTTCGCCACATCGACGCTCAACTCGACCCGCGAATCGGCGGTGTTGACGGACTGGCCTCCGGGGCCCGACGCGTGAGTGAACCGCCAGCGCAACTCGCGCTCCGGCACGAGGATCGAGCGGCTCACCCGGAGGGGACCGACCATGCGGGCAGTATGGCCCCGGCCTCGCCGTGATCGGTGCCTCTCCGTATCATCGCGGCGTGAGCGGGGATCCGGAGCAGCCGAGACCGGTCGACGTCGGTGCCGGCCGCCTCGAGGCCTTCAGCGACGCGGTCATGGCGGTCATCATCACGATCTTGGCGCTCGAGCTCAGGCCGCCACAAGGCTCATCGCTGAAGGACGTGTACGACCAGCTGCCGAGCCTGTTCATCTACGTCCTGAGCTTCGTGTTCATCGCGATCTATTGGAACAACCACCACCACCTCTTGCGCGCGACGACGCGGATCAGCGGCGCCGTGATGTGGGCGAACATGCTCCTGCTGTTCTGGTTGTCCTTGATCCCGGTGGTCACGGAGTGGCTCCACGACTTCTACCGTGAGCCGCTCCCGGCGGCCTCCTTCGGCATCGTCGCCCTCGCTGCGGCCTTGTCGTACTCGGCGCTCGTTCGCGCGATCATCCGGGCGAACGGACCTGATTCGCTGGTGGGGACGGCCATCTCCTCGGACCTCAAGGGAACCCTCTCGCTGGTGCTCTACGCGGCCGGCGTGGGTTTGGCCAGCGTCAGCGTCTGGATCGCGTATCTCCTCTACGCGGCCGTCGCCGTGATGTGGTTGATCCCGGACCGGCGGTTCACGCGCGGCGCGGATCGACGCTAGGGAGCGGCTCGAGGCCGTACAGGCGTCGAGCCGCGGGCGACATCCGCGCGGCTTCGGCTTCGGAGATGACGGAGGCTCGCTGCGGGACGGAGCGCTCGCGCCGGCGCCGACGAGCCCGACGGGGCTCGGGTTCCAGCGGCGCGGGCCGCGGCACGTGCGCGTGCCGGACTCTCGGCGGTTCGGCCAGGTCCAGCTCGGCGGGGTTGGCCCTGATCACCTGGTCGTGAACGGCCGCATCGACCAGTCCCGAAAGGACCGAGGAGGGTGGTGGAGCGACCTCGTCGGGCTCCCAGGGGTAGCGGTGCGGGGGCGACCCCGCTCCGGTCAGGCGTCGCTCCTCCTCGTCACGACGCTCGAACTCGGCGGCGAAACGCTCTGCGCCCCACCGCGTCGCCTCGCGGTGCGCGTACGCGAGCAACGCAGCCTCGAGCTCCTCGTCCACCCGATCGGCCTCGGGCTCGGGTCCTTCGACCCACGCCGCACGAAGCTCGTCGACCCGATCCGCCCCCTCGGTCCGCACGGCTCAGGTATCGGCATGACCACCTCGTCAACTTCAGTGCGACCTCGAGATCGCGTTTCGAGGATCGCTTCACGATCCCCGGCTCCGTCGCCCGCGCCCGCCGCTCGACTAAGGTCGGCGCGAGATGCGCGGACCGACACGGGGTGCGTGATGGCGGAGATGGTGACCGTCCAGGGGCAACGGTTCCTGAAACGGAACCCCTTGGGCGTTCTCGGGCTGTCGGTGATCACGCTCGGGATCTACTTCTTCTACTGGTACTACCAGATCAACGACGAGCTCCGTCGGTTCGAGCACGATGAGACGATCAGCCCGGTGCGCTCGCTGATGGCGATCCTCTTCGGGTGGATCATCATCGTGCCGCCGTTCCTCGCGATGTACAACACGGCCAAGCACGTGCAGGCGGTCGAGCAGCGCCTCGCGATCCAGCCGCAGCTCGAGCCCGCCCTCGCCATCGTCATCATGCTGTTCGTCTCGGTCGGGAACGGCGTCTACATCCAGGAGCATCTCAACCGGATCTGGGACCGCGCCGCCGGTGCGGCGGTTCCCTCGCTTCCGGTCGACCCGTCGGTTCCACCCGCCATGCCGGACGCCCCGACGGGCTAGGGCTCGAGCGCTCAGAGGACCCGAACGTCGCGGTCGTGGAGCAACGATCGGAGCATCATCGCGTCGCGCGGCGCCGCGGCGTGCGCGTCGTTGTTGAAGTAGACGAACACCTCCTTCGCCGGCAACGCAGCGATCCGGTCGGCCCAGACGCGGAGCTTGGCGCGCCGGTACCCGGACCCTGACCGCGTGCCCTGGTGGAAGCGAACGTAGGACCAGCCGCCGGTCACGACCGGATCGATCCTGGCGCCGGGGCGGTCGGCGAGCACGAACGCCGACCTCGAACGATCCAAGAGCGCGAACACCTCATCGGTCAGCCACGACCGGTGCCGGAACTCGACCGCGACGCGGCAACGTCGGCCGAAGGCCTGGAGCGTCTCCGCAAGCCGGTCGGGCGCCGCGGGAAGGTTCGGGGGAAGTTGGAGCAACACCGGCCCGAGCCTCGGGCCCAACCACTTCGCCCTCGAGACGAACAGATCGACCGGTTCGCGCGGCTCGCGGAGGCGACGGACGTGCGTGAGGTACCGGCTCGCCTTCACGGCCATCACGAACCCGGCCGGCGTCTCCCGCTTCCAGCGGTCGAACGTTGCCGCCTCCGGCAGCCGGTAGAAGGTGTTGTTGACCTCGACGGTCGAGAACACGGACGCGTAGTGGCCGAGCCATCGCGCCGTCGGCACGTCGGCGGGGTAGAAGGCGTCGCGCCAATCCGCGTACTGCCAGCCGCTCGTCCCGATGAAGACGGAGGGCGTCATATGCGGGCGGCTCGCCGACGGAGCGTATTCGCTTCGTCGGCGAGTCGCCGTGCCTCGGCCTCGGCTGCTTCCGCCGAGGCCGAGGCCTCGCGGGCCTTCGCGCGGAGCTGTTCGGCGCGATGCGCCGCCCGCTCGGCCTCACGCTCTGCGGCGGCCGCCGCCCGTTCGGCCTCCTTCGCCTCCCGCCTTCGATCCGCCTCGCTGGTGGCCTCGTCCTCGCCGGCTCCGTCGCCACCCTGGAGCAGCTGGAACCCCCCCGCCGACCCGAGGCCGGACCCCGGCGCCGCCTCGCGCTCGAGCGTGCCGTCGCGGAGCCGACCCCCGAGCTCCGGGTCGACGGAGGCGGCCTCCAGCGTGAGGACGATCGCGTCCCGGTGCGCGCCGGCCCGAGGGCCGAGGGCCGCGAGGGCGGCCTCCGCCAACGCGGCCACCTTCGTCCGGCGTGCCTGCGTTGCGGTCCGAAGGTCCTGAGCGCCTTTGCCCGACATCGCCGCGACCTGCGCCTTCCGCAGGTCGTCGCCCGCACGCAGGAGATCAACGACGTCGGCCGGTCGCTCCCTGCTTGCGGTGTTCACCGCCCAGGCGACGACCGTGGGCTTCCGGAGTTTCTTGATCGCCGCCGCAAGCTCGGGTTCATCCTCGTCGGCGATGCGGCGAGCGAGGGCGTCCCGAGCCTCGATGAACCCCTCCGGCGCGAGACCGAAGAGATCCTTCGCGCGCGCGCGAGCATCGTCCTCGATGGTCACGGGAGCGATCGCTTCATGGGGCCCTCCGATCGATCCGGGCAACCGTATCGCGTTCGGTGCCTCCGGGGTGGCGGGCGAGGGCGCCGGCTCAAGCGGACGCCCCGGACCGCCGAGCTAGGCCCTCGTAGGCTCGAGGGCAACCGTCCGGGAGGGCGCGATGGCAGACGAACAGGGGACGCGAAGCGCGCGCTCGCTCGCGCGCCGGATCGGGCATGTGCTCGCCGGCGTCGCGACGCTGGTCGTGATCACGGTCGCCTCGATCGCGTTCGGCCTGCGCATCACGCCCCTGCAGTCGGTCTCGGCCCTCGGTCAGACGGTCGCCGTCGGCGCGACCACGCCGACCGCGAGCCTCCGGGGACCGGGCGAGGTCGATCTGTTCGGGCAACCCCTCCCGACGCAGGCTCGCTTCGTCGGACCCGTCCGCCCACGGCTGGTGTTGACCGACATCACGCTCAACCAGCAAGTCGCCGGTCTGTTCGCGCCCGAGACGCGGGCGGGGTCGGCCGCGGCACTCGGCGACCAGCTCGCGAGCGGCTGGAAGCGCTACTTCGCGTGGGAGATCACGTTCGTGGCCGTCGGCGCGCTGCTGCTGCTCGGGATGGTCGCCGGGTGGCGCCGGCACGTGTGGAGCTGGAGGAAGACGCTCGTGACGGTGCTCGGCGGCCTGCTCGTCGTCGAGGCCGTCAACGTGGGGCTGATCATGCTGACCGCCTCGACCGCCTCGAACGTCCTGCACGACGTGCATTCCTTGGGAGAGCTCGTCGGACGGAGCGACCAGCCGCCGCTGGCGGCGGCGCCCGGACCTCCGCTCCGCGGGGTGCAGGCGATCGTGATGGGCGATTCGACCGCGGCGGGACTCGGCGGCACGCGGTTGCCCGACCCGAGCGCGGAGGACCAGGCGTGCGGTCGGAGCGCGGACGCGTACGGGGTGCTCCTCGGCCGCGTGAACCGCTGGAGCGTCCGGAACCTCGCGTGCAGCGGGGCGACGATCCGCAGCGGCCTCCTCGGCTCGCAGACGGCCGGCGGCGTCTCGATCCCTGCCCAGCTCGCGGTGGCGAAGCGGGCGGTCGATGCCTCGGCCGTCGTGATCGGGGTCGGTGCCAACGACCTGAACTGGGGTCCGATGATCCGGTTATGCGCCGTGTCGGTCACGTGTGACGATCGAGCCTCGACCGTGTTCTTCCAACGACAGCTCTCCGCGTTCGCACGCGACTACTACGAGCTGCTCCGCCAGGTCACGGGGCTCCCGGACGATCCCAAGGTCGTCATCAACCTCTACTACGCCCCGTTCGCGCCGACCGCGGACTGTCTCACCGGGCTCACGCCGGCGAAGGTGGCCGTCCTCCTCGACAGGCTGGACGCCCTCAACGCGGTGCTCGCGGACGGGGCGAAGACCTTCGGCTACCTCTCGGTGAAGCCCGACTTCACCGGGCACGGTCTGTGCAGCGACCAGCCCTACGTCCAGGGCCTCCGGGACGCCGCCCCGTTCCATCCCAACGGTACCGGCCAGCTCGTGATCGCGCTCGCGGATGAGCGTGCGTTGCTCGGCGCGCCGTAGGCCCGTTGGACGTTGCGGGCATGGCCCGCCATCATCCGTCCGATGAGCACGCCGCAGGGAGGGATCTTCGCGCTCGGAACCTCCTCGCAGGCGTATCTGGAGTTCGACCTCCAGGAAGGCGCGGCCGAGCTCGACCTCGCGAGCGCGCTCGCCGGGCTCCGCGAACCGCGAACGACGATGGGCGGCGTCAACCTCGTGATGGGGTTCCGTCCGACGCTCTGGCGCGCGCTGCTGCCCCACGCCACCCCGGACGACCTGCGGGACTTCGACCGCGACGTGGTCGGACCCGACGGGTTCATGATGCCCGCGACGCAGCACGACGCCGTCGTCTGGCTCTCCGGCAGCGCGTACGACGTGATCTTCGACAGGTCGCTCGGCGTGATCCGGGAGCTGGGGTCGGTCGCGTCGGTCGCCGAGGAGACCGCGAGCTGGCCGTACCATCACGATCGCGATCTCACGGGGTTCGTCGACGGATCCGAGAATCCGACGCTGGTTGACGCCGCCGACATCGCGCTCGTCCCGGAGGGGAGCGCCGGAGCGGGGGGCACGATCCTGCTCCTGCAGAAGTGGCGCCACGACGCCGCGATGTGGACCTCGCTGCCGGTGGAGCGACGTGAGCGCGTGATCGGCCGGACCCTGTCGGACAGCACGGAGTTGGAGGACAAGCCCGACGATTCCCATGTCGCGCGCACGGATCAGGACGTGTTCGGGAAGATCTTCCGACGGAACACGCCGTACGGGGCCGTGCTCGATCACGGGACGATGTTCGTCGGGTTCGCAGCCGAACAACGGCCGCTCCGCACGATGCTCGAGAGCATGGCCGGGCTCACGAACGGAACGCGTGATGCCCTCACGCGCTACACGACCCCGCTCACGGGTGCGTACTACTTCGTGCCGTCGATCCGAGACCTACGCGTCGAGGGCGGCAACCAGGACTGAACCGCGAGGCTCGCTCGGGTCGTTCCCTTCATCGAACGTCGGCTCCTCGAGACGAAGCGTCCGTGCGAACGTCGTCGCGACACTGCCGAAGAGGGCGGCCATGGTCAGCCCTTGCAGCCAGTCGGCCGTTGATGCCGGTGCGATCATCTCGATGCTCCTTCGTGCGGTGTCGTGTGGGCCACGATCGGTTGGGGCAGATCGAAGCACCCGCGGCTCAACGCACGCTGGGAACGACCCCGGAAGAGGCTCAGCCTCGTAGGCTGGAGGCAGGTCGACCGACGGAGGTAAGTCATGCGAGAGAACGCGCCGGAGAACGCGAGGGAAGCCTGGAGCGAGGTCGGCGAGCGCGTCTCGTCGTGGGGTCGGCGTCTCTCCGGTCACTACCGACAGGCCGGTGGGGCCGGCCGCGAGACCGTCGAGGGGTCGCAGCGCAAGATCGAGGAGGCCGCTCGTGAGATCGGCAACGAGATCGGGCGAGCGTTCACGGCCTTCGGCGAGACGATCAATGACGACGACGCGAAGAAGGACCTGCGGCGAGCGGTGAGCTCGATCGGGGACGCGGTCACCGTCACGGTCAGCGAAGCCGGGAAGGCGGTACGGGGCCGGAGTGCCACCGGGGAGCAGCCCCAGCGACCGGATCGGGATGCCGGCGAGGGATCACCGAGCGCCGGCGGGTAGGTTCGTTCCGTGCCGCTCCTCGATCTGGCCCCGAGATCCTTCGAGGAGTACGCGGGAGCGGGAGGCGGGCACGGGCTCGCCATCGCGCTCGGCGCCTGGCCCGAGGCCGTGATCGAGGAGGTCGCGAAGAGCGGCCTCCGGGGCCGCGGCGGCGCCGGGTTCCCCACCGGTGACAAATGGCGCGCGGTCCGGTCCGTCGGCGCCGGGCCGCGGTTCGCCGTCTGCAACGCCGCCGAGGGCGAGCCGGCGACGTTCAAGGACCGGACGCTGCTCCGCACGAACCCGTACCAGGTCCTCGAGGGCCTCGCCATCGCCGCATACGCGGTCGGAGCCGAGCGTGCGTTCCTCGGCCTGAAGGAGGCGTTCGCTCCGGAGATCGAGGCGCTCGGACGGGCGTTGAAGGAGATGCAAGCCGCGGATGCGCTCGGACCGATCTCCATCGAGATCGTCCTCGGCCCGGATCTCTACCTCTTCGGAGAGGAGACCGGCCTGGAGGAGGTCATCGAGGAGCGGCCGCCGCTCCCGCGCACCGCGCGACCCTTCATCCAGGGATTGTTCGCGACCCCACCCGACGACAACCCGACGCTCGTGAACAACGTCGAGACGCTCGCCAACGTGCCGCACATCCTGCGAGAGGGCCCGGCCTGGCTGCGTGCGAACGGCACCGACCACTCCCCCGGCACCATGGTGTTCACCGTCTGCGGCGACGTGCGGCGGGAGGGAGTGTTCGAGCTTCCCCTCGGCTCGCCGATGCGCGCCCTCGTCGAGGAGGCCGGCGGCGGCGCGCCGGAGGGTCGAACGATCAAGGCGATCTTCCCGGGTGCATCGAACACGGTCATCGTTCCCGAGGAGCTCGACACGCCGATGGACTTCGACTCGATGCGCGAGGTGGGCTCGGGCCTGGGTGCGGGTGGGTTCGCGGTGTTCGACGACTCCGCATGCATCGTCCAGGCCGCGTACCGGTACTCGCGGTTCCTGGCCGTCGAATCGTGCGGGCAATGTCCGGCGTGCAAGTTCGGCACCGGCGAGGCCACCGAGGCGCTGGCGACCCTCGAGTCGGGACGG
>DASWDB010000057.1:0-5248 GCA_036395715.1 Actinomycetota bacterium | reverse complement strand
TACCACCGATTCGACTGCGCCATCGTGCCGATCGCCGCCGCGTGTCCTGCGCTCTCGATCGGTCACGAGACCTTCCTCACGCGCATGGCCGGAGCGCTCTCGTTCCACGACATCCAGTTCGAGGACGAGGCTTTCAACCGCGCGTTCAACGTTCGCGGGAACGACCGCAAGTTCGCGAACGACCTGGTCGACGCGAGGATGATGCAATGGCTGCTCCACCACGGGGCCGACTACGGCGTCGAGGTCGTCGGGAACCGGGTGCTCGTGGCAGGACCGAAGATCCCCCCGACGGAGCTCGTCCAGCTCATCGGGACGGCCAAGGCGTTCATCGACCACGTCCCGAAGGTGGTGTTCTCGCTGTACCCCGTCCCGGGCTAAGCTGCCGGGGTCACAACCACGTCAGGTCCGAGGGAAGGAGCCTGCACCGTGTGGGTCTGGATCGTCCTGCTCGCCGTAATCCTGTTGATCGTCTTCGGCGGGATCGCGAGCTACAACCGGTTCGTCTCGCAGCGGAACCTCGTGCGTGACGCTTGGGCGAACATCGACACGGAGCTCCGGCGCCGGTACGACCTGATCCCCAACCTGGTCGAGACCGTGAAGGGCTACGCCTCCCACGAGCGTGAGGTGTTCGAGAACGTCACGAAGGCCCGTGCGATGGCGACCTCCGCCACCGGCTCGCCGGCCGAGCAGGCGGCGGCCGAGGGCCCACTGGTCGCCGCCCTCCGGCAGCTGTTCGCGGTCGCCGAGAACTACCCAGACCTGAAGGCCAACCAGAACTTCCTGGCGTTGCAGTCCGAGCTCTCCAACACCGAGGACCGTCTGCAGACCGCCCGTCGCTTCTACAACGGCAACGTGCGCGACTACAACCGCCGCGTGCAGTCGTTCCCGTCGAACGTGATCGCCCGTTCGTTCGGATTCACGGAAGAGCAGTTCTTCGAGGTCGACGAGGCGCTCCGCGGCGAGGGGGGCGTGCCCCACGTCGACTTCGTCGGCGAGACGCCGGGCGTAACGTTCGGTGGTCAGTCCGGGCCTGCTGCGGAGACGGCGGCGGAGGAGTCGCCTCCTCCTCCGCCCGCGCCGCCGTCCTAGCGCTACTCCACCGCGAGCGTCAGAGGCGCAACCTGCTCGATCGGTGCCTCGCCGCACCCCTCGAAGATCGGCGTGGCCCGAACGTCCCGCGTCAGGAACCACCAGAGGGCGGCCCAGCCGAGCGCCAACCCTCCCACGATCACCACGGCCGTCCGGGGACCGATCGCGTCGGCGAGCGCTGACGCGATGAGGCTCGACACGGCGAGCGACAGGGTGATCAACGCGAAGTCGAACGCGAAGATCCGGCCGCGGATCCGGTCCGGGACCAGCCGCTGCAACCCGTAGGTGGACAGCACCCATTGCGCCCCGCCGCCGAGATGCGCGACGAGGATGCTGAGTCCCGCCAGCCAGAGCGTCGGCATCGCGCCGAGCGCCATGTAACCCACTCCGAACACGGCAAGCGCCGTCGCGATCGTCGGGATCAGCCGCTCGTGATCGCGGCCCGCCAGCCGGTGGCCGAGGAACGGACCGATCAGCGCACCGACGCCGCGGCAGGACATCAGGAAGCCGAACCCGACATCGCCGCCGTGGAACACCTGCCGGGCGAACACGGCCACGAGGGCGAGGACACCCGCGGCGAGTCCGAACCCGAACTTCACCGAGATCAGCGCCCGAACGCGATGGTCTCGCCGAGCGTAGCGAGCCGTTTCGATACTTGCGCGAGTGATCCCGACGTGTTCCTCGCCGCTCCGGTCTTCGGAGAAGTGGCGACGGATCCCTGCGAGCAGAAGGGCGGACACGGCGAACGACGCCGCGTCGACCATGAACGCGGTGTCGCGCCCGAAGACGGTCGAGACGATGCCGCCGAGGGCCGCGCCGACGGCGAGCATCGTGCCCCACAGCGAACCGCTCAACGCGTTGGCGGTCGGCAGGTCCTTCTGATCCACGACGTTCGGGATCGATGCCGACGACGCGGGGTCGAAGACCGCGGCGAACACCGACAACGCGGCGAGCAGCACGTAGGCTAGCCAGAGGTTCCGCGGCCCGACCGCGAGGAACGCGACGCACAAGGCCGTTCGGGCGATGTCGCACGCGATCATCAGACGGCGACGATCGAAGCGGTCGGCCAACCACCCTGCCCACGGGGTCGCGAGGAAGACGGGGAGCTCTTGCGCCATGATCAGGACGCCGACCGCGAAGGCCTCTCCCGTGACTTCGATCACCAAGCCGCCCAGCGCGACGAACAGGAACCAGTCGCCGCCGAGCGAGATCACCGATGCGAGGAACAGTCGCCGGAAGTCACGGTTCCGCCGCAGCAAGGAGGCGGCGGCGCGGGCACCCGTCGCGCGCTCCCGCCCAACCCGTTCGACCATGGCCTGCCAGACTACCGGGGCGTTCCCGGTTGGGAGGGAGACGGCATGCTCGAGCCCATCACCTGGTTCCGGCAGGCGGCGCTCCGGTGGCGAGACGCCCAGAGAACGGTTTACATCGATCCGTGGGGGACACCCACCGATGCCCCCCCGGCGGACATCATCTTGATCACGCACGCGCACCAGGATCACTTCCAGCCGGAAGAGATCGAGCGCCTCGCGACCACATCCACGAAGCTCGTCGCACCGCACGACGTGGCGAGGGAGCTGAGCGGCGACGTGACCCCGGTCGCTCCGGGGGAGTCGCACGAGGTGGGCGGCCTCCGTTTCGCCACCGTGCCCGCCTACAACATCGTGCCGCATCGCCTCCGGTCGCATCCGAAGGAGAACCGGTGGGTCGGCTACATCCTCGAGCTCGGAGGCGGCACCTACTACCACGCCGGCGACACGGACCACGTGCCCGAGCTCGACACCGTCACCGCGGACGTTGCCTTCCTGCCGATCGGTGACGGTCCGTACACGATGGGGCCGGATGAGGCGGCGGAACTCGCGAAGGTGATCCAGCCGACGATCGCCGTGCCGATGCACTACGGGTTCGTGGTGGGCTCCCGAACGGACGGCGATCGGTTCCGCGACCTCGCTTCGCCCGTTCGGGTGGAGCTGCTGACGCCGGAGAACCCGTTCGAGCGTTGATCGACCACGGGGTAGGTCAGGTCTCGACCAGCAGCCCCCGCCGGCGCCGGATCCTCCGGTCGAGCTGGCCGAACAGCAAGTAATCGACCGCCACCCCGATCACGACGATCACCGCGAGGGCAGCGAACAGGGTCGGGACACTCGCACCTCGGCGCGGGTCCAGCAAGTGCCCGAGCCCCGCGTGGGCCGCCGCGACGATCAGCTCGCCGGCCATCAATGCCTTCCAGGCGAATCCCCATGCCTGCTGGAGACCAGCCATCACACCGGGGAGTGCGGCCGGCACGATGATCTTGCGGTAGAGCGACCATCCACGCGCACCGAGCGTCCGGCCGGCGCGTTCGTAGAGCGGCGGCACCTGGCGTATCGCCTGCAGCGTCGCGAGCGTCATCGAGGGGAACGACCCGACGATCGCGACGAACACGACCGCTCGCTCGGTCGCGCCGAACCAGATCACGGCGAGTGGCACCCACGCGACGAACGGGGTGATCTGGAGGGCCACCACGATCGGCCTGATCGCCCGTCGCGCGAACTCGTTGAGCGCGAGCGCCAGCCCGAGAGCGGTCCCGAAGGCGACGGCGACGACGAATGAGAAGGCGAGCCGGATGAGGGTCTTGACGGCGGCGTCGGGCAACGTGCCGTCGCGCATCCCCGCGAGGAACGCGGACCAGACGGTCGAAGGTGATGGGATCGCCGTGGAGTCCGTGACGGCCGAGACGATCGCCCAGATCGCGATCACGCCGACCACACCGGCGAGCGGAGGGGCGAGCTCCTTAGCGAGCCATCTCGCGCGCGACACTCGCATCCACCTCCTGCATCAAGAGCGCGTGGATCTCGGAGACGACCCTCGCGATCAACACGTCGTCGAGATCTCGCGGGCGCGGTGCATGGATCCGGAACTCTTCCAACAGGCGGCCGGGCGCCGCCGACATCACGAGTACGCGATCGGCGAGGAGCGTCGCCTCACGAACGTTGTGGGTGACGAACAGGAAGGTCTTCCGGTTCTCCGATTCCACCCACACGCGCTGCACCTCGCGCTGCAGCAGTTCGCGCGCCTGCGCGTCGAGGGCGCCGAACGGCTCATCGCCCAACAAGATGTCGGGGTCCGCGGCGAGCGCGCGGGCGAGCGCTACGCGCTGTCGCATCCCTGCCGACAGCTCGTGGGGCTGCGCGTCGGCCCAGCGCTCCAAGTGCACGTTCGCGAGCCATCGCTGTGCGACGTCTCGGCGTTCGGATGCCGGCACGCCGATGAGCTCGAGACCGAGCTCGACGTTCCCCCGGACGGACAGCCATGGGAACAGCGCCGGCTCCTGGAAGAGCACGGCCCGATCGGGCCCGGGGCCGGTGATGGGACGGCCGTCCAGCAGGGCCTCACCGCTGCTCGGTATGACCAGCCCGGCGAGGACGTTGAGCAGCGAGGTCTTGCCGCTACCGCTCGGCCCGAGGAGGCAGACGAACTCGCCAGTTGCGACCTCGAAGCTCAGCCGATCGGTCGCGGTGATGGTCTCGCCCGAGGCGGTTCGACGCGTGACCACGAGGTCCCGAAGGGCGAGCTTCGGCTCCGCGGGAGCGGACGGGAGATCGGCGAGGGTGCGGATCGCGTTGGCCATCAGCGCAGACGGAACTTCTCCGCCATCTCGACCTGGACGACCTTCCCGTCCTGCACGACCAGCACGACCGTGCCGAACTGGATCCTGCGGAGGATGTCCGCGACCTTCGCCAGGACGAGCTTCTCCTCCTCCGTGAGGGCGAGCTCGGAGAGCTGCTCGTCGGCCGCCGACTTCGATGCGTCGACCATCAGGCGGATGCTACGCGGTCGAGGTCGAGCCGTACCCTCCATGGCGGGTCCTCCTGAAACGGAAGAGGCCGCGAGCGCGCGAATCGCGCCCGCGGCCTCCAGTTCTCTTGTCAGCTGCAGCCACGGACGGTACCAGCGCCGATGAACTGGGACAATGCCGCCGAGGCCGTGCATATCCAATTCGGGATCGTGGTTGCCGCAGCCATCGTCGGATTCACCGTTGGCCTGACGGGCATGGGCGGCGGTGCCCTGATGACGCCGATCCTGCTGATCTTCTTCGGGATCAACCCCACTGCTGCCGTTTCGTCGGACCTCGTGGCGGCGATGGTGATGAAGCCCGTCGGCGGCGGGGTTCACATCC
>DASWDB010000056.1:0-2142 GCA_036395715.1 Actinomycetota bacterium | reverse complement strand
ACCGGGCTCGAGGCCAAGGTCGAGCCGCGCGTACGACCTGATGTTCCGCAGGGAAACCTTTTTGATGATCACCAAGGCGTCGCGTTGCGACGCCGACCGTAGAGGGCGTGCGGGCTCGGCCCGTGCGCCCGTTTGCCCTGCAGACGCCCCGTCACGTTCGCCAGCCGGATCTGCTCTTCGGCGCGTTGCGACGCCGACCGTAGAGGGCGTGCGGGCTCCGCCCGTGCGCCCGTTTGCCCTGCAAACGTCCCAACACCTGCGAGGTCGCCCGGGTCCGTTCTTAACCAGGCAGCCTGATGGGCATGATCAGGTACGTCGGGTCTGCGGCGCCACCTTCTATCACCGCGGGCCGGAGCGGCGAGATCAAGCGCAGACGGATCTCGTCTTCCGCCATCGTCTCGATGCCCTCACGGAGAAACTCGGCGTTGAAGCCGATTTCGAGCGGTTCGCCCGAGAACTGCACGGGCAGCGACTCCTTCGCCTCGCCGACGTCCTGCGTTCGCGCGAACACGGTCAGCTCTCCCTCGGCGAACCGCAACTGGATCGGAGATGTGCGCTGCACCATCACGCCAACGCGGCGAACGACGTCGAGCAGCTCGTTGCGCGGCAGCGTCACGTCGTGCTCCAAGGCCTCCGGAAGAAGCTGCTTGTAGTTCGGGAACTGTCCGTCGATCCGGCGGGTGGTCAGCCAGACGTCATCTGCAGCAAAGACCACCTGGTTCTCGTGCACGCCGAGCTCCACGCTCTCGCCGGCCTGCGCGATCCGGCCCAACTCCCCAAGCGCTCGCGCAGGGATGATCGCTTCGAGCTCGGGCACCTCACCGCTCAACTCGGTCTCCTTCACCGACAAACGGTAGGAGTCGGTCGCCGCCATCACGAGCTTGCCGCCTTCGAACCGGACGAGGATCCCGGTCAGCACCGGGCGCGACTCGTCGCGTGACGCAGAGCGGGCGACCCGTGAGACCGTGTCGAGCAGCGACTCGCGATCGACCGTGAACGTGCCGACGGCGTCCAGATCGGGGAGCCGCGGAAAGTCGTCTGCGGCATACGTATGGAGTGTCGACGTCGACGGGCCAGACGTGACGTGGACAACGCTCTCCTCAGCTCGATATTCGATCGTGACCTCGTTGTCCGGCAAGAGCCGCACGAGGTCGACCAGCAAACGCCCCGGCACGACGACCGAGCCCTCTCCGTCGATCTGCGCTTCGAGCGAGGAGCGCAGCGACAGCTCCATGTCGGTCGCTGCGAGATGCAGCCGGCCGCCTTCGGCCCGGAGCAACACACCGGAGAGGATCTGGACGCTTGCCCGCGTCGAGACCGCTCGGGCGACGACACCTAGCTTTTGCGCGAGCTCATCGCGTTGAGTGACGACCTTCATCCCCGTCCCTATTACGGTGTTGGTTTCAATCATTTAAAACCTCGTTGTAGTCATAGGGGTTGTTGGGACCGGGGAGGAACGCCTCCTTGCCCCTGGTTGAGCCATTCTTGCAGGGGACGCAGATGGTGGACAGAGTGGGCTTCTCAACAGGCACGGACCCTCAACGGACCTGCTTCACACGTGCGGTCAGTTCCTGCACAAGGTTGTAGACAGATCTGTCCTCACGGATGAGACGGGCGATCTTGGAGGTTGCGTGGATGACGGTCGTGTGGTCGCGGCCGCCGAATTCCTTGCCGATCTTCGGGAGCGACGAGTCGGTGAGCTCGCGTGAGAGGTACATCGCGACCTGTCGCGGATAGACGATGTTCTGCGATCGCTTCTCGCCGCAGAGTTCGTCCATCGTCAACTGGAAGCGCTCGGAGACAAGCTCCTGGATCCGCTGGATCGAGACCTCAGCCGCCTCTCCCTGGGGGAAGACGTCCTTGAGGACGTCTTCGGAAAGCTCGACGGAGAGGGCGCGGCCGGTAAGCGAGGAGAACGCGACCACCCGCGTGAGCGCTCCCTCGAGCTCCCTGATGTTGGTCGAGATCCGAGAGGCGACGAAGGACAGCACCTGTGGGTCAGGCACGTTGATCCCGTCCGTCTTGACCTTCTTTCGCAGGATCGCGATCCGCGTTTCCAGGTCAGGCGGCTGGATATCCGTGATCAACCCCCATTCGAAGCGGGAACGCAGCCGCTCTTCCAGCGTGGCGATGTCCCGCGGC